>JAFTLK010000208.1 GCA_017455975.1 Clostridia bacterium | reverse complement strand
CCACAATATGGCACAGCTGTTTGCGGCATTTTCCGTGCTGATTCCGTGGATTGCGCTCATTCTGCTGGCGTTTATTGGCGGAAAAATGATTCGGGAGGGCGTATGTCCCGACAAGCCGGAGGGTGAGGGGGAGGCCTGTCGATTGGAACCCCTGGGCTTTGGTGCACTGCTTCTGCAGGGCGTTGCAACCTCGATCGACGCGCTGTCCGTCGGCTTCACGATTGCCGATTACGATGCGCTGTCGGCGTTTGTCTGTGCACTCATCATTGCCGCGGTAACGCTTGTCATCTGTCTTGGCGGTATTTTGATCGGCAGAACCTTCGGCACGAAGCTCTCGGGCAAGGCATCCATCCTCGGCGGCGCGATTCTGATTGCCATCGGCATTGAGATCTGGGTAACCGGTGTCTTCTTCTGATGAAAATACTGCAAATAAGAAACGGGTTGTTGCATTTAGATCAAAGTGTCAAAAACTCCCTCCGGCTCACCGCAGGTGAGCCACCTCCCTCGGGGAGGCTTAATTTAGGCTCCCTCTAACGCATCAATCCAGGGATTGATGCCGGGAGCTGTCAAAAAAAAGACGCAGAAGCGTCTTTTTTTTGACTGAGGGAGTTATCATTTGTTCAATGATTTATCAAATGCAACAGCCCGTTTTTGTTATGCGGATCGGAAGACCCGGACTTTGGCGTTGAGGACAATCAGCCCGGCTCGCCGTTTTCCCACTTGCGGCGGACTTCGTCATAGACGGAATCGGGAATGATTTCGTCGCGGTTTGCCTGCATCGCGTTGCAGGGTACGAACATGTCGCCTGCCGCTTCCTCAAAGGTGCAGAACGTGTCGTGACGCCACTTGTCACGCTCGGACTTCAGACGGAGATTCGGCACATCGATCTTGCAGTTATTGTTCAGAATCGACTTGAAGCCGAGGATGCCGGGCAGACACATATCGACCGCCGAGTAGACGTCGACGATGTTGTCAAGCGCATCGGTATCGCCCTGCAGCGCACGGACAAAGTAGTAGGAGGTGAAGTAGTCGCTGCCGCCGTGACCGGACGCATCCGCACCGGGCAGAACAAATTCGGGTTTGTATTTCTCCCATGTTCCGGCGCAGTTTTTGCCGAATTCACGGTAGAGGTGCATATAACCGCCGTCGTGGAAGTCGGTTTCCATCATGCCGGTATCGCCGAACATACGGTAGTTGACGGAATGTCCCTTTAAGCACATGTCGATGCTCTTGACGATTGCGCCGTTTTCAAGCGTGACCATCAGCGTGCCGGCAGAGCCTGACGTATCGCCGAGTTTGCGCATAAACGGCATATTCCGCGTCTCAAAGCCGTTGACCGCAATCGGACGCAGACCCGTCGCGTGGAGAATCGGTCCGAGCGAATGTGTGCAGTAGAAGACCGAGGACATGCGGTTGCGCCAGTGATTGCGTTCGCCATAAGTGATCTGCGGCCAGATGGAGGAGCAGTCGTGGATGTACTCACCCTCTGCCTGCATCAGCTCACCGATGTCACCCGCACGGTAGCGGCGGCGCATTTCGTAGGTGGTGTTGAAATAGCAGTAGTTTTCGGCGTAGGAGTAGAGCTTGCCTGTCTGCTCGACCGTCTCGATCAGCTCGCAGGCCTCCGCCAGCGTTGCGCAGGTCAGAACCTCACTCATGATGTGACGTCCGGACTTGAGCAGACGGATGCCGAACTTGGCGTGCTCATGCGCATAGTTTGCCATGACAACCGCATCCATGTCGTGCTGGAAGAAGTCTTCAAAGTTTGGGTACAGGGCAATTTTGACACCGTAGTCGTCTGCCATTTTCTGACATTCATCGAGCAGAGGCTGGTACTTGTCGCAGATAGCAACGACCTCCGCTTCCGGATTGTTCAGCATTTCGCGGATCATTGTCTTGCCGCGTCCCGCACCGAAGACACCGATTTTGATTTTTCCCATAATGATGATTCCTTTCGGCATAAAATTTGTTGGATGTATTATATCATACTGTGTTCAGAAAAGCAAGGATTTTCTGAAAATACAGACATTTATACAATAAAGAAAAACCGATCTTTGCAGACCGGTTTGAGGATTTATTTCAGAATCATCGCGGTATTGAGAATATGCGTGCTGTATAAGAACAGAACATCCTGATCATCAAATTCGATGAAATCGGCAAGAACGCCGGAGTTCAGGTAGCGCAGGTCAACGAGCGTGACCTTTGCGTACTGCTCACAGAAATACGGCGCGATGGCGGAGCCGAACGAATCGCGGAAAATAATCAGCTCGCGGTCGGTCGCAGCATTCGGAGACTCGATGACCTGCAGCGGCATGGGACCCGACAGGAACAGATCGTAGGTCTTGGCATCTGCCTTGATTTCGGTGTTGTAAAGGACACCGGGCTGCGGGACGCCGTTGACGTAATCGGTGACGGTGACAGAAGAAAACGTATCGTTTGTCAGATAATACAGCGTATCGTTTTCCACCGAAGCCGCAAGCGGATCGGCAGTATAGGAGCCGACAAACGGGTGCGTTTCAAAGGCGATTCCCTCAGCTTCGCAGGTCAGATGCAATCCGAACGCTTCACAAAGCAGATGCGCGGGAGCGGTCAGATATTCCTGCCGCCAGTGCATATCGGTCAGATAATACGATGACAGTGACAGCGACTGCGTCAAATCGACAAACGCTGCAAAATCATCGGTTTCTGCACGGAGCAGCTCGGTCATACGGGCGTAATCGGGCAGCGGGATTTCGTCTAACTTGCCGGCGGTGTAATCCTCCGATGTGTTCAGATAAACATTTTTGTCGGGGACAATGGAAACGGCGATCCGGTGGCTGCCGGATGACAGATAACTGTCGTATATGCTCTGCATTAAGGTTCCCGCGTAGGTGACCATGTTTTCCTTGAGCGGATAAACGACCTCGGAAAGATGTCCGTCCATGACGAAGACATCGCCGCCCTTCATACCGACCTCCTCTGTTGTGACTTGCGTATCGGTGTCGGTCGTGTCATCGGGATTCTGTGTACAAGCGGTCACAGACGCGGTCAGAAGCAGCAGTGCAAGAAGTGCTGCTGTCTTTTTTGTAAAGTGAAGGGCACTTGCGTGCCCTTTTCCTTGATATGCCATTGATTATTCCTCGAATGCCTTGGGAGCCATGACGAAGAAGACCTTGTTGCCTTCGTCATCGCAGACCATTTCTTCAGCTTCGGTGCAGATGTTCCAGCGGAGGTTTGCGGAGGAGGTCAGCTGGGTCTTGAATGCTTCGACATCAGCGCCGTCAGCGAGCGTGAAGACATAACCCATGAACGGGATGGTACCGATCATCGGAGCGAACATAGCGCATTCCGAGAAGCCGGTGATGGATTCAGCATCGAAGCCGTTGAGCCAGCCTTCAACCATGGGAGCGACTGCCGGACCGATCACAGCGACAGCTTCGTTCTGTGCGAGGGTGCCTGCAATTTCTTCAGCGGTAGCTGCAGGATTTGCCTTGACTGCATCGATGAATGCGACCTGAAGCTTGGTAGCAACGGTGTTTGCTTCGATGACTTCTTCGGTGACAACTGCGGATTCGGTGCCTGCACCGGTGGTGTCGGTGGTATCGGTGGTGTCATTGCCGCCGCAGGAAATCATGGAAGCGGCGAGAACTGCTGCGAGGATGAGAGCGATATTTCTTTTCATGTTCAAAACTCCTTGGTTTCAGTAAAATATTAGGTAGTGCTGCGCGCCGGTTTTTGTCAATGTTCATTTGCGCAGACATAAAAGCAGCAAACCCCTGTTGGTTTGCACAAATATTATACCTCATATTTGTGAACAATGTATAACGAATCTCGAAATATTTTATAAATCTATTGCGGATAATTTATTTTATGAGCGAAAACGGGAAAAATCCGGCAAGGTTTGTGATATCGGTTCGGATGATATGGCTGTGGGCATGTCTGGTTTACATTTTTCGGAAATTGCCGGGCTGCTGTTGACAAACCGTTGGCCGAATGGTATAATTATTTGGAAGATGCATAACGCACGGGCGTTTTTTCCGGTTGTCAGCAATGTTCGAAAGGAGCGGATATCACCATGAATCAAGCAGCGGCGAACCCAATGATGAAATCCCTATATCTTGATTTTCATACCCATATCCTTCCTGCCATTGATGACGGCAGCAGTTCTGTTGATATGAGCATGCAGATGCTGCGGCAATCTGTGGCGCAGGGGGTATGCGGCATTGTTCTGACACCGCATTTTTATTCGCACAGAGATACAATTGACCGATTTCTGGACAGACGCAGACAGGCGCTGGCACAGCTGACGGTCCGGTGCAGGGGACGGAGTCCGATCCTTCTGCCGGGAGCAGAGGTGTATTATTTCCGCGATATGGCACACGTATCGGAGCTTGCACAGCTGCGCATTCACAATACCTCGCTGTTCCTGCTGGAAATGCCGTTCAAGCGCTGGACGGATGCAATGATCGACGATGTTTTGCAGCTGCAGCATACACCGGGAATGTCGGTCGTGCTTGCGCACATTGACCGATATCTCGATGACCAGCCGAGAGGGCTGTTTGAAATGCTCGCAGATCACGGCGTTATGATGCAGGTCAATGCGGAAGCATTCTGCAATTCGGCAGCGAGCGGTCGGGTGCTGAATCTGTTCGGAGAGGGAATGATCCGATTCCTCGGCTCCGACTGTCACAATCTGACCACACGGCCGCCGCGTATGGCGGATGCAATCGAGGTGCTCTGTACCGAATTCGGAACGGAACGCGTCAATGCATTTGCACGTGAGAGTATGCGCTGTCTGCTGGATGCGAGGCTTCCGACCGGCGGCTGATAGCTGTACAGAGGATTTTGAGGAGAAACGGTCGTTTCCGGTGTCTCCATAGTGAAAACAAGAAAACCGGCTGTCCGCAAAAAAGCGGAAGCCGGTTGTTTTGATTTTTCGGATGTTGGGATCAGAGTACCTTCGACAGGAACTCGACGGTACGCGGGTTCTTCGGATGATCGAAAAACTCTGTGGGTGTACCCTGTTCGGAAATGATGCCGTCGGAGATGAAGAAGATACGGTCAGCAATCTCGCGTGCGAAGCCCATTTCATGCGTGACGATGATCATCGTCATGCCTTCATTGCCGAGCTGACGGATCAGATCGAGTACTTCGCCGACCATTTCCGGGTCAAGCGCGGAGGTCGGTTCGTCAAACAGCATGACCTTCGGATTCATTGCAAGTGCGCGGATGATCGCGATACGCTGCTTCTGACCGCCGGAAAGGGTGGACGGATAGACATCTGCTTTTTCCTCCAGACCGATGCGCTTCAGAAGCCGCATGGCGGTTTCCTTTGCTTCTGCCTTGATCTGTTCAACGGTGGTATCGATGACGATGTCCTTTTTGCCGAAGAACTTCTGCAGTTTCTTTTTGCGCAGCTTTTTGGTACGGAGGGTAACCGGTGCAAGCATGATGTTTTCAAGAACCGTCTTGTTGTTGAACAGGTTGAAGGACTGGAACACCATGCCGATATGCTCGCGGTGGAGGTTGATGTCGACCTTCATGTCTGCGATATCCTCTCCATCAAAGATGATGGAGCCGGAGGTCGGATCCTCCATGCAGTTCAGACAACGCAGGAATGTTGACTTGCCGCCGCCGGAGGGGCCGATGATTGCAACCTTTTCGCCCTCGTAAATGGTTTCGGTGATGCCGCGGAGGACCTGGTTGCTGCCGTAGTGCTTGCGCAGGTTCCTGACCTGCAGGACAGGGACTCTTTCGTTAAGCGTTTCGTTCATTGCGCTTCAGCCTCCTTTCCATCAGACGGATCAGCAGCGTGATGATGAGAACCAGCACGATGTAAATCAGTGCCATAACAAGGTAGGGAACCATGAATTCATAGTTGTTCGTACCGATATAACGGAATGCAACGCAGATATCGGTTGCGCCGACGAAGCCGACGATCGAGGTTTCCTTGACGAGCGTGATGAATTCGTTGCCGAGTGTCGGCAGGATATTTTTGATTGCCTGCGGAATGACGATCAGCATCATCGTGGAGAAGAACGACAGACCGAGCGCCCGTCCGGCTTCCATCTGACCGGGATCGACGGAATTGATACCGCCGCGCATGATTTCGGAGATGTACGCGCCGCTGTTCAGACCGAAGATGGTGACACAGACGTTGATGACGGGCATATTGATGCCGAGCATCGGGAAAAGCACATAGTAGCCGAGCAGCAGCTGAACGACCATCGGCGTGCCGCGGAAGAACGCGACATAGATGTCGCCGATGCGCTGGAAAAAGCGGGTCACACGCTTATAGGGAGGAATGACCTTGACAGCGGCGATGACCGTACCGATGACGATACCGATCAGAAGACCGAGCACTGCAATGATCAGCGTGTTCTGCAGACCCGTGAGCACTTCCTTGTAGCCGTTATGATTGACGAACGTGTTATAAAACACATCCCACTTTTTGGGAAATGAAAGAAAGAATCGCATAAATTATGAATCCTCTTTATGTGTAAAGACACGGATATCCCCCCGCAGTCTGCGAGGGGATACGTCCGTTTATTATGGATGGAAAATCAGTTGAGAGCGTTGGTGTTTTCAACAATCGCCTTTGCGGGAGCGATGTCGATGACAACATACTTGACGTTGCCGTTGAGGATGTTCTGTGCTGCGAGTGCACCGACTTCGTAGCCGACACATTCACATGCAAAGCCTGCGAAGCCCCAGTCAGCGTCGCCTGCGACGTAGAACTGACCTGTGGTACCGGTTTGAACACCGACCTTATCTTCTGCGGTCAGGGCGCCCAGGATTGCTTCGACATCTTCGACGGTCTTGCAAGCGTCAAAGGTGGTGTCGTCAGCCTTGGTGATCAGAACCTGGGATGCGTTGTAGTAGGAATCGGAGAAGTCGAGGATTTCCTTACGGGTATCGGTGACGGTCAGACCAGCGGCAGCAACGTCACACATACCTTCTGCAACTGCGGTGCAGACGGATTCGAATTCCATGTTGGAGATAACGAGCTCTTTGCCCAGGGATTCTGCGAGAGCTGCCATGATTTCCATGTCAACGCCGTAGTAGGTATCGCCTTCCTTGTATTCGAAGGGAGCGAATGCAGCGTTGGTAGCGACAACGAGCTGGTCCTTGGAGGCATCTTCTGCAGCGGAGGTAACACCGGTGGGTGTGCCGTCACCGAAGTACTTGTTGACGATTTCGTCGAACTTGCCGTTGGACTTGATCTCTGCGAGGAAGGAGTTGACGGAAGCGAGGAGCTCAGCGTCACCCTTCTTGACTGCGAATGCATATTCTTCGCTGGTCAGCGGGATGTCGATAACCTTGAGAACGGGGTCGGATGCGCCGCCGCCGCATGCGGTGAATGCGAGAACGGTGGTCAGAAGCATTGCTGCCATGAGAATGGCGGAAAGAATCTTTTTCATTGTAAAGATCTCCTTGAAAAATTTTTTGTTGTGCGGCATATGTGCCGCAGCTTGGGAAAAACTATGACGTTATTATACTACGCAAACCGGTTTTTGTCAAGTCTTTTTTTGAAAAACAGTGCATAAATTTGCAATTTCAAGAAAATCGGCGGAAATGCCAACAAAAACGGATTTTACGGGAAATCTGTTGGTGTTTCCAACATTGGTTTTTGCTGTATGAATGCATAAAATCATGCATATATGCAAAAGGCAGAGCCGCGTTTGGTTTTTCCGGAAACATCGGGTGAAATAATATGCGTAAATAAAGTATAAAAATACAACATTGTGCGCTGTCTGCGTATTTTTTTGTGATGCTGCGTGTCTCTTCCGCAAAAAAATCTTGCTTTTTTTTCAGAAATGCTATATAATATATAATACAAATACAATAAAGATTACGGTCTTGAAAAGAAAGGATTCAAACAATGAAAGCAGTTATTACGGTTACCGGCCGCGATGTTGTCGGCATCATCGCAAAGGTTTCTTCCGCATGTGCGGAGAACCATGCAAACATCGTCGATATTTCCCAGAGTGTTATCGACGAGTACTTTGCCATGATCATGGTCGTCGAAATTGATCAGATCGCCGTGGACTTTACACAGTTCGTCGATCGTATGGAGACGCTCGGCCGCGAAAACGGTCTCGTCATTCACACCATCCATGAGGATGTATTCAACGCGATGCACCACATCTGACGCACGAAACAAGCGCTGAAAGGAACAGAAATTCATGCTGAATATGAACGATATTCTGGAAACGATCCATATGATCGAGGGAGAAAACCTCGACATCCGCACGATCACGATGGGCATTTCTCTGCTCGACTGTGTATCGGAGGATGACGACCGTTTCTGCGATAAGATCTACGATAAGATTACAAAAAAGGCCGAGCGTCTCGTTGCGGTCGGCGAAGAAATTGAAAAAATGTACGGCATTCCGATCGTCAACAAGCGCGTATCGGTGACACCCATCGCCATTGCCGGCGGCGCGCTGTCGCGCGACGGTTTTGTCAAAGCCGCAAAGACGCTTGACCGTGCGGCGGATACGCTCGGCATCAACTTCATCGGCGGCTTCGGTGCGCTCGTACACAAAGGCTTTACCCCCGGTGACCGCAATCTGCTTGCCGCCATTCCGCAGGCACTGACGGAAACGGGCAAGGTCTGCTCCTCCGTCAACGTCGCCTCCACCAAGGCCGGGATCAACATGGATGCGGTCCGGCAGATGGGCGACATCATCCGGGAAACCGCTTATCTGACGCGCGACAACGATTCCATCGGATGCGCAAAGCTTGTTGTGTTCACAAATGTCCCCGAGGACAACCCCTTCATGGCGGGTGCGTTCCACGGTGTCGGTGAACCGGATACCGTGATCAATGTCGGTGTTTCCGGCCCCGGCGTTGTCGCAAGTGCCATCAAGCGTGCGGGCGACTGCGATTTCTCCGCACTTGCCGACATTATCAAAAAGACAGCGTTCAAGATCACCCGCATGGGTCAGCTCGTCGCCTATGAAGCATCCAGACGGCTCGATACGCCGTTCGGCATTGTCGACCTGTCGCTTGCACCCACACCTGCCATCGGTGACTCCGTTGCACATATCCTTGAGGGTATGGGTCTGGAGCAGTGTGGTGCGCACGGTACGACGGCCGCGCTGGCGCTGCTCAACGACGCGGTCAAGAAGGGCGGCGTTATGGCATCGTCCCATGTCGGCGGTCTGTCCGGCGCGTTTATTCCTGTCTCCGAGGATCAGGGCATGATCGATGCGGTTTCTGCAGGCTCGCTCACCCTTGATAAGCTCGAGGCCATGACCGCGGTCTGCTCCGTAGGTCTTGACATGATCGCCATTCCCGGCGACACGCCGGCAGATGTGATCTGCGGTATCATTGCCGATGAAATTTCCATCGGTGTTGCGAATACGAAGACGACCGCTGTCCGTGTCATTCCCGCATGGGGAAAGAAGCCCGGCGATGTTGTCAGCTTCGGCGGTCTGCTCGGTTATGCACCGGTGATGAAGCTCAATGAGAAATCGCCTGCCGCATTCATTGCGCGCGGAGGACGGATTCCCGCGCCTATCCATAGTCTGAAAAACTGATAATACGGTTCTTATCCTGCCGCATGTACACCCCACGCGTGCCATGCGGCAGAAGTTTATGCAAACGCAGAAAGGATCTGATCGAATGAAACTGCTGCATACGGCAGACTGGCACCTCGGCTCACCCATGGAGACGAGGCTGACCGCAGAACAGGCATCCCGGCGCAGACGGGAGCTTTCGTCCCGCTTTGCCGACATGATCGAATATGCAAAAAATGCACAGATAGATGCCGTGCTTCTGTGCGGAGACCTCTCCGATGACGGCGTTCTTTCGGGTGAGCTGCAGGATTATCTGCTGTCCCTGATCGCAGATGCCCGGGAGATCCGATTTTTTCTGATTGCCGGAAACCATGACCGTTATACGGACGGTACGGTCGGCGGATGCTTTTCGCGCGGCCGACGGCCGATGCCGGAAAATCTGCATGTTTTCGGTACGGCATGGGAGACTGTGCCGCTTGGCGGCGGCGTAACGGTAAGCGGGCGAAGCCTGCCCTCCGAGCCTGTCCCGCCGCAGCTTCCCGCGCTGGATGCCGGCTGCTATAACATTGTGCTTCTGCACGGGGAGATCGCGGATACAGCGGCGCTTCTCGGTGGGGAGGGGGAGTGTATCCCGCTCGGTGCACTGCGCGGACAGAACATCGACTATCTGGCACTCGGACATGAGCATGCGTTCCGTCACGACAGACTCGATGCACGTGGGACATGGTGTTATCCCGGCTGTCCCGAGGGGCGCGGCTTTGATGAATGCGGCAAGCGCGGCTTTGTCATTCTGACGCTGGACGGCACCCATTGCACAGGTGCATCCTTTGTTCCGTTTGCGCGCCGTACCCTGCACGATCTTGCGCTGGATGTCACCGCGGTCGACGGCGGCATCTATGCCATGGAGCAGGCGCTCGGTGTGCTGGTGCGTGATATTCCTGCAGACGATCTTGTGCGCGTGACGCTCACCGGTGCATCCGATGACAGATCCCTTGACACGGCATATCTCCGTGCGCGTCTGGCTGAACGGTTTTTCCATGCGGAGCTGCGCGACCGTCGGATCACCGCCCTGCAGCCGTCCGCATACGAATCCGATATTTCTCTGCGCGGTGCATTTGTCCGTGCGGTAACGGCGGCTCCTATGACGGAGGAACAGAAAAGTGCTGTTCTGCGCTGCGGCCTTGCGGCACTTGACGGGCAGAACGATGCGTCTCTTGCACGGGGAGAGGGGGGCTTGCAATGAAGCTGATATCCTTGTATGTTGAGAATTTCGGTGTGCTTCACAGCGTCACCTTTGATTTCCGTGCGGGCTTGAATGTCTTCTGCCGCGAAAACGGAGCAGGCAAGACGACGCTTGCCGCCTTTTTGTGTGCCATGCTCTATGGGCTTGGGACATCGCGAAAAACCGATCCGGACGAAAATGACAGAAAAAAATATCTGCCGTGGCAAGGCGGTCCCTTTGGCGGCAGTATGACCTTTTCCGTCCGCGGAAAAACCTATCGCGCGGAGCGGTATTTTGCCGACGGTGCATCGGTGCGCCGCGACAGCTTTGTGCTTTACGATCTTGCGGACAATTCCGTATCCCACGATTATACGGAAGCTCTCGGCGTGCAGCTGTTCGGCATTGATGCCGCTGCATTTGCGCGCAGTGCATATCTGCCGCAGCGGCTGTTGTCCGGTGACCGTGCGGCGCAGACGGAAAGTATCACAGCACGGCTCATCCGTGCCATGGATGGCGGCGATGCGGGTGAGGACGGCGGCATGTATCGGACCGCAGCTGCGGTGCTCGACCGTCAGCGGCAATATTATGTCAAATATGGCGGCCGCGGATACATTGCCGATCTGGAACGAACGATTGCCGATCTGCATGCGGAAGAATACACGGCAATGCAGGCCAAAAACGAAGCACAGGCATACAGTGAAGAGGCAGCTGCGGCCGATGCTGCGCTGGCAGCATTGACCGATGAAAAAGAACGGCTGACGGCGCTGACCGCTGACAAGGGTAAACAGGCCGCTGTCATCGCACACGGACAATCGCTGCTTGCTCACCGCGACGATGCGCTGTCTGCCGCGGCGCAAAAGCGGCAGTTTCTGCATCTGGATGATGATGCGGCTTCCCCGGCGGTACCGTACACCGCAGAGGCGCATTCCGCGGCAGAGGAAGCGCTCCGTACCTGTACCCGGCTTGAGCTGCTGCTGGCGGAAGCCGACGAGGCATGTGCCCGGAACCGCACGGTGCGTGCGCAGCTTGCCGAGCGGTTTGCCGGCGGCATTCCCGGGGCAGATCGGCAGAAGGTACTCGCCGATGCGCTGGAGCAGGTGCGGACGCTGCCGGCGGCAAAGGCAGATGTACAGCCGCTGCCCGCGTGCTTCTCCGATGAGGAGATCGCACGCCATACCCGGCAGGCGCTGATGCATGCACAGGTGACCGAACAGCTTGAGCAGCCGCGGGAGGCTCAGGCGCAGATGCGCGCCGCGTTTGCAGCCGTCGGGCTGTCGGAGGGCGATACTCTGCCGGATGAGGACACCGTCGATGCTTATGCCGATACGCTGGGTGCACTGGATATCAACCGGGAAAAACAGGCGGTTCTGATCCCGCAGAAGCAGGAGGCAGACGATGCACTTGCCGCATACAGAGCGGCACATGAGGGGATTCCCGCACGTGAGGAGATCGTCACGATGCGCTCACGCTTTGATGCCCTGCACAGCCGCAATGAGGAAATTGAAGAACTGGAGGCACGCCAGCGTGCCGCAGTACAGGCGGACGAGACGATCCGCCGAAGCCGCAGGATCCGCATTGCGGTCGGCGTTGGACTTCTCCTTGTCACAGCGGTCTTTGCTGTGCTGTATGCCTTTGGTCATGACAGCAGAATGCTGATCGCGGCGGGCGGCATGGCTCTTCCCGGGCTGATTCTGCTGATTGCCGGTATTCTGACACGTTCCGATGAAAGCGACGAGACCCGTGCGCTGGAGGATGCTGCACAGAAACGGCTTTGTGCAAAAAAATCCGAATATGAAGCAGAGAAGACCGCGCTTTATGAATTTCTTGACCGTATCGGCGGAAGTGCGGAACTGGTGCTGGATCTCAATGAAGCGAAAGCCCGCTTTGATGCGGCCGCGGCCGCGGCGCGCGAGGGCGAGGTGCTTTCCGAGAGGGCGCAGATACTCGGTACGCAGCTGCAGACACTCAAAGAAGGAGAAGCGCAGTTGTGTGCCAGCCTTTCTTCCTATACCAAGAGCGGCGGCGGGGAGCTCCCCGATCTCGGCGAAGACCGCGCAGCGTTCCATGCGTTCCGCCGGGCACTTTCCGGCTGTGTCCAGGCACAGCGTGCGTATGCGGCGGAGCAGGAAGCGCGCACGCTTGCGCAGGCACAGGCGGATGCGCTGGCCATTGCACTCGACCGATATCTTGACGCATTGCTGCAGGCTTGTCCTGCCGATATGGAGAAGCCTGTGTACACGGATGCCGATACCTACAGCGACCGCATGGCGGTGTGGAGCCGTTTTGCGGACGCATACCGTCTGCAGCATGCAGAGCAGCAGCGTCGGAATGCCGCACATACATCGGCCGTGGAGCAGCTGACCGCGGCACTTTCGGAAATGCAAATAACAGAGACGCATACCGCCGATGCCGTATCTGCGGCGGAAGAAGTCCTCGGCATTTGCCGTCAGGCACAGGAGGCCGAGGCGCAGACGGCGGTATTGCTTGAACGGCGCACGGCGCTGGGAGCAGAGCTCACCGTACATCGGGCATCACTGGATACATATCTCACCGGCTTTTTTGCACAGCCTCTGCCGGATGCCGACCGGGGTCTGCAGACAATACGCAGTACCGCCGAGGCACTGGACGATGATATGAACCGTCTGCGCATCGCACAGCGGACGCTGCAGACATTTTTGAACGAGCATGCGATGACCGAGGAGCAGCTGCGCACGTCCGGGGTGACGTCGGAGGATGCACGCCGGACATCGGAGACACAGCTGCGTGCTGCCGAGGCACAGATCCGACAGAAAACCGAGGAAAAGGCGGCACTGCTGCAAAAAGCCGAAGCCGCATTCCGACAGGGCGCTGTTCTGCCCGCACTGCGGGAAAAGCGTGCGGCGGCAGAGCAGGCATTGGCAGAAGCACGTGATGCGCTGGAGGTCATCCGTCAGACGCAGATGTATCTGGAGGAGGCACAGCGTGCCATGTCCATGCGGTATCTTGCGCATATGCAGACACGCTTCCGCTTCTATTGGTCACGTCTGACCGGTATGACAGAGGATGAGGCTCGTGCGATGTCGCTGGATGCATCGTTTTCCGTCCAGACCGAGGTGCTTGGAGCGCGGCGCGATGCCGTTTATTTCAGCCGTGGTGTACGTGACTGTATTGATTTCTGTGTACGTCTGGCGATGATCGATGCCATGTATACCGACGGCGGTACGAAAACCGATGCACCGCTGCCGCCGCTGCTGCTTGACGATCCGTTTGTCAATCTCGATCAGACCCATCTGACAGCGGCGAGAGCCATGCTTGACGAAATCGCCGATCGGTTCCAGATTCTGTATTTTGTCTGCCATGAAAGCAGAGTGTGAAAATGAAAAAATAATACGGGGTTGTTCATTTTGCATGCTGTGCGAATGATGACTCCCTCAGTCACCGGATGTATCCGGTGACAGCTCCCTCGGAGAGGGAGCCTTATATAAGCCTCCCTCTTTGAAGGAGGTGTCATCCGCCGGTTCGCGGCGGATGACGGAGGGAGTTATCATATGCAGTACGCAAAGTGAACAACCCCGTTTTTGTTTATTTGTTTGGATTATCTCTGTACACGACCCGAAGCGTCGCCGCCCGCGAGCTTTTCGACTTCCGCAACACTGACGCGGTTGAAGTCGCCCTCGATGGAGTGCTTGAGTGCGGATGCCGCAACGGCAAATTCGATCGATTCCTGCGTGGTCTTGCCGTTCAGAACAGCATAGATCAGACCGGCACCGAAGGAGTCGCCGCCGCCGACACGGTCAACAATGTGCAGATGGTAGGACTTGGAGAAGCAGTAATTCTCACCGTCGTACAGCATGCCGGCCCAGTCATTGTCGGATGCGGAAATGGAGGTGCGGAGCGTGATTGCGACCTTTTCAAAGCCGAACTTGTCCGCAAGCTGCTTTGCAACGGACTTGTAGCCCTCATGGTTGAGCTTGCCGCCGTAGATATCGGTGCCCTCTGCTTCAATGCCGAAAACGTCCTTTGCATCCTCTTCGTTGGAAATGCAGACGTCAACGTACTTGCAAAGCTCGGTCATAGCCGCACGTGCTTCATCACGCGTCCACAGCTTGCCGCGGTAGTTGAGGTCACAGGAGATCTTCACACCCTTTGCCTTGGCAGCGATACAAGCCTGACGGCAGATTTCAACAAGGTTTGCACCGAGCGCGGGTGTGATGCCGGTGAAGTGGAACCAGTCGGCGCCTTCAAAGATCGCATCCCAGTCAAAGTCTTCCGGCTTTGCTTCCTGAATGGCGGAATGTGCGCGGTCGTAAATACAGACGGAGCCGCGCTGGGATGCACCCTTTTCAAGGTAATAAATACCGACTCTGTCGCCGCCGCGGACGATCTTTGCGGTATCGACGCCGAAATAACGCAGGGAATCCACTGCTGCCTGACCGATGGCGTGCTTCGGCAGCTTGGTGACGTATGCGGAATCCATACCGAAGTTGGCGAGGGAAACCGCGACATTGGCTTCACCGCCGCCGAAGGTTGCCTGCATCTGGTCGTTCTGGAAGAAACGGTAATAACCGTTGGGAGCGAGGCGAAGCATGATTTCGCCGAATGTAATAATCTTAGCCATTGGAACGCGCCTCCTTGACAATTTCAACAGATTTCTTGCAGAGATCGGTGATCTCATCCCACTTGCCGCCCTCAATCAGGTCGGCGGTGACCATGTAGGAGCCGCCGCAGGCGCAGATGACCTTGGCGGACAGGTATTCACCGAGATTCTTGAGGGAAATGCCGCCGGTCGGCATGACCTTGAACATCGGGAACGGAGCGGCCATAGCCTTGATCTTTGCAAGACCGCCGGACTGCTCTGCCGGGAAGAATTTGAGGACCTCCAGACCCAGCTTGTATGCCGTGTGATAATCGGTCGGAGTGGTACAGCCGGGGTAGATCGGGATATTCTTCTGCTGTGCGTAGACAACGAGGTCGGGATCAAGACCCGGAGTGACGATGAACGAAGCACCTGCGGCAATCGCCAGATCGATGTGCTCGGTCGTCAGAACGGTGCCTGCGCCGACGAGCATATCGGGACATGCCTCACGCATCAGACGGATGGCAGTATCGGCGCCTGCCGCACGGAAGGTGACCTCAGCAACCGGAACACCACCGGCGCAAAGAGCACGTGCGAGGGGGGCT
>JAFTLK010000207.1 GCA_017455975.1 Clostridia bacterium | reverse complement strand
CATCTGCATCTGGTCGATCTGGAGGGTGCAAAATCGGGCGAAACGCCGAATCTGTCCGTTGTGAAGCACATCGTGGAGAATACCGATCTCTTCACTGAGGTCGGCGGCGGCATCCGTTCTATGGCTGTTATCGATACATACCTGACGGCAGGTGTTGACCGTGTGATTCTCGGCACGGCGGCTGTCACCGATGAAGCGTTCCTGCGTGAGGCGGTCAAGACCTGGGGCGCACACATTGCCGTCGGTGCGGATTTTAAGGACGGATATGCCGCGATCAAGGGCTGGACGGAGAAGTCCCAGTTGACTGTGGATGCGTTTGTATCAAAAATGCAGGACATCGGCGTCAAAACGATGATCTGTACCGATATTTCCCGCGACGGTGCGATGATCGGCACGAACCGCGATCTCTACCGCCATCTGTCCGAAACGTATTCGATCGACTTTATTGCATCGGGCGGCGTTTCGACCATCGACGATGTCAGAGCACTGTCCGCAATGCGTCTGCACGGCGCGATCATCGGTAAGGCGTACTATACCGGTGCGATCAATCTCAAAGAAGCTATCGAGGTAACGAAATGATTACCAAACGAATTATCCCATGTCTCGATGTCAAAAACGGACGCGTGGTCAAGGGCGTCAACTTCCTTGGACTGAACGATGTGTCCTCGCCCGTCGAGCTGGCAAAATACTATTCCGACTGCGGTGCGGATGAGCTGGTCTTCTACGACATCACCGCATCTGCCGAGGGGCGTGCGCTGTTTACGGATATTCTCTGTGAGGTCGCACGCACGATCTTCATTCCGCTGACGGTCGGCGGCGGCATCAATACCCTTGATGACTTTGACCGCGTGCTGAAGTGCGGTGCGGACAAGGTGTCGGTCAATTCCGGCGCGATCCGCAATCCCGATCTCGTCTATGAAGCGGCAAAACGGTACGGCAACCAGTGCGTTGTCATCTCCGCTGACGTCAAGCGCGTCGACGGCGTATTCCGTGTCTTTGCCAAAGGCGGACGCGAGAACACCGGCATGGAGGCCATTTCCTGGATCCGTCGCTGTGTCGACAACGGTGCGGGTGAGGTGGTTCTCAATTCCATTGACACCGACGGCGTCAAGGGGGGCTTTGATCTCGAAATGCTCGACGCGGTCTGCCGTGCGGTCGATGTTCCCGTCATTGCATCGGGCGGCGCCGGCGGTATGGATGACTTTGTCACGCTGTTCAAAACGCTGCCTAAAGTCGATGCAGGACTTGCCGCATCCATCTTCCACTTTGGTGAGGTTGCCATTCCCGATCTGAAGCGCAGACTGGCAGACGAAGGGATTCCGATGAGACTTTGAAACGACAGAAAAGGGAGTTTTATAAACGATGAATATCAATGATCTGAAATTCGACGAAAAAGGGCTGATTCCCGCGATCATCGTCGATGCGATTTCGGGCAAGGTTCTGACGCTTGCCTACATGAACCGCGAAAGCCTCGGCATTTCGATGGAACGCGAGCTGACGTGTCTGTGGAGCCGTTCCAGACAGGAGCTGTGGCTCAAGGGTGAGACGAGCGGCAACTATCAGCATATCGTGTCCATCACGGCAGACTGCGACGGCGATGCGCTCGTTGTGAAGGTCGAAAAGGAAGGTCCTGCCTGCCATCTCGGCACGGATTCCTGCTTTGCAAACCCGATTTTCCAGAGCGAGGAGCGCCGCGACTTCACGCTTGAGGGATTGATGGAGCTGCTCGACGGCAGAAAGCGCGACAAGCCGGAGGGGTCCTACACAACGTATCTCTTTGAAAAGGGCATTGACAAGATTCTCAAAAAGATCGGCGAGGAATGTACCGAGGTCATCATTGCGGCAAAGGCGGACGACAAGAAGGAAACCGTCTATGAAATTGCCGATCTTGCGTATCACGTCATGGTCATGATGACCGAAATGGGCATTTCGCTTGAAGATGTGCACCGCGAGCTGGCATCCCGCCATATCATCGATCACAAAGTGAAACAGGAGAAAATGACATCATGATCCGCTCTGATTTTCATATGCATACCAAATACTGTGACGGCAAGTTTACGGCAGAGGAAATGGTTCTTTCTGCCATTGACAAGGGTCTGACCATTGTCGGTCTTTCCGGTCATGGCTATACCGCGTTTGACGGGCATTACTGTATGTCGCGCGAGAACACGGCGAAGTACCGTGAGGAGGTCTATGCGCTCAAGGACAAGTATGCCGACCGCATCCGTGTCCTCTGCGGCGTGGAGCAGGATTACTTCGGCGGAAAGCCGATTGCCGACTTTGACTATGTCATCGGCTCCTGCCATTATCTGAACTGGGGAGACGGTCAGTATACGCCCATTGACGAGCACAAGGATCAGCTGATGGGCGCTGTCCGTGACGGCTTCGGCGGTGACTTCTATGCGGCGTGCGAGTCGTATTTTGCCTGCATGGGCGATGTTGTGCGCGCGACGGGTGCCGATATCATCGGACATTTTGATCTGATTTCCAAATTCTGCGAGGTCGGCGTCGATCTCGATATCACCAATCCGCGCTACCGCCGTGCCTACACTGATGCCATTGACCGGCTGATTCCCTATGGAAAGCCGTTTGAGGTCAACACCGGTGCGATCTCCCGCGGCTACAGAACCTCCCCGTATCCGCCGATGCCGATGATGCGCTATATCGCATCACAGGGCGGCTCGATCATCTTCACCAGCGACAGCCACCATGTCGACAACATCGCGTTCCAGTTCGATGTCTGGGAGCCGGTGTACCGTGCGTTCGGGACGAAGGTTTGGGAGTGTCCGGTGTGAGGTGGATTCAAAGGAGGGTTCTGTCAGCATAAGACTTTGATGATGACGGGATGCGCAGACGCTGCTCCGAATCTGTAGGGACGCGCAATGCGCGTCCGCTGTAGGCGCACAACACAATAAAAAATGATACATATTATGGGAAAATCCACGTGAGACACCAAAATTGAAATGCTGTCACCCTGATGTGAGGACGCCCAATGGGTGCCCCTTCAGGAATAGAGAAACGGCTGCGTAAACCCCAATCCTATCCATCCGAGGTGAACGTCCATGACCGAACAAACAAAACAAGCCATGTTTGCCAAAAACACGCGCATCATCGAAGCGGTCAAAGCGCGTGCAGAGAGGGTTTGTCCCGGCGCGCTTGATCTGATCGCGGTGACAGGGTCCTTTGCGTCTGGCGACTATCATGAGAAGTCCGATCTGGATCTTCTGATCGTCATCTCCGACGACCGGGGATACGCGCTGTCGCACTGCTTTATCACAGACGACATCGGGTATGATCTCTACTGT
>JAFTLK010000206.1 GCA_017455975.1 Clostridia bacterium | reverse complement strand
GACTGGAAGGGTTCAATAACAAAATCAAAGTTGCCAAACGCAATGCTTACGGTTTCCGTAATCTTGATTTCTTTTTCTCGTATATCCGGTTCCTTTCTTTGC
Organism: Clostridia bacterium; assembly: GCA_017455975.1. Classification (GTDB taxonomy): domain Bacteria; phylum Bacillota; class Clostridia; order Oscillospirales; family CAG-272; genus RGIG3925. Next base: position 13,745 of record JAFTLK010000206.1, on the reverse strand, counting down.
CTAAAGGGGTTATACACCAAAATTTATGAAGAGCCAAATATTTTATTAAATCGTTCTTTTAATATTCTCTGATTTGTGCAGGATCACGCAGAAATTCCAACGGTTTCCAGTCGTCAATGTGTTCCTTGTCGCGCGGACAGACATTGAGATTGCCGGTGATGTGATATGCGTGATAACACTGCTTTTCTTCGTCCCATACAAGCGGTACATTGCCGCCGTTGAAGATGTCCCAGCCATCGCCGGTACGCGCAACAACCGTTCCGCCTTCCGACGGATAGACAGTCACTTCCGCATCGATAAGACCCGTGATAATCATGCGCTCGTCAAGCCAGATATGGGTATGCGGTGCATCGCGGCGGATGGAAATCTTGGAGGGTGCTTTCTGTTTGATGAAAACACGGCAATCGGTGTGAATCCAGCGCGAGGTCGGATAGGTACCGACACTGTCCTCGATCAGAAACTCGGTGTTGTCGAAGGCAGGTGCGCCGTCGGGGGTCGAGAGATGCAGCTTCACCGTTGCGTCCTTGGAAAACTCATTGAGCCAAAGCGCACGGCGGCAGCGCGAGAAATGCAGAATCGGACGGTTGTCGTTGATGTCGTAACAGGAAAACGTGATATGATAGCCAAACAGCGAAAGCGATGCGCGAAGCAGGATAGAAGACACAAACGATTTTCCGGGCATCAGCTTGTTCGGCAGAGATGCTCTCGGATTCGGGTCATGCGGGAACGAACCACGCACCCAGACAAGGGATCCTCTCACCGTGGCATAGGTACGGCAGATACCGTTCTTTGTGACCTGCGCCGTAACCGCGGTGTCCGGCTTTGCGATCTCACAGATGCCGCCGTCTGAAAGAAGTGCATGATGCACAAGCGTATCTGCATACTGTCCGACCTCGGCGGTGTCAAGCGGCAATGTTGTGGAAATCTGCATCTCACCGTCAATCGGTTCTGCGTGCGAAACACCGATGGCATCGAGCATTGCCTTGGATGCGTGTGCAGTGGTACCGAACAGAATGATACGCAGTCCGTCATTAAGTCCTGCCAGAATCGCGTTCTCCAGCGGACTGTCCGCTTCGGGTACAGCGGTAGCGAAAATGGTATTTTTCAGCTTCTGTTTGTCAGATGCTAGGAAATTCCGGTCAGAAATGACAGTATTGATCGGGAAACCGTGATCGATTGCCGACTCGATGAACCAGTCATCCATAAAGATCCGCTCGGAATGACCGTCGGTCAGTCCCTGCTTACAGTAGGAATCGAACGGATAGATCCAGGTCACAAGCCCTGCTTCATCAGGATAATCGTTGTATGCGGTGAGCAGATGCGGCGTGACCTCGTTGGGACAGCGATCGGGCAAACGTCCAAAGGAATCGTCGGCACTCAGGAAAGCCAGTCCCATCGGCTTTGTCACCGTGCCGTCAGCATCCAGCCTTGCAATCGACAGGGGCAGATAGATATCGTGCGGTGAACGGTCATAGCGGTCAAACCACGGAGAGTTCAGCCACCACGGGTCGTGGATATAGTAGCGCATCTGATAGCCGTTTTTCGGAAGCTCGGCAATGTGCGACATATAGCCCGCAAGCTCCAGACCAAAGCGGAAATTCAGCGGTGCCCATGGCGAGTTGGGCGGTGCAATGATATTCTGGCGGTAGATTTCGTCAATGGGACAGCCGTGCGCCGCGATGTCCATACCGGTGGACAGATTACTGCCACGCGTTTCAATGCGGGTGTTGCCGACCTCACGCGAGAAATAATGCCAGAATTCGGCGATGCTCTGCCGCACCTGTGCCGCATGTGCAAAATCAAAGCGAGTACCGTCGAACAGCTCACCCGTCCAGTTCCATGACTGCAGAGAGAAGCCGAAGCCGTTGGACAACCACAGATAATCAAAGCCCAGATCGCGCTTCATTGCCATAAACTGCCTGCCGAGAAATTCACCGAAATGTGTGCCCTCGGGAATACCGTCGGGATATGCAGCATAATGGCGGTCATCGGCATGCAGGCGGGCGGCACAATGAATCCATCTCGATGCACCCATGATACTGCCAACCGCGAGCTCCGTGTGACGGTTGAACTTGAAATCCGACCACGCAAATTCGGGACCGGGATCAAAGGTCTCGCCGACGGCAATGTCAAAGCCGGTCATTTCCCGTCCGACACGCTTCATAACCGAAATGATCGTTTTCAGATCACCATAAGTCATCTCCGGGGGATTTTCCATGTAATGAATGGGAAATGCATGCAGGGAGTTCTTTGCGTTGCGTTCATCCTGTGATGCATCACGATTCCAGTTGCCGATGCCGATGTATTTGCACCAGTTAAATGTATCACAGAGATTGCCGGAGTAATCGAGGATTTCACTTCCGTCGCTGGTCCAAAACAAAAGCGAACATCCCGTGGCATACCGAAGCAGCGGCATCCACTGTGAGAACAGTTTTCTTGCGACTGCTTCAATGCCTGCGGGTGTTTTGTCATAACCGAATGGCTTTAAGCTGATTTCAAGACAGACCCGTCCCGGTGTGGTTTCTTTGCGGTATTCGTAGTTGAACATAAGATATCTCCTTTTCTCAATTTTCAGATTTCGGTCAGCTTCAGTCCCATCATACGGGCGAACAGACGGATTTCGGCAGTACGGTCACCGATGCCGAGTGCCAGATGATGTGTCGGTGCGGCATCACACCAGCGCTCAATAAAATCAGTCACGGGGCAATCAAAACGGCATCGGGTGTTGGTATTGCCTGTCTGCGGAATGGCACCGGGAACGGACTCGCCGCGTGCACTGACCAGATGCAGTTGTCTGTTTTCATCAATTCCGCAGGAAAGCAATGTGATGGGACCGGTTTTCAGCTTGAATTCCACAGAAACCCCTGCCCCCGGCTTTCCGTGAAATTTTTTCAGCTTGCGCAGAATGGGTGCTGCATCGCTGATTGCCAGATTGTGCGGACCGTCATGCCCGATGAGAACCAGATCCTCCGTGCTGTCAAACGGATGCAGCTCGGCAAACGATCCTCCACCTCCAATGCGGTTCATTATCAGCATTGCAGCCGCTGTTTTCAGATCGGCTTCCCCTGCCAAAGGAATCCCGCGGCTGGTCAGAAGCGAATTGCCGATAATCAGATTTGCGGCGATCTGTTCTTCCTCTGTTCCGGACACGCCACGATGAAAATATGCAAGCGCAGTCAAGCCACGATCCTCAACAAGCGAATCCAATCCTACGGCACAGCGTGCGGCAAGCGAAAGGTCCTCCTCTGCCACTACATCGGTAAGCGGATCCTCCGACTGTTGACAGATACGGAACACAGAACGGATCTCATCCATTTTCTGCTGTACAGACTCTCGTCGGGCATTCTTTACATGCTCCATCAATTCACCGAATTCGATCATCGATACATGCGCTCCGAATGTTGCGGAAAACGCGGTGGGATCGGTATTCATGTCATACATACCGTCATAGGTATGACCGAGATAACCGAATTTGGCATATTTGAATGCTGCCGCCGCACAGATTGCACGTTCCATCTCACCGATCCGACAAGAAATCTTTTGTGTTTCGCTTGCCGCCGCGACCAGAAGAAACGGCTTCGGTGCACCAAGTCTTGCATAGACGCCGGTGAACTCCGGCAGTGAGCAGATATCATCGTTTTCCAACTGCATACGCGTTGTCGTATGTGCATAGTCAAGACGATTGAGCGGCTGGATACTGACAAGCACCTGCGGAATCGGCAGATACCGTGCAAACGGGAAAACCACCTGTGACGTCACATATGTCGACATGACTATGAACAGCGCATCAAGATCCTCACGCTGTGCCTGCTTCAGCGCAAGATACGCGGAGTCGATGTCATCTGCATATCCAAGATCGATGGTTGTAACGGCAGAAGAAAAAAATGCGTGAAGTGCTGTCTGCTTCTGCATCAGAGTCTCCCGCAGCCCCTCAAACTGCACCCAATATACGTAATGTCCCATTCCAATAATGCCGATACGCGGCTTTCGAGTATGTATCATGACTGAACCTTCCCTTTCTGTTCTGTTACTGTATCTATTATACATTGCAAGATAAGGTTTTGTAAATGACAGAATCGACCATTATAGCACAAATCGACCATTCAAACCCAAAATCAACTTGACAACCTGCGGCAATTTGAGTATAATACAAGCATGAGAAGCAGCAAAGCTCCGATTTCAAAGCACAGGGGGAATCACCAATAGAGACATTAACACAGCTGATCGATTTCGATCTGCAAATCACGGAAATCCTGCTTGTACACCGCAATCGATTTATCAAAAAATTTTCCTGGAACTACTATAAAACAGGTCGCAATATCGACGGTTTTGTTCTGTGCGTTTCCGGGCAGGCAGAGTTTATTTTTCCCGATGAGAGAGTGATTCTGCAGGCAGGACAGGCGATGTTTCTTTCATCCTGCAGTGCATATACCGTGCAGTGTATCGGAGAGGAACCCTTTATTCACTACACCGTCAATTTCCGTCTGGAGGCCGACGATTCATTGATAAAACAGCATCCGATATCGGCGTCATTGTTATCCGGAACATGCCGATTTCAGACAAGTGAATCGAATTACCATCTGTATGAGGCTGATTTTGCGCAGCTGCTTTCCGTATGGCAAACGTAAAACAGCGGCTACCGAATCATGGCAAAATCTCTGGTATATCGGATTTTATATAAATATTTAACCGAAATCGGTCATGCACTTTACTGCTCCGACCACTATCTGCGGCTGATTCCCGCGCAGCAGCTTCTGGATGCAAAATACATGGAAAACCACAGCATTGCAGAACTTGCATCGCGGTGCGGACTGAGTGAAACGCACTTTCGGCGGTTATTTCATCAGCTTTTCGGCTGTACGCCAACGGAATACCGCCTGCACAAACGGTTGCTTCGGGCAAAAGATCTTTTGCTGACGGGGGAATATACGGTTGCGGAGGCTGCACGCAGTGTCGGTTTTTCCGACAGCAATTACTTTGCAAGAATGTTCCGTCGGGAAACGGGAATGTCACCGACAGCCTATCTGAGGCAAATGAGCCCAACGGATGAACAAACCTGAATGTTTTTATCGGACATACCGCATATCCGTATGTACAGAAAAACCAACAGATAAATACAGCATAAAGAAAGGAAATCTCACAATGATATGTTTCGCAACGCTTTACTGTAACGGCAAATCCTGTAAGAGGGACACGATCATAACTGTCGATCACAGTCGGACACTGTGTCTGCAATGGAATTACGACACAACCGCATATCGCGACATAAAACAGCAGTCCTTCCGCGTTTCTGTTTTCGATGAAAACCGTCAGACCGTCCACGACTCCGGTATGATCGCATCCGATGCAATGCGGTATGAGTTTCCCGATTCAGTCCTCCGCCCCGGGAGTATCTATCATTGGAATGTCACCGCAGCCCTGACAAGCGGCACGGTTACATCCGACACGATGGCTTTTGAAACCGCCATCGATGATCTTTCCCTCGCCGATTGGATCATCTGCGGTACAGAAAACGAGCCGTCCGCGCCGATCTTCCGCCGCTGTTTTTCCGTTGACCGCGACGTTACCCATGCGCGTCTGTATGTAACAGGTTTAGGGCTTGTGGATTGCCGTCTGAACGGAAAACCGCTGACCGATGCATTTCTGACACCACCCAATACCCGCTATGATAAGCAGGTTTATTTTGAAACACTCGATCTGACCGAATATCTGCAGCACAGCGAAAATATCCTGACCGTCCAGCTTGGCAATGGATACAACATGGACTACTCGCAATGGGGATACCGCTATGACGCGCCAAAGGGTCTGCGTGCCGCTATTGTTCTGACCGGTCGGGATGGCACGACGGTACGCATCAACAGCGATGACACATGGCAATGGCAGGATTCGCCGATCACGGCAAACGGCTTGTATCTCGGCGAGGAATACGATGCAAAACGCACCTTTGCTGCATGGACACCTGCCGTTATTTCCAATGACACCGCACCGCAGGGTCGTCTTCTCTGCAATGAAATGCCGCCCATCCGCGTAATTGAACGAATTTCCCCCGTCGCCGTCTGGGAAAACACGGAAGGGACAGTTTACGATTTCGGCAAAAACATACAGGGCATCTGTGAAATTTCCGTAAAAGCATCTGCCGGCTGTCAGATCACGCTACAGCACAGCGAAATGATTACGCAGGATGGGTACGCCGATCTCTTTACCAACCGCGCTGCCCGTGCTGCAGACATCTACACCTGCGCCGGTACAGAAACGGAACACTATACGCCTCGTTTCACCTATCACGGATTCCGCTATGTCACTGTGAAATGCAGTGAGCCGACGGAGCAGTTTTCGATCACCGCGCTGTTCTTATCGGCGGATGTCGATCCAGCGGCGGAGTTTGCCTGCTCTGAACCGATCATCAACCGTATTTACGCGTTGTGTACAAACAGTATCCGCGCAAATCTTGTCAGCATTCCGACTGACTGCCCCGTGCGTGATGAGCGCACACCGTGTCTGATGGATTCGCAGATGTATGAGGATGCTGCGCTGTATCAGTTCAATATGTATGCGTATTACAAAAAGTGGCTTGGTGATATCACCGCTGTCCCGGAGCAGATTCTCGGCGGCAACATGGACTGGTTCGGTGACAGTCTGATGCTCTCCTACCGTATTTACCGCTTCTGGGGAGATCTGAATCCCGCAAAAGAGCTGTATCCCCATTTTAAGCGCGGTGTGATGCATTGGATGGAGCAATCCGAGGACGGTGTCTGGCCGTGGGGCTACGGTGACTGGTGCCTGCCCAATGACAACACATGGGAGGGCTTCGGTCAGTGCAAGGCGGCAGTCAACACATCCCTGCTTCATGCATACACGCACATCATGGCAGAATATGCCGAGCTGCTTGGATATCATGAAGATCAGCCGATGTTTTTATCGTTTGCAGATCGCGTAAAGCAAGGCTTTATCAAGCGTTATTGGCATGAAGACGGCACCGTCGGCAACGGAAGACAGCCAGAAATGTTTATGCCGCTGTTCTACGGGATTCTGACAGGAGAACATGCGGAGAAAACCCGCACTGCACTTTGCAAAAAAATCCGCGCGGACGGATACTTTGACGTTGGCGGCTTCGGCGGACGGACGGTGATTCCGGTGCTTGCGGATGCCGATGCGCTTGATCTGTATCTGGAAACTGTCCGCCACAATACGTATCCCGGCTTCGGATTTCTCAACGTCATGGGTGCAACCTCCCTTTGGGAGCAATGGGCGGTCAAGGGCAGCATGCATTCCCACAGTCACGCCATGCATTCCGGCATCTCGGCGGCACTTTACCAGACACTGTGCGGCGTTGTCCCAACGTCTCCTGCCTTCCGTACCTTTACCATCGCACCGTGTCTTCCGCAGGATATGCGTTTTGTACGCTGTTCGCTTGACACCTGTTCCGGACGCATCGAGGTGATGTATGAATCCTTTGGTGACAGCTGCACGCTGTCCTGTACGGTTCCGCCGAATACAGAGGCAACACTGACCTTCCCTGATTTCGCCGAATTTGAGGACTGTCTGCTCTTTGACGGGGAACGGCTGGTCGAAAAACAAAAAACGCTGCACATTGGCAGCGGCAACTATGTATTCCGATTGGTACCGAAGCATCTGATTGATACGGCAATGAAGCAGAGATGACAGCCAAACAATATTCGTATTCATATAAAAATTTGGAGTGCAATTTGAAAGAATCTGAATTCTTCGAATTTCGGAATCCGTTATACCCATAATTGCAAGCGGGGTCTCAAACTATCATGAGCCACACGACAGCCGCAATTCGCCCGCAAAGCGAGCGCAAGGCTGATCGGCTTGTTGAGGAGTGCCCCAATCCCCCGGAGAACGACGACAGAAATTAAAATCAGCACCTGCATCGGAAGAATTTCACTTCCATGCAGATGCTGTCTTGTTATTTAACGATCATCATGATCATCGTGTCTCTTTACTAATTTTCTTACTCGGCTGTTTTGCGTAATTAGCTCTTTCTGCGCCTGTATCGGAGTTCCCTGTTCCTGTTCATGAAGCAGTGCTAATGCATGGTCAAAAATTTTTTCTTTGCGTTCAGACAACATCGTTTTGTAGAACTTCTTCTGAATGTCACTGATGCACGGTATATCATCAATCATGCTACACATTGCATGAAGGTCAATCCGCGGAGCAATTCGGCGAAGAGCGGCATTACAGTCCTCGTTTTGAAGTGAGGTAATGTAATCGTATTACTTGATTCGCTTTTTATCAATGGTAAGCGAAGAATTCGGATGTTCATATATACGATATTGGATTTCGTTTTTGTTTGCCAGAACATGAACCATCATATCTTCATCCGCTTGCGGATAAACACCATATAGTCCTCACCTCACCGAAGCCACCTTTGCCCTCGCGAGCGACATTGGTCGGTGAATATTGATGGACTAATCCAAAATGTCCTATCAAAGCACACTGGGCGGCTCGGATGAGTCGCCCAGTGTGCTTTTGAGAAAAATTCAGACTGATTTTACGTTTTCTTCAGAAATTTGCGAATATACAATTATCTGTTCGTGCTGGTGGTAAAAAGCGTTGCTAACAATTTCTTCGCTGACAAACATAACCGATTTTATCGACCATTTACCATCAGCAAGATCAAAGTGGACTTTTACATCTTCCAAATGTTCCTGAACCCAAGCGACTCTGCGTTTATGTTTAGTCATATAGCATGGGGTTTTTCCATCAACAAATATGCGTCTATATTCCTGATCCATTTCATACGGATTTTTTGCAAACGAGAAATCCTTGACTTCACCAACAACTATTTTTCGTTTGTCTGGAATGATATAGAAAACGTCAATATCTCCTAGGTCATTGCCGTGATTATCCGCAATCTTCTTTCCGTTTATCTTGGAAAGTCGTTCACGAACAATAAGCCCCTCAATGCTGTTAAGCTTTCGATAAACTACAGAATTAAACTCTTTTCCTCGAATGTTACTTAGCCTACTTATAAGCTTAATCAGCATAGTATGGCGCGCTTTATATTTCCCTTCCATAATTAGATCTACAGTATACCGCAACATATGATGCAGTTGACGGTTACCCCAAATTAGTTCATCACCATACTGAATAATCGGTCTACGTGTAAACGATAGTTCTCTATTATATCTCCATGGATACACATCTTCTTTTCTAAATGGTTTTGGAGGGACAAGAAAATCGTCTCTTTTCTGTAGTGATATTAAATCGATAACAGCGTTTATACACTCCATCGGCAGACCATTTTCTCGAACGATCTCATTCACAAGAACATCGCGTCGAACGCGTTTCACATCGGACTTGATTGATTCACCAAAATCAGCGATTCCAATTATACAGTTTGCAAACTGCTGGAATGTAAAACCGTATTCTGCATTAAACGCTTTATCAATGAGCTTCTGAAAATCAGCAAATGGTTCCAAGGGTGTATACGTCAAAATTCTTGGGTCCGAAAGGCTCTCCATTTTTCTTTCTCGTGCAGCCGCATTGATTTGCATTAAATGATCTACCTCCACTCGCGACATTCCGATACGACCCGATCGTAAAAATTCAACAGGTGTATTGAAAATATTGTACATGAAAAGATCATTTTTGTATGCCCAATCAATGATTAAACTACAAATTGTTAGAATACGATCGTATTGCATGGTTCCTAGCAAAGCTTTCCCAGTCGGCGGAACTGCCGCTATATATTCAGCTAAAAATTTCAGTGCTACAGAAGCTTTATTTGCCTCGTTATACTTTTCGATAATTCTATCAGCTTTTTCAGGATAGCACGCAATATCATATGAATATCTACTTTGTGCCAACATTACATCACACATAACCGTCTCAAGATCAAAGCATACTTTTTCGTATAGTCCTGCAGGAGCAATCGAGTCAATTTCGGACTGAAGCAGTGAGTAGAGATATCCCACAACCTTGTTTGTCAGATCAGCTCGTTCTTCATCAGGAACTCTACCGTAGTCATATTCAGGAAGTGCTAAAAAATGAGCACCGATCTCATCGAGAAGTTGATGTTCCTCTTCTGGAGGGATTCTAGGAACATGACCGCCAGTCGGAATCATATAAGGTGAGTTGGTCGCATTAATCCCGTATATTTTTTTCTTAAGCGGATTCGCAAACAAATCATCAAAGGATTTAAAATCAACCTCCGTTTGATTGAGTTGTGCTAACTCTTCTAGAAGTGATCTTAGCAATGTCTTCTCAGTATTATTTGTCTTGTCGTTCAGTAGTTGATAAGCTAAAGGATGCCACGTCATAATCAGGGTATTTCCAGAATGCATGTACTCAATTCCGGACAGAAATTCTCCCTGCTCTTCATTCATGTTGAAATATTGTTCGACCGGATCGCTTAAATCAACATGTATGCGAATAGCATCTGTTCTGAAAGTCATCCACTTTATGGTTTCCTTCGCTTCAGATAGCCAAAAAGAAATTGTATCAATTATTGAGTACTCGACCTTCGCTTTTTCCAGTGACGTGATGGTTCCTTCAGTAAACCAAATATTCACCTCATTAAACTTAACCACCAGCGTGGGAGGGGTTACGCCTGATCCTTTGGTAAAATAAATGTTACGAACAGGATCATTTAACACTATGTCACAAAGATGCACACCATCATAAGAACTGATCAAATGCCGATCCTCTTTTTTCACCGCACGAATCACATAATCCAATGAATCACCGGGGGCAAAATATACACTAACTGTCTTTGGATCATGATCATCAGACAAGTAAAAAGAGTAATCGTTACTCGTATATATCTCAATATTATTTAATTCACTAACCATCATGGGAGGTACCATCACTGATAGTTTTTTCTTAGCATTGATATACCTGGGAATAAACTCTTCTTTGTCATGTTCGTTTACTGAAATACAATGAAGTTCGTATGGTAACAACGAAATAGAATACTGTAGTTCTGCCTTGGTTGTGATACAACTAACCGTGCGCCCAAACGAGTTTATAATGATAATCTGGTAAATATTGTGTTCTTCTACCATAGGCAGTTTTGTAGCAAAATATTTCACCCTATCATATATAGCCGGAACATCTGTAGACTCCATATGACGTCCAAACATGGACTGGCTGTCATAATCTGCTCCCGAATCACAAACAAAATGAACTAACAACAATTTATTATTGCCGACTGTCATTATCATTTCTTTACGTTGTTGGTTGTCAATTAATTCAATGCCATATTCACTTTCCAGAACTTTTTTATGCCCGAGTTCTTTTTAATCTTGTTTGCACTCCCCCCATATTTCACGGTTGTAGGAATCAATTAGTAATTCTTTTTCTCCATATAAATCAGCCAGCAAAACAAGGTGATGGATGGCAAAGGGTATCAACACCGAAGGATTCAAAACAATAGCAGTATACTCGTCCACCTTGAGAAAAGGATGTTCAAAAAATTCCTGAAACACTCCAGAAACCACCTGAGATAAAACGCGATCTCCAAAGTCAATAAATAACCGCTGTCTCACTTCTTCATCGTCTATTAATCCCTCAATGAGAGCACACGGGATACGAACACAGTTTGATAACCTATTTGACAATTGTGAATCTGGAAACCTTATTGCAGTCTGTTCAACGTGTTTAATAGTTTCCATTCCATACCCCAAATTCTTTGCTGCGGCATCAGAAATATATAGTACAAAATTAAGCAACTGATGTGCTTTGCGAGCAAAATCATCATTGAATTCTATCTCCCGCAGACATAACACATTCAGAAATCCTTGCAATGTATATGCCGGGGAATAATTTATTCCCGGAAATATCCAATAGTTACCATAGTATCTTATCCTTTCGATGAAAGGATTTTCTGCTGGATCTACCATCATACGTAAGCCTGTCGTCTCAAGTCGGTTGATGATCCTTCGAAACTTTCCGCTGATCATTTTTGCCGTACCTTGATAACCATCTCGAGGGCGTGTTAAGATTCCTGCGATAAGTACATCAAGAATCAAACTTTTATTCTGGTTTTCAATCAATAAGTTGAGTGCAGATACCCTAGAAATAACATCATAGATATCATATGGGGCAAGGTCATTAATAATCGATTCAAGAATACGTTCGTCACCTGATAACATTTTTGGGGCCATTACGGTAGAAAAATCCTTAAAATTCCCCAAATCTATATTCGATTCATTATACATTTCTTTGCCTCCTTTTAAGAACCAATCATTTCATTTGATTTTGATATCTTCATTATACCACAATTCCCCAGTGCTTTCAAGAGGATAACGGAGATTCATCACAAGACGAAAGTCGACAAAAAGCGAACAGCTTCACAGAAAATCCGCCTGTTTAAGCTATTCGCTTCCTCACATCTTATTTGGTTACACTCCTCGCAGTCATTACCTCCACCATCAACCTCATCCCCAGCCGAAACCCATACATAAACATATCTCGTTCAGCCAGCATCCCAATCTCCTGCAAACAGTCCTTGAACTTCACAAAATATTCCCGCTGCTCCTCTGTCATCACTTCCAGAAGTCGCTCATAATGTTCCGCCAATTCTCCTGTCAGCTGCTGTTCTTCCGGCGAACTATTCCTCTCACACGGATGAATCCGTCCAAAATATAAATCATCAATGACATTTTCCATATATATCCCTCACTTCAAACTAAGTGCAATTTTGTCTTCATTCCACAAACCCAACTGATAATCCCGCGTCATAATACGAATGGTCTCCGCATCCAACACCTTCGGCTTATCCGGATTGACATGCCCGACCGTATTCACCTGCATATACAGCCGATGCATGTTTCCATCCGTCCGCATATTGACCTCACGCCCATCGATGTACCTGCATCCCGCCGTACCGGGCTTGATACCAACGGTTGCCGGAAACCATTCCATGTACGTTTCCCAAATTTCGCCGCGCAGGGTTTTGAGCATCAGCGCCGAGACATCTTTATGTCCGGTCGGGTACAGAATCTCAAACACTTTCGCCACCTGATTGCGCGTTGCTTTGCTGTAATCCGCGACGACAATGCCGCAATCATAATCCGGATACTGCGATGGATCGTAAATGGTCGGCGCCTCAATCCACCAACCCACGCCGAGCTTGATCGGATTGGTATTTTTCAGATCGCTTCCCGCGTTCACAAGCGTTTTCTTGACAAGAAATCTGGTAAGCTCGTTGCCCCGATTGTCCTTCAGATCATAATATAAGCCAGTCTGCTTCAGCCGTTCATAGATAGACAATTCCCGTTCGTTCTTCTTTGCATTGACAAGTACCGTATTGGTTTCCGAAATCCAGTCCACCGAGCAATCGAGCGTTTCCGCAACCACACGCAGCGGAACCATCGTGCGGTTGTTAATGACCGTGCTTGAAACGTCCAACATAACATTTTTGCCGCTGATCTCCGCTTTCGTCGTTCCTATGTACAGTACAATTTTCCCGTCGTCGATCACTGCGGAATTGTCTGCTTGATTCCATGTTACATCATAACCAAGTGCTTCTGCCACAAACCTCACCGGCACCAACGTGCGCTCATTCTGTACCACCGGCGACTGATCGGGAAAACGGATCGTCTTTCCGTTGACCTTGACGGTGATATCTCCCGTTTCCGCCGAGATCAGCATAATCATTGCCATCAGGCTCACCAGAATTGTTGTGATGAATATTACGGTTCTTTCAAATCGTTTCATTGTATTATCTCCTTTTCTGATTGTTTTGTTTACAGTAACATTCTAACATATCAGCATTG
>JAFTLK010000205.1 GCA_017455975.1 Clostridia bacterium | reverse complement strand
TCAGATCGATCTGACCTCCAACGGTGTCTCGAAGGAAATTGAGGCTGTCAACAACCTCGGCAGCCTGTGCAAAACGCTGACTGCCGCAGACGATACCTTCACCTTCCGCCTCCGCGATCGCTGGGGCAATGTAAAGGATGTCACGGTATCGCATGATAAGTTTGATACGGCAGCACCCAGTGTCCGCACAGAACTGTCCGTTACTGAAACGACCAATCAGCCGTATCCTGTTTTGGTATACGTCACGGATCTGCAGTCCGCACCCGGAACGGTGACGGTGACGGATCCATACGGTATGGAGGTCAGTGTGGAGACGTTCGATACATCGACGGACGAGTCCGGCGCTGTTACGGCAAAACATTCCTTTAAAGCTTCGATGAGCGGTACTTACCGCATTACCGCCGGGGATATCCACGGCAACACGGTTACCTCTGCTGTGTATGTAAACAACATTGATACAACCGCACCGACTGTTGTCAGCAAAATGCTGACCACGGATCAGCTGACCCGCCAGAATGTCGGCGTCAAGCTGTACTTCTCCAAACCCAATGTCACGCTGACAAGAGTGGAGCCTTCCACCTCTATGAGCGCAAACGACATTTCCGTCGACTATGCAAATGCCGTCATCCGCTTCTTTGAAAACGGATATGTCAGCATCTGGTTCGTCGATGCATACGGCAATGAAGGTACAGATGTTGTCAATGTTGAAAATATCTGCCGCACGGCGCCGTCGCTGACGGCTGTGCAGACATTGGCAGACGATCAGCTGTCGGTCAGCGTCCGCTTCATCGCAAACGATGATGAAACGCGCGATCTCTCCAAGCTGTATGTCATTCACAACGGCATCACGCCGATGCGAACAGTCACCGATGCTGACGGCAATATTCTCTCCGAGGAGGTCCTGAATGCCTCCGAGGTCGAATTTGTTCTCGTCGACAACGGCACCTATACCTTCCGTGCATATGACAGTGTCGGCAATATCTGTGATATTCCCGTCACCGTGACCGGCATTGACAGGACCGCACCCATCATCACCGATGTCAGCTGGTCGTACAGCTACACCGATGAAAACGGCGAGCTGCAGACGGTCACCCATTCGATCACACCCGGCGACGAGTTCGGCTACAACGCCGTTGAGGACGAAACCTACCACGGCACCAATCAGGATATCACGGCGAGTGTCACCACGGATGCCGCAACGAAGTTTGTCGGCGCGTATTCCGATGAATACAAGACCGTACATTCGATCACATACGACCGTGACGGCTGGTTCAACTTTGATATGGTGAAGCCCAACGGTCTGATGGACAGATACGGCCTCGGTCTGTATCTGATCGATAAGACGGCGCCTGTCATTGAGGGTGTCGAGGATATGATCTTCTTTGAAAACCCGAGGGCAGGTACGCCATATGACCGCGCACTGCTGACCTATCGGGCATACGATGTCCGTTATGACGAGGTGACCGATCTGACCGATAAGGTCGAGATTGATTGGGGCGGCTTCAACCCTGACGATATCACGGACAATGTCTTTGACCGCAGCAAGCCCTATACCGTTACCTATACTGTCCGTGACAATGTCGGCAACGAAACTGTTGTCAGAAGAACGATCACGCTGGTCGGTCTGTTCGATACGATGATCCGTGTCAACGGCGGTTACACCGACAACACCGGCATGATCGAGGTCGACGGTGATACTGTTGTACTGACGCTTGACAACTTCGCCGGCAAAGCATACGCACGTTATGAAAAGGGCATTCACACCATGGGCCAGATGAAGTCCATCGGTACGGTCATTGAGCCCGCGTCTGACGGTTCCTTCACGCTGAAGGGACTTTCCGAGGGCTGGTATACCTTCTATGTCCAGACAGATCTCAGAGATTATTTCTGTGTCAGGGTCTACGTTTACGGAATGTAAGACCTCCCGGCCGATGCGGCGGGGCAGTGTCCCCACACGCCTCACCGCACGGCATTGAATTGATACAGCTGTTACAGTTTCCAAACGCATTCTTTTGAAAGGAATTCGTGTGAGGCCGGTGCCGGGGAAAGTGCCGGCCCGCACGGGGATAAGGATTGAAAGTGAACGTATTCAAGAAGTTCGTTTGCTTGTGGCTTGCATTGATGATGGTGTTCTCCGTGATCCCGCTGCATGTATTTGCGTCGGATCCGGCAGAACAAACCGAAGTACAGGACGGCATTTATACCATCCAGAATGACTTTGTCCGGTACTCTCTCAATGCCGAAACAGGCGGATTTTCCGTTGAGACCCTCGACGGCAATCCACAGAAATATCTGGATGACAATCTCCCGCTGCTGTACCGCGAGGATGCTTCGCGCAGCAACGGTACATCCTTTACCACGGTCCGGATCGACGGTAAGGATTATATTTTCGGACGCGACTACAACCATTACGGCATTGCAACCGAGCTCGGAACTCCTGTGGTGTCCAACGATGGCCGTCTGCTGACCGTTTCGTGGAAGATCATGGACTATACCGTGCTGCAGCAGGTTGCGCTGTCGGCGGAAGCCGATCAGGACCTGACCGGCAACGTCGGTATCAGCTATACTGTGCTCAATAACGGAGACTCCGACGCGGTTGTCGGTATCCGCGTTCTGCTCGATACCGCACTTGATTCCACCGTGGATGCACCGTACATGATGTACGACGAGCAGACCGTACCGATCAGAACCGAAACCGAGTTTTCGGCGGCAGACGGCACGCTGCCCGCACAGATCCGCGGGCTTGATTCGCTGAGCAGCCCCTCCAAGATGCTGTACGCGCTGACCAAGACATGGAACAACGCCGCGGCACCGGTCGACCGTATCATTGTCGGCCATTGGAGAAACCTCGCAAATACCCGGTACGATTATACACCGAATGCTTACTGCGATTTTTCAAACTACTCAAACCAGCACAGAACGCCCGACGCGGCTGTAGCGTATTACTGGGACGAAGCGGTGCTCGGCGCAGGGCAGAGCCGTGTGGCGGAACTGCTTTACGGTGTCGGTAACTTCTCACAGTCCGTTGTAAACGAAGGCGTCGGCATCAATATGGTCATTGACAACAAGGTGCGTCTGAATGCGGACGAAACCGGATATCTCAATGACGGTGTGTTTACCGTAACTGTCTCCATCGACAACAGTGTTGACGGTGCACAGCAGCTTGAGAGTGCGATTCTCACGCTCAGCTATGAGGACGGCATTACACCGGTGAGCAGCATCACCCAGGCACTCGACACCGTGGAGCAGGGCGACATCAAGACGTTTCAGTTTACACTGCAGGCTGCCCCGCAGGATGCAATCACAGCAAAGGCCATCGGCGTCACACTGACCGCATCGCAGAATATCGATGAAGCCACCTCCCGTGTGGTCACGCTCAATACCCAGAGAAGCGTCGTTCTGCCCGGTATCAAAGGCGCGTTCTCCGGCTTCAATATCACAGGCATCACACCCGAGATCGTGTTTACAGAGGGTGCAAAAACGCTGACCGTCACAGGTACTCTGGAATCGCTCAAGGCCATTGAGGGTACGGACGGCTGGAAGGCATATTTCTATCATAAAACGAGCGACCACAAGGTTGAGATCAGCAAGAGCAGGATCGCATTCATGGATGAGGCGTGCACACAGATGACGTTCTCAACCGATGAAACGCTCGAGGTCGGTTCTTATGAGATCGGCTTTGAGTTTACCGATACGCAGCTGGTTGACGGCTTCGGTGCTGCAGCCATTCGCTTCGGCAAGACCTTTGACGTATCCAATAACCCCATCTACCGTTCGAGATCTTACGGCCTGATGGCGCTGATCCGTTACAATACCCGCGAGTATGCATTTGTTCCGTTTACCGATCAGCAGGAATACAACAACTTCCTTGACGGTCTTACGAGAACCGGCGGTGTCTATACGGAGGGCACAGCAAGCGGTTATACCGATATCAACGGCAATGCCTTCGCCCCGTTTGATCCGGTTGACGAGAATAATCCCGCCACACTTCTGCTCAATGAAAAGGAAGTTATCCTCATCATGCGCGCTCCGTTCAGAGAAGTGACTGCAGATGACGGCAGCACTTATTATCAGGCGAGCCCGGAAGACGGCGATGTCATCATCAATGAAATTCTCAAATACACCGGCGATAAGCCGCTTGTCATCAATGAAAACGGAGGCCTGTTCTCCGTATCCGGCAACGGCCATCTCGGTGTTATCAGCTCCATCGCTGTCTGGGACGGCAAGTGGAGCTTCCAGGTCAACAGCGGTACCGTTACAACGCTTGATGAAGATCGCTGCCAGGTCCAGCCGCACAATGCGCTGACGCTTTCCCTTGGCGGTGTCGGCTACATGGTGCAGTCCATCGGCGGCTTCCTCATCGACATGAAGTACGGCGTTATGACCTCCAACCGTCCGGTTGCTGCAGACCGTACACTCATTTACAGCATCAGCTTCGGCGGCAGCATTTCCATTCCGATCAAGATCCCGGCCACAAGCAAAAAGGAAAAGGGCCAGAATGAAGTAAAAATGTACGGTGATGAAGATTATTCCGATGCACTGAATAATCTTTTCGGCGAGCAGGACTCCTTCTATCTGGAGGACACCTCAAAGAAACCGGCACATTCCTGGAGCAAGCCGGAAACAAATTTCCGCAAGGAAACCAATCTGGATGAATCCTTGCTTTCTGCGGCCATTAACGATATCCGTTACGGTCAGCAGTCGGACGAGGACGAAAACGGCCATGTCAATATCACCGATATCGGCTTTATCGGAATCGATACGACACTGTCACTCGGTCTTCCCAAGGATACACTCGGCAATCTGGTCAGCAATGCGCCCGGTGTGTATGCATCCCTGACCATCAATACCATCGATCATTTCTATATGCTGGAAGCCGGTCTGGACATCAAGATGATCCAGTGTGAGGGCGTTCTCAGCTTTATGATGACCGACGTCAAGGGTAAGGATGTTGTTGTTCCCGATTCCATTCAGTTCTATATCAGAGACGGTCTGAAGATCCCGATCGTTCCTCCGTTCCTCTATATGTCGGGACTCGGCGGCGGCATCGACGGTCTTGCAGATACCATTGGCGGTGAGTTCGACCGACTTCCTCCGATCACGCTGCTTCTGTTTACAAGACTGGACCTTGTTGAGCTTCTGATCGGTGACTTCAATGTGTCCATTGCACTGACCGGTATGTCCATCGACGGTGTGTTCGCAATCAATGTCGGCGGCATCGTCAAGAACAAGCCAAAGGACAACGGCAATACGCCTGCACCGTCTCCCACACCTACACCGACTCCTACGCCGTCACCCGGCGGTACAACCGGTGTCAACGGAGCCAAGACCAGCGAAAAGAACCCGGCAAACCGAGGCTCCTTTGTCAATACAGTCGTTGATGCGCTCCTGAGCCCCGTTACACTGAACTACGGTGCCTCCATGCGCTGGATCAAGCCCGTCACCTTCAACGGCTACGGTAAT
>JAFTLK010000204.1 GCA_017455975.1 Clostridia bacterium | reverse complement strand
CGTCCACAGAAAAGCCGGATCGCTTATACAGTGCTGCGGCCGGCGCGTTCGATTCGCGCACTTCCAGATGCAGTGCCTGCACACCGTGCTCCGCAGCATATGCAGTCAGGGTCTGCAAAACAGCTGCCGCGGCACCGCGGCGTCGGTGATCGGGATGGGTGGCAATATTGGTGATGTCCGCATCATCGCCGAGCAGATAGACACCGCCATACGCAATGACCGTACCGTCCAGCTCCGCGCAGAACAGCTTTGCATAGGGAGAATCAAGCGTATCACGCAGTGCCCCCTCGCTCCACGGCGCGGAAAAGCACAGCGCCTCCAGTTCTGCAAGTGCGGGGATATCATGTCCGTCTGCCGCCCGGACCGTCACAGCATCAGGCTTCATAACCGATGACGTTCTTGAAGCGGGCGACCAGCTCCGCCGGGGTCACCTTGCGGCCGGAGATCGATTCGCCAAGCTCGAACAGGTACGGACCTTCGTATCCTGCGTCTTCCATCAGCGTATAGAACTCTCTCCAATCGATTTTCCCGTCACCGGGGACCCAATGGCGTTCGTCGATGAAATCATAGTCGGACAGATGTGTCGTGATAATGCGGCTGCCGGCATTGTGAATAAAGTCCGCGTGGGATTCTTTGAGCAGATGGTTGACATCAAAATTGATGAAGGATACCTCACCGTCGGTGAAGTCCATGCATTCCCTGGAACAGTTGCCCATACAGGTACGGGGAAGCACCTCGACGGTGATCTTCATGCCGCGTTCTGCCGCATAATCGCCGAGCATCTTATAAAGATACTTGCCGCGCGCCATACGTGCTTCGCGCTGGTCCTGCGGGAACGGCTCGGTCGATGCATGGGTCGTGATGACCTTTGCTCCCCAGCGCGCACCGGCATCGATCAGCGTCTTGTAGCGGTATTCGATGTCCGCAAAATGATCGGGATCGGGATCTGTCAGATCAAACGGACGTCCAAACGGGATATGAATGGACCAGATGTTGAGTCCGGCTTCCTTCAGATCGGCCGCCAGCGGATCGCCTTTTTCCAGATATTCCTCCAGCGGGCAGTTCATTGAAATCTCGATGTCTTCAATGCCCGCTTCCTTGACGGACTTCCATTCATCGAGTGTCTTTTCCTTAAAATAGCATGTAGATAAACCGAGTCTGAGCATCATCGTTACCTCCGGTCTTGTTTGTCAATTGTTATGTTATCAGCCGTTCTGGCTGTCAAATCCGATCTCAATGCCGTCGTCTCCCGGCGTGACCTCGTAAAGCCCCTCCGCCGGAAGCGTTTCCTCGGTGTCGTCATAGATCCAACCGAAGAACAGATCATATGGCACCTCGACGCACTTTTTTGTGCCGCGGTCATACAGGAAGTAATCTCCCTCCTCGCCGTCACCGCGCATTATGAACAGGACATTGTAATAAATGCCGGCATAATCGTCGGAGTGGAACTTCAGATGATACGTGGTATCCCCGTCCTCGGGCAGATCGACCGGCGCACCGTCAATGAGACAGGACACGGCCTCCGAGACAACCGCAGCATCATCCACGGTAGAAAGACACATCGTTGTATAGCCGGATGTACAGACATAAATGGAATTGCAGTTCATATCGGCAAATTCCGGAAGCGGCTTGTCCGCAGCATACAGCAGACCGCCGATACCGGAAAATTCCTCGGTGAGCAGCACCTCCGGCTTCCAGCCCTTGACCGTATACAGAAGCACATCATCCCAATCGGCATACGGCTCGGTGATGGTTGCGGGCTCATAGGAAACAGAGGCAAAACGGTAGTCAAGTCCAAGGGAATCCTCGACCAGCGCATCGCGTTCCGCGTCATAGGTCAGATGGACATCGACCCGGATCTTCTCCTCACATGCAGTCAGTGTAACGGCGGTGAGAAGCAATGCCGCACACAAAAGGCGGCGGAGCAGGTGTTTCATGCAGTTATTTCTCCTATTATATCAACAAATCAGTAGCCGAAGGTACCTTCCAGGCTGTCATCGTTTTCGATCCAGTCAGAGACAGAAATCGTGCGGTACTCTGTTTTGGTATCGCGGATGACCACCGTTTCGATACCGGCGTTGATGACGGTACGCTTGCACATTGCGCAGGAGCAGGTTCCCGCAACAATGGAGCCGTCCCCGGGATCGGTGCAGGCCATGTACAGCGTTGCGCCGAGCATCTGATCGCGGGGGGCTGCGATGATCGCATTGGCTTCCGCATGGATGGCACGGCAAAGCTCATACCGTTCGCCGCGCGGGATGGCGAGCTTTTCGCGGATACAGGTTCCCAGATCGACGCAGTTTTTCCGTCCGCGCGGTGCACCGTTGTAGCCGGTGGCAACAATGACGTCGTTCTTGACGAT
>JAFTLK010000203.1 GCA_017455975.1 Clostridia bacterium | reverse complement strand
TTGTCACCTCATGCGCAATCGAGCCGCTCCCCTCTTCCAGATAGACGACAGCCAGCACATTGTTCTCAAAAAAGGCCGTGTCATATTCCGGAAACTGCTCTCTGTGTCTTGCGGGAAACTCGTCATACGTCTGATACAGCCGGACACCCGGTGCTGAAAATTCACCCTCCAGCCATCCGCCGCGCACTATTTTTGCTTCCTTTGGAAGAGAATCCCCATAACAAAGCAGATGGTATTCGCCCGATTCCCTGTCATACACGGCAATTTCATAAGCAGGGTCAGAGCCTGCAATTTCATAGAAATGTGCGCCGATCGGATAACCAAACGACGTCAGGTCGGGAACATTCGTCACATAATCCACCGGTGTCGGGGACGGCGGCTTCGACTCCACCGTACCAAGCAGCCCCCCGATCTTATCCTCGGGTATCACCGTCGGCTCGGAAAAGTCGCGGGTGTAGCTTCTGCCGTTGTAACGGACAAAAATCATCCAGTCGACGATAGCATAGGTTTCCTCCTCTGTCCCGGAACCGCCGTCATCCGTATCCGTGACGGCAGAAAAATCCGGACAGACCGGAATACCGTAGCCCAAATCCGATTCGGCACAGGCAGTCAGCAGCAGCAAAAAACAAAGAATCAAAATATAGCAGATTCGTTTCATTGGGGTTCCTCCTTTGAGACGTTTGATTTTCAGAGAAGCGTTCCTTACCCAATAAGACGCAAAAAGGAGCAAAATCTGCCGCAATTTTCAAAAATTTTTCAGTTTTCCGGAATCCTGCAATATCAAATCAGCGCCTGATCGTTGATGACCAGCTTGAAGACAAGTCCGAGTCTGTCGGCTGCCTTCCGGCAGAGAATCATGCGCTCCAGAAAGATTTCAAAGTAGTCCATGACGGAGCTGTAGTGCGTATCGACGGTCAGCTTCAAAGTCAGATGCGTGTGTGTGTCGTTGAGCAAAAGCTCGGATGAGGTAACCGAATAGTTGACGCGGTCATGAATGTCAAAGGTCGACGCATCGGCATTGCGGACACGGCTGCGGCGTACATCTGCCTTGTCGGCGAGGATCAGCGCGGCAGCTGCGGCATTGACCGGGACACCGGTTCCCTCATCGTGATTGCCGATGGCAGAAACGATGACGGCGATGTCCCCGGCATCCATGCCCAGCTTGTCCAGAATACGGAACGCCATAACAGCACCGCTCTGGCTGTGATCGGTACGGTTGACAAGATTGCCGATGTCATGCAGATATCCGGCGATTTTTGCAAGCTCCACAGTATGATCGTCAAAGCCGAGGGATGCCAGCAGTCCTCCTGCCGTCTCCGCTGTTTTGCAGACATGTGCAAAGCTGTGTTCGGTGTAGCCGAGCGCATTCAGCGCTTCATCGGCTTTTGTAATATAAACACGGATGGCTTCATCGCGTTTCAGTTCTTCGTAAGTCATGGTATCACTCCTGTGAGATTTCTGGTTTTCTTTAGTATACCACAATTTTCACCGCAGTGCAAGAGCTCTGTAATTTTTTTGAAAAATCAAAATTTTCTCTTGACAAATGCACCGGGGCGTGCTATAATACATACATTCAATGGAAACCGTTGAAGCGGAGATAACGGCACCGATGCCGCCACAGAGAGCCCGTGATGCTGGGATGCGGGTGCGAAACACGATGTCAAATGGACCGCTGAGGGTACGGAGGAACACGGATGTTGTCCGTCAGTATTCCGTAACGTATGGCCTGCGTCAAAGGTCGGGGATGTGTCTGCATCCTGTGAGGGGTATGACGGAATTCTGACGAATTCCTCATAAATCAAGGTGGCACCGCGGATTTGGCATAACGATTGCTGATTCGTCCTTGGCAGAAGGAGAACTCTTTCTGTTGAGGGCTGTTTTTATTTCGGAGGATACGCATATGCTGATTCTGTCAAAACGATGGTGATCGCGAGAGTCTTTCCATCATCATACCAATCAAACACAAAATAAAAACGATTTTCGATCTATACGGAGGATAAAACCATGATTTTTAATAATGTAGATTTTGATACCTATTTAAAGCACTACCCCGATGCAAACGGCTATTTCGGCAAATACGGCGGCACATACATCTCCGACGAGCTGAAAAAGGCAATGGAAGAAATCAACGAAGCATACTTCACCATCTGTAAATCCACCAAGTTCATCAATGAGCTGCGCGGCATCCGCCGTGACTTCCAGGGTCGTCCCACACCGATCACGCACCTGGACCGTCTGTCCAATGCGCTGGGCAATGTTCAGCTGTACGTCAAGCGCGAAGACCTCAACCACACCGGCGCACACAAGCTCAACCACTGCATGGGTGAAGTTCTGCTTGCCAAGTTCATGGGCAAGAAAAAGGTCATCGCCGAAACCGGTGCAGGTCAGCACGGTGTTGCACTTGCAACGGCTGCTGCACATTTCGGTCTGGAATGTGACATTTACATGGGTACCGTTGATATTGCAAAGCAGGCGCCCAACGTCGCACGCATGAAGATTCTCGGCGCAAACGTCGTTGAGGTCACCCACGGTCTGGCAACCCTCAAGGAAGCCGTTGACGCTGCATTTGACGCATACACCCGTGAATACAAGGACGCCATCTACTGCATCGGCTCCGTTGTCGGTCCGCATCCGTTCCCGATGATGGTCCGTGACTTCCAGAGCGTTGTCGGTATCGAAGCACGCGCACAGTTCACCGAAATGACCGGTGAGCTTCCGGATGCTGTTGTTGC
Organism: Clostridia bacterium; assembly: GCA_017455975.1. Lineage (GTDB taxonomy): Bacteria > Bacillota > Clostridia > Oscillospirales > CAG-272 > RGIG3925. The sequence continues at coordinate 16,344 of JAFTLK010000203.1, read as the reverse complement.
CTGTGTCGGCGGCGGCTCCAACTCCATGGGTATGTTCGCAGGCTTCTTAAACGATCCCGTTGATCTCTACGGTGTCGAACCGCTCGGCCGCGGTACGGCGCTGGGCGATCATGCCGCTTCCCTGACCTACGGTACCGAGGGCATCATGCACGGCTTCAATTCCATCATGCTCAAGGACGAAAACGGCGATCCCGCACCGGTTTACTCCGTTGCGTCCGGTCTTGACTATCCGTCCTCCGGTCCCGAGCACGCATTCCTGCACGACCTCGGACGCGTCAAGTACGATGTCATCAACGATGAGGAAACCATCGACGCATTCTACACCCTCTCCCGCATGGAAGGCATCATCCCCGCCATCGAATCGGCACACGCTGTCGCCTACGGCATCAAGCTGGCAAAGACGATGGGACGCGGTTCTGTTCTGATGTGTCTCTCCGGCCGCGGTGACAAGGATATGGACTACGTCATCGAAAAGTACGGCATGCGCTGATCGCGCTTCCAAATCAAAGAAAACAGCCTCTGCCCGGTTTTCCGGACAGAGGCATTTTTTTGGCTGTTTCGGTTTATTCTGCTGTGTTCAGCTGGTCAATGTACTTTGTAATGGCATTGTTGAGTGCCTTCGAGCTCTTTTCCACCTGAGAAGCATAGGTACCGATCTTGCTGCTGGCTGCGCTGTTGAAGATGGAGAAGCTGGTACCCCACTGGAAGATTGCGCCGATGTCGTAGCTTCTGGTTGCAAGCACCAGCTCGATCATATCCTCGGATTCCTCGTCACGGACGAACTTGCCCTTGAGGGAGACATCCATATATGCCGGTGTCAGAATGTGCTGGGAAACCTGTGCCATGGATTCCAGAATCATACCGGTGCGGGAAGGATCTGCGGCCGTTGCGGGAATTGCGTACGCCGTCATATTGTACGGGGAGAAGGTGTTGCGGTACATCTCCTGTGCTTCATCCAGCTTGGGCGAGGGCAGAATACCGAAATCGGTTTCGCTTTCGCGGAAGTCGGAGATCAGTGCCATTGCACCGTAGTCAAACAGACCCCGTCCTTCGGTGAAGCAGACATTCATGTCGCTGTATGCCGGGAAGACAGAAGAACCAGCCACAGCGGATACATTCGTGTCGAACTGCATCTGCAGTACCTTGTCATAGACCGCTGCGGCACGTTCGTTGAGCATCGCCGATACGGGCATATCATCCGCGTCCTTCTGAATGATCATATTGTTGCCGCCGACCCACAGCGCATAAACGTTGTAAACCTCGGTCAGGAAACCGAACTGGTCAGCGCCGGTCATCTTGCCGTCACCGTCAACGTCCTTGGCAACGGCTTTTGCCATTTCGTACATCTTGTCGATGGTCCATGTTCCGCTCTCAACAAGTGCATAGGGATTATCAAGATCATAATCCTCGATGAGCTTCTTGTTGAACAGAATGCACCAGGTTCCTTCGTTGTCCATGATGGAAATGTCACCGGTCGCAAAGAAGCACTTTCCGCCGATAGAAAGCTCAGTACGTATCTGCTGGTCCCACCAGGGCTGATCGAACTGAATTTCGGAAATGTCATTGATGTCGTACAGCATATTGCCGGTGGTCAGCTTGGTCAGCGCGTTCAGACCGTCGGTGAAGACATCGATGGTATCGTCACCGGCGATAATCAGCTTCTGCATATTGTCAACGGGAACGTACACACCCTCTTCCTTGATCTTGATGTTGAAATGCTCCTCGATCAGGCGGTTGCGCTGGAACACGGCATCGTTGATCGCGTCGCCGGTTTCGGATTCGGCATACACGTCGTAGGTGTGCCACGGTGTGTGCTCGGAGTTTCGGTCCATGATCGTAAATTCATAGCCGCCGAAATCCTTTTCGGGTAGAGAGGCTACGGTCTGGTCAAGCGGGGATAAGGTTTCCGCCGCAGTCTGTGCTTCGGTCTCACCGCCGGTGGTTTCTGTAGTGGTGGTGGTTGTACCGCCGCAGGATGTGCCGAGCAGAGCTGCCGCCAGAAGCAGTACTGCGAGTGTCTGTTTTTTGTTGATTCTCATGGTATAAACCTCCATTGTAATTGTCATCGCATGCATTTGCAGTCCGCAAATTTCATTCAGGCATGATATAATTATATATATTATACAGTTAATCTTTCATTCTGTCAAGTTCTTTTGAAAAATTTGCAAAATATCCGAACATTATCCTTCATAATCGGAAATACTTTCCAAAAACTTTTCGATATCACGATTGACCTTGGATTCGTTGGATTCCACAAGAGAGGTTACCGCTTTTCCGGCAGAGCCGATCAGAACCGGATTGAAAATGCCGCCGAAATTGCAGATCATGCCGATGTCATACATACGGGAATCAAAGATGATATCGAGCATTTTTGCAGCCTGATCGTCACGGACAAGCTTGGTGTCAAGCACCAGATTATAGAACGGATCGATCACCTGATAATACGATTCACATGCCAGCATCTGCAGGACATTGACGGTCTTTGCGGGATCCTCGATGACATTCGGAATGACCATCGATGTTGCGGCATACGGGTTGACTGCCGTATAATACGAATCCTGATCCTCAAAAAACTTCGGATACGGAATGATACCGAAATCCGCCTTCATGTCGCGGAGCATCATGACCGTCTGCATCGGGCGTGCCAAAAACAGCGTGCGGTTGTCGATCATCATATTGATGCCCTCGGCAACGGTCAGATTGAATGCCTGACGGTTGAAAAATCTCTGCTTGTCAGCCATCATTTCCAGCGTGGTTTCCAGAATACTGATCGCTTTTTCTTCCCCGAGGACAAATTCGACACTGTCCTTGGTGTTTTCACAGATGCGCACTCCGCCGGAATGGAGCATGACATAAATGATATCGTTCTGGGAGGACAGACCGTAGGAGTCCTCCTTGTCATATGCACCGTCACCGTTGACATCGCGCGTGACACCCTGGGACAGCTCCATCATCTTCTCATATGTCCATTCTCCGCTCTCGACCAGCGCATACAGATCACCGACATCGTTCTGTTTTGCCATTTCCTTATTGAAGAACATGGTCATACATGCAAGCTTGTCGATAAATGTGATGTCGGAAACGACCGAGAACAGTCTGTCCGAGACCGTCAGAAGATCAATGGCATTCTGATCCCACCACGGATAGGACAGATCGAGACCGTCCAGCGTATACAGATCAACGACAAGGCCGCCGTTGATAAAATCAGCCAGATGGATCATACTCGGGAAGACCGCGTCGTAATCGGCATTGCCTGCCATCACGCTCTTGCGGACATTGTTGACAATGACAGCCGACGCCATCTTCTCGGAGGTGATCTTGATGTTGAGTGCTTCCTCAACCGTACGGTTGCGCTGATAGACAGCGTCTGCGAGCAGGTCACCGCTTTCTTCTTCACAGAAAATGTCATCGGGAATACCGACCCACTGGTTGTCGGTGACATTGTCGTAGTTGACAATGTGAAATTCTTTGCCGCCGTAGTCAACGCCTGTCATATCAAGGGTAATACGCGCTTCATCCGTTACAGCTTCGGTCACCGTATCTGCGGCGGTGTCCCCGGTCGTTGTAACCGCAGGCGCCGTCCCGCCGTCAGCACAAGCCGCCAGCAAAGATGCACCGAGCAGAAGCAGAGAAATAAGTGCTTGCTTTTTCATATCGTGTTGCCTCCTGAAATCCAGTAATTTATTTTCTGATCAATGGTTTTGGGGTACAGTTCCATACAGCGCCAACCTGTTCACAGGTTTATCGCAGCGGTTCAAGCGCAAACAGGCGGCTTTCGCCGAGCTTCATATCAAAGGCACCCCCGCACCGCTCACCTGAGAACAGATCACGCAGAGCAAGTCCTCCCGGCAGCGATACCGTGTGCGCACCGTCCCGACAGGCATGCAGAAACAGATAAGACCCGCATCCGTATACCACCGTATCGGGACAATAGATATGGACACCGCGAGCGGCACAAAAATCACGGATGGCATCGGCGGTGATCTCCATCTCCGCCGGGGTAATGAGAAGTGCGCTTTCAGCCGCATCCGCGACGGCATCGTGCACGGCCACAGTCGGTGCGGGCTGAATGAAAATATGCGCATTATATCGGGTCTTGGCCGCTTCATAGTCGTCAATCAGATAAATATCATAGGGTGCGCCGATCATGCCAAGTGTTTTGCGGATGGCGTAACTCAGATGTCCGATCGATCCTTCCCGGCTGTATGCGCGCTCGTCGATGAACACGGCGATCTCCGCACGGCTGGTGCGGTCTTCCTCCATTGACTCCGCAGCAATTTCACGACAGCGGCGCAGAAGCGACAGATACCGTTCATCGTCATACCAGCCGCCCCACATGTCAAACCACCACATCGCATGTCCGTGTGTCAGCGCACGTGAAAAATGCATCCGGATGTTCTCGCATGTCTGCTCCGGTGCAGGACCGAACCAGATCGGCGTGTTGTATTGCGGCAGCTCGTTCGGTGCCCGGGACAGATGTGTGCGGGTATCGTTTTCGACAAAGTACAGCTTTCCGTGCAGCTTGACAGAATCGATGGGCAGCATATTGGCATGATCCATGCCGGCAGGACGCAGATTGGCATAGGAAATAGGTGAACACAGAAAATCGACATCATCGGAGGCAAGGATCGTCCCCAGTGCGTGATGGCAGTGTTCGGGCGCAGGACATTCCATGGTATAGCCGTAAAAACAGCCGATGACCAGCCGCCGCTCTGTTTTTTCCTTTGCGAAAGCGGAAAACTCCAGAATCCGCCGTACCATCATATCCGAATAAAACCGCCGCTGATCGGTATCGTTTCCCGCAAGTCCGTGCTCGGCACAGTATTTTGCAAACGCTTCCCGGCTCCGGAGTCCGACCGAACCGCGCATGTCAAAGGGAAACCACTCCTCGGTGTTGCCGCCTGCCAGCTGATAACCGACAATATGCTCGCGGCAATCGGAGGCTTCGATATGGTCAATGAAGATACCGAGCAGACGTTTGGTTTCCTCCGCCCATGCGTCCGAGGAAAAACATGCACGGTGACGGCCGCCGGGAAACGCAAAGTCACAGCATTCCGCAGGATGTGCATCCTCCCATGCACGCGGCAGGGACAGATTCACGCGCGGAAAGATATACGCACCGGGACAGGCGGAAAGGATCTTTCTGACATCCGCATCAAATCCCGAAAAATCGGGCTCGTCCCCTTCAAAAATTCCCTCTGCCATCGGCGGAATCTGCGAGGTTTCGTTGATGGTCTGCGTGCCGAAAAAGACAGGCATGGAAAACAGTGTACAGCCGAGGGATGCAAATGCGTCATATCGGCTGTTATAGGTGCGGTATGTCATATATGCAAAGCCGGGGATGGGCTTGCCCTCAACGAACAGCGTCGGTACACCGCGGTAATCTTTTACAGATGAATACATACGCTCAGTCTGCCTCCTGTCCTTCTATTGCCGCACGGATGGACCAGTCATGTGCATCGAGCAGACGGGTCGCCTCCTCCTCGCCGCAGTGCAGAATCTCGCAGACAATCGAGATGACGCGGCGGCGGAGCTTGATGTTGGTCGGCTTCAGATTGATCATCAGATTTTCGTAAACCATGCCGAGCCGCGTCATGACCGTGGTCGTCAGCATGTTGCAGACCATTTTCTGCGCACTGCCTGCTTTCATGCGGGTAGAACCGGTAATCGGCTCGGGACCGGTATCGGTGACAATCGGAATATCGGATTCGAGATCCAGCCGCGAGCCGTAATTGGAGGTGATACCGACGGTAATACACCCGACGGAGCGCGCGTATTCCAATGCTGCCGCAACATAACCTGCGTTTCCGGCAGCAGAAATCCCGACCACGGCGTCTTCTTTGGCAAGACCGATCGCCTGCAGATCGGCAACACCCGCCTCGGCGCTGTCCTCCGCACCCTCCGCCGCGCGGAACATGCAGTCATACCCGCCGGCAATCAGCCCGACGACCAGCTCACGGGGAACGCCGTAGGTCGGCGGACATTCCACCGCATCGAGAACACCGATGCGTCCGGACGAGCCGGCTCCGAGATAGATCAGCCGCCCGCCCTGCCGGATGGCCGCTTCAATGGCATCGCAGGCGCGGGCAATCTGCGGAATGGCCGCACCGACCGCATCAACCGCCGTCTGATTCTCGTTCTGAATCAACCGCAGCATTTCCTCCGTTGTGCATCGGTCGATATGCATTGTATTGGGATTGCGCATTTCTGTTTTCAGCATGATGATTCCTCTGCTTTTCCAAGTTTTTGTGCTGCCATCGCTGCGCCCCAAACGGGTTCGCACGTCATGCATTCTATTGTCAGACGGGGATGAGATGACAGAAAACGCTCAAGACGTGACACAATTTCCGGTTCCTTTGACAAACCGCCGCACAGAACCACCGGAACGGTGTTCATTTCTGCGGGGAGACGGTTTTCCGCCGCGAAGATCAGTCGGGCAATACAGTGGGCATTGGTATCGAGAATGGACAGCGCCATGCGGTCACCGCGGCGGGCGGCTTCCGTGACAAGCGGCGCAAAAGAAGCGACAAAGGTTTTTCCTCCGGCATAAATCCGGCTGACCAACGCTTCCGGCGAGCACTGTGTTTTTTCTTCGATGAGCGATGTTAAAAGCGTATCCGGCCCCGAACCGTCATGCGCGGAATAGTACGCATCCAATGCATCCCGTCCGAGATTGAAGCCGCTGCCGCCTTTGTCAATAAAATATCCCCAGCCGCCGATACGGTGCAGCGTGTCTCCGTGCTTTGCCTGCACACAGATGCCCGTTCCGAGGATTGCACAGATACCGTCACGCGACCCAAGCCCTGCCTCCAGAATGTTCCGGTTGTCGCCGTCGCAGTCAAAGACGCCAAAGCCAAAATCTGCAAAAAAAGCCGCAAGTGTCTGCCGTGCCGACAGAGAACCGCCTCCGGCAATCCCTGCAAACATCGCAGTTTCAGACAGATCAATTCCGGCGCAGATGTCATCAATGGCAGAACGCAGAACCGCCTGCGCCCGTTCAAATCCGATATCCATCGGGTTACATGCATCCGTGCAGAGCTCTCTTAGGACTGTACCTTCACGGTCTTTCAGAAGCAGCGCGGTTTTGGTTCCGCCGCCGTCGATTCCGAGAAAATATCGAATGCATTCCTGCATATTCATTACCATCGGGGCGCTGCAGGACCTATGCTTACAGCACTCCCATCCTTTCCATTCAGCATTGCAGCTTTTCAAAAAGAATCGCCGTCGGATGACAACGAACGGAGGTGCTGCATTTGAATCGATGTACAAAAAACCCCCTCCGTCACACTTCGTGTGCCACCTCACTCAGGCAGAGGGAGGCTTATTTTAGTGAGTTATCATTTGTACACTGGTTTGTTAAATGCAACAGCCCGATCAAAAGATTCTTTTCACGCGCAAATTCTCTTTAGTTAATTATACACGAAAACAGAGATATTGTCAACCGAAATCTATGAAAACCGACAATGTATTTCCGTGAGAAATTTGAAAATCACCGTTTGTATTCACAAATCCGCAACAATTCAAAAACATTTATGACATATCTGCGTGGTATACTATTAAAATCTTATCACCAAGGAGCAAAATGCTTATGAACTGGCTGTCCGCGCTGTTTACCAATCAGTTTCTGATCATCCCGCTGTGTTCCTGGTTCACGGCACAGGTGCTGAAGACCGTGATCCATTCCGTGATCAATCGAAAATTTGATATCACACGTATGTTCGGTGACGGCGGTATGCCGTCCGGACATTCCGCGACCGTCACATCGCTTGCCGTCGTTTCCGCACTGGTTTACGGCTGCGGCTCGTTCGAATTTGCCGTGACTGCTGTTCTTGCCATCATCGTCTGTCACGATGCCATGGGCGTTCGTCTGGAAACGGGCAAGCAGGCAGAAGTCATCAACGATCTGATCGAGATCATCGACATGCTGACCACGGAAAAACTGCCGGAGGTCAAGTTAAAGGAGCTGGTCGGCCATACCCCGCTGCAGGTCAGCGCCGGTATCATCGTCGGTATCGCAAATGCGTTCTTCATGTACTACTGCATCCTCTGATGCTTCCGCTGCAATGCAGATCCCCCGGAGCTGTGTCTGTAAGACAAGACACACCTGCTCCGGGGGATCTTTCGTTTTCGTTCGCTATTCCATGGATGTTATCCGACCGACGGCAGTGCCGCACGGTACATAAAAGTCACGATCTGTGCACGGGTACATGCCATGTCGGGAGAGAATACACCGTCACCCGTTCCGTGCGTAATCCCGCCGGCAACTGCCCATGCAACGGCATCCGCGTAATACGCATCTGCTGTGACATCGGCAAATGCGTCGGCAGCGGACACAGCGGGACATCCGGCTGCACGCCAGAGCAGCGTAACGATCTGCGCACGGGTACACAGAAGCTCCGGTGAGAACGTCGTGTCGGAGGTACCTGCGGTAATGCCCATCCTGGATGCCCAGACAACCGCATCGGCATAATAGGCATCGGCGGGAACATCGGTAAACGGGTGTGCATGCTCCGCCTTTGGCGCACCGGCCGCACGCCACAGCATGGTGACGACCTGTGCACGCGTGCAGATGCCGTCCGGCGAGAACATACCGTCACCGGTTCCATGCGTGATGCCGTTGACATCCGCCCAGATCACAGCATCGTAATAGTAGCTGTCGGTACTGACATCATCGAAGGTCGGTGTTTCAGGCTCCGACGGTGTCGGTTCTGCGGGTACTGCGGGGATCTCCGGTGCGGTCGGAGTATCGGGCACATCCGGTGTCTCCGGTGCGGTCGGAGTATCGGGCACATCCGGTGTCTCCGGCGCGGTCGGAGTATCGGGCACATCCGGTGTCTCCGGTGCGGTCGGAGTATCGGGCACATCCGGTGTCTCCGGTGCGGTCGGAGTATCGGGTTCATCGCCCGCCTCCGGATTGGGCAGCATCAGTGTGGTTTCCACAGTGAAGCCGTCCGGGAACACGGCAGAAGCCGTGACAGCGGTGGTCGGATCAGTTCCGGGATCATCGGGATAGGTCACCGTCACCGTGCCGTCCATGCGCGCACCGCATTCATTTTCGCAGCCGCGGTATGCCGAAACGGTCGTACCGTCCTCACCGATTTCCAATACCGCCGCACCCCAGTTATGTCCGGATGCAGCGATCTCCGTCTGCGCCTTCAGAATTTCGCCGCATACGGAGCAGACAATGCCGTCCGTCAGACCGGGTTCTGTACAGGTGGCAGGGTTGCCCGCCAGACGGGCTTCGCTGTGACCTCTCGGTTCCAGCACGTGTTCCGTCTTGTCGGCATAGGTATTCCCGCCGATCGTGACGGAAGCGGTCAGAGTCAGCGTTCCGGGCTCGGTACAGCTTGTATACTCGGTTTTCTTTGCAACAGTACATGCATCCCGATATTGCTCACCGCCGACGGTGCAGGAATAGAACACCTCGCATGTGTCCTCATCCCAGATAAATTCCGGAGCGGTAAACACATGGTCAAGCATGGGAATCGCAACGGTTCTGGTATCACTGTACGTCACACCGTCAAGCACCGCCTCAGCGATATAAACGGTCTCGCCCACGGAACCGCAGCTCGCAGGCGTTGTATTTTGCGTGACGGTGCATGCTGCCGTCAGAGTGCGTTCCGCCGCATCCTCCGCGCAATGGGAACAGACGACGGATGCGGATGCCGTATTGTCATCGTTCCATGTAAAGACGGGAGAACCGTAGGAATGGCCGGGATCCGGTGGGGGCGGGAGCGGTTCGGAATGCGTTGTACTGAAAGTCTGACCGTTCAAATGTAATGTTGCAGTATATAGAATTTCGCCTGCAGTTTCTGATCTGGTAATTGTACACTCATGTACTTCCGTTACATCGCAAACAATACATCGTACATTCACGACACAGGATGCATATGTGAATTCATTCCACTCAAAACTTACAGCTTCCATATTATGGGTCTCACCAATGTCTTCACATGATGCAAGAGCAAACACCGTCATCCCAAGCATATTGGAGCATGCAAAAACAACTGCCAAAAGCAGACAAAGAAGTCGTTTCATGTGCTGTATCCTTTCATTTCAGGGCCATGCGGCAATCAGCCGTTGTTGTCCTCATATGCGGCAATCATCTTATCATACAGCTTAGCAATCGCTTTCTGCTTTCTTGCATATTCCGTTGTGTAGGTCGCCTTACCGGAGTCGAACAGAGAACGGAAGATTTCCAGATAATCATTCATCTGAGGGCTGAATGCATAGCAGAAGCTCGAGGTAATGGAGTCATGCAGCAGATCGATCATCTGCGAGGAGGATTCGTCTCTGGCATACTTGACCTTCATTGCGGATTCAAAGTATGTCTTCATCGTCGTGTTATGGCTCATCGAGCAGAGCGCTTCCAGAACGGTGCAGATCTTGTCGGCCTCCGGACAGGTCGTCGGAATACCGCCGACAAGTGCGGTGTCGTGCGAGACGGAACGGTAACGATCAATCGATTCATCGACCTTCGGAATCGGCAGAATTCCGTAGTCATCCTTCATATCGCGCAGATCCTTGACCGCCGCGATATAGTCATTGAGGAACAGAAGCTTCTGATCGGAAAACGCCTTGCGCTGATTCTGATAGTATTCCGCCTCGGTAACACCGGCAACCGTACCGAAGTTGAAGGTCTTCTTGGGTTCAATGTAATTGGCAACGATCTTTTCCATGACCGTGGTAATCAGCGGGTCCTCCAGATTCAGAACGGGATAACCGTCATCACCGCGTTCCATGAAGACAACGCCGGAGCCGAAGACCTGCGCATCCATGTAGTTGCGGGACAGGTTCATGGCAAATACGTCACCGTCGTTGAGGGATCCGTTGCCGTCGATGTCCTGCGAGAATTCCTTGACATATGCGCCAAGTGCATCAATGGTCCACTTGCCGTCAAAGGCAAGCTGATAGAGCTCGTTGGGGTCTTCGTAGTGCGACTGATACATTGCCTTATTGAAGAAGATCGCGGAAGCGACTTCGACAACATCGAGGAAGTAGTCACCTGCAACGAGATAACGTGCATCCTCGTTGAGCTGCAGCTCATCCATGTATTCCTCCCACCAGTAGACCTGAGAGAAATCGTTGACATCGCTGTTGTTGAAATTGAAAAGCATGTTGTCGGCGGCGACCTTCAGCATACCGTACTGCTGGTCGACGATCAGATCGTACACATCGTCGCCCGCCATGATGATCTTCTGCAGATCGGGATATACCTTGTCGTATGTAAAGTCGACGATCTCATAGGTAAACTTGACGTTCAGACGCTCCTCGACCATCTGGTTGCGTTCCAGAATCGCATCATGAACGATATCGCCGTCCGCCTCTTCCGGACCCATCATGAAGATCTCCGACTGATACTGGGTCTGGTCGAAGGTATTGATGCGGATACGGATCTCCTTTTCTGCATAATCGATACCGTCGGGCAGGGAGTCCAGAATGATCTTTTCCGCTTCTTCCGTGACAGCTTCCGTGACGGCTTCGGTACCGCCGGTCGTCTGGGCAGGATCGGTTGTCGGCTGTGCATCACCGCACGCAGTGGCACATGCGGATGCGAGCAGAAGCACTGCCAGCAGCACAGATATGTTCCGTGTGTGTTTCATACTATAAATCCTTTCATTATAAAAATTCCGTTCCGGTTGGATTGGTTATATTGTATCACAAATTTTTCACCATTGCAAGTGATTTTGTGATATTCACGATTTTATTTTCCGGCAGATTATATACAATTTTGCACAATTCCGTATCCGGTCACAGTTCCACATGTAAACAAACTATGAATTTCTTTTCAATCCTCTTGATTTTTCTCCGCCTCGGTGTTATAATGAATCCGTAATCCAATCATCCGACCGCTTTTGGATGCAATCAATTCACAATAACAAAATAATATGTAAGAACAGAAAGGAACCATCATGAAAAAACACACCGGCACCGTCCTCCTGATCGCCGTCATCGTCATTGCCGCGGCGCTTATCCTCCTCTCCACCTTCACCGTCGTCCCCTCGGGCTATGTCGGTGTCAAGGTCACCATGGGTCAGGTCGCTGACGATGTACTGAACCCCGGCATGTATCTGCACATTCCGTTTGTCGAATCGATCACCCGCGTCATGACCAAGCAGGTCGACCAGCTCTATACCGATACCGTCTGGGGCGAATCGTCCGAGCAGACCGCCGTTTACATGTCTGACATCACCGTCACCTATAAGCTCAACCCCGGCATGGCCGCATATGTTGTCAAGAACGTCGCCAATTACGATGAGGATCTCGTCAACGTCACGCTCGTATCCTCTGCCCTCAAGGCCGCTGCCCGTACACTTGAAACGACGCAGGTCACCAACCGCTCGTTCATCGAAACCGCTGCGGTCGAAAGCCTGCAGAGTGCAGTCAACAACAAGTACGGCTCTGATGTCGTAACCGTGCTCAATGTCAACATCAACGACATGGACTTTGAAGAATCGTACCAGAATGCAATCGCAGAGCGTCAGCTCGCCGAGCAGGCATACCAGCGTCAGGTCATTGAGAACAAGACCGCAATTGAAAAGGCAGAGGCCGACAAGCAGGTCGCCATTACCAACGCAGAGGCAAAGGCAGAGGCGGACCGCATCGCCGCAGAAGCGCAGGCCGAGATCGTCCGTATTCAGGCGGAGGCACAGGCGGAAGCCAACCGCAAGCTCGCCGAATCCATCACCGACCAGCTCGTCGAATATCAGAAGATCGAGGCATGGGACGGCAAGCTGCCTGTCGTACAGGGCTCCGACAATGCGTTTGTCGATGTATCCGCACTTGCCGGTGAATAAAGTTCATTCCGAGAGGAGAAATAACTCATGAAAAGCATCAAGCCCGGACGCGGTCCTTCCATGATGGGCGGCATCATGTGCATCGCCGCTGCGATCTTCGGCATCATCTGGACAGGTCTCGCTGTATCCATGGGCGCCGGCCCCTTTGCGCTGTTCGGTCTCGTCTTCATCGGCGTCGCGGTCTTCAATGCAGTCTACAACTTCAAAAATGCCACCGGCGAGAACCGCTATTCCATGTATGATATCACCGAGCACGGCGAGGAGCCCGATCCGCTGGGCGAACGCTTCGGGACTGAACGGGATGCCAAAGCAGATGCGCAGCAGCAAAGAATCAGTAAAGGTAACCGTTTCTGCCCCTACTGCGGAGCGGAGCTGCAGTCGGACTTTGTCTACTGCAACGTCTGCGGAAAAAAGCTGCCCTGAGGCGATTTTTCCGTCCATCATGCGTTTTTCAAAGAATATCGTCATCCTGTCACTCGAACGGGTCACCGAACCAGCCTAACTATACGGCACGGTGACCCGTTTTCTTTGTACAGTTTTGCTATTGCATTATTTTTTGTTTTGTGATATGATATATCTGATTTGGGCTTAAACGGCGGTGTCATTATCTGTCGGAAAAGCTGCGATCCCTACAATACACAGAACTGGAAGTGTACCAAAATGACTGTCTTATTATCCATTTCCGTCGGTATGATTGCCGCACTGATGATGTCCCGACTTGCAAAAAAAGTCCAGCTCCCCGCTGTCACGGCATACCTTGTCGCAGGTATTCTCGTTGGTCCGTGCTGTCTCGGTCTGCTCGGCATCGACGGTCTCGGCTTCCCCACCGAGGAATCCATTAAAAATTTAAGTATCATCTCCGATGTCGCACTCGGCTTCATCGCCTTCTCCATCGGCAACGAATTCCGTCTGTCCCAGCTGCGGAAAACCGGTAAGCAGGCAACCGTCATCGGCATCGTTCAGGCCGTTGCCGCAACGCTGATCGTCGATGCCGCACTGATTGCCCTGCATTTTATCATGCCCGACAAGATCGGTCTCCCTGCTGCGATCACCCTCGGTGCCATCGCATCCGCAACCGCTCCTGCCGCAACGCTGATGGTCGTCCGCCAGTATAAGGCAAAGGGTGAGCTGACCGATCTGCTGCTCCCGATCGTTGCACTCGACGACGCGGTCGGTCTGGTGCTGTTTGCAGTTTCCTTCGGTATCGCGCGTGCCATTCAGAGCGGCGCCATCGATATCGTCTCCATCATCGTCAATCCGCTGATCGAGATTGTTGTCTCCCTCGCACTCGGCTCCGCCATGGGCTTCATCATGGACTGGGCGGAAAAGTTCTTCCATTCCCGCTCCAAGCGTCTTTCGATGTCCATCGCATTCGTCATGCTGACCGTCGCGCTGTCCATGCTTCACTTTGAGATCGGACCGGTACATATCGGATTCTCCTCCCTGCTTGTCTGCATGATGCTCGGCACGATCTTCTGCAACATCTGTGATTACTCCGAGGAACTGATGGAACGTGTCGACGGCTGGACGACTCCGGTGTTTGTCATCTTCTTCATGCTGTCCGGTGCAGAGCTTGATCTGACGAGCTTTGCCGACATCGGTATCGTACTGATCGGTGTTCTCTTCCTGGCTGCCCGTGCGGTCGGTAAAATCGGCGGCGCCTACATAAGCGCCAAGTGGACGAAGTGCCCGCCGAACGTCTGCAAGTACCTCGGCATCACGCTTCTGCCGCAGGCAGGTGTTGCGCTGGGTATGTCCCTGCAGGTAGCCCCCCTCGGTGCCGACGGCGTGCTGATCCGCAACATCGTTTTGTTCTCTGTCATGATTCTCGAATTGGTCGGTCCGCTGCTGGCAAAGATCGCACTCACCAAGTCCGGCGATATCATCCCTGAAGGCCGTACCTCCGCAAGAGGCGTCATCCCCTCCAAGCATAGGGGTGAGCTTCCCAAGCAGTAACCAAAACCTCAAATAATGATGATCCCCGTGTGTTACATGTACCGATAACACACGGGGACATTTCATGTTCTTTTCACATCTCCACGCTGACACGGCTTCCCTGCGGCGTTTTCCGCACAATGAGCTTGCGCTCAATGCGGGATTTCAGAGCGCCGACATGGGAGATGATACCAACCGAGCAATCGCCGAGCGAAAGCCCTGACAGCACAGAGATCGCCTGATCGAGCGCTCCCTCGTCAAGGGAGCCGAAGCCCTCGTCTATGAACATCGATTCCAGCCGTATGCCGCCCGCCGACGATTGGATCTCATCCGACAGCCCGAGCGCCAGCGACAGGGATGCAAGGAACGATTCGCCGCCCGACAGCGTACGCACATTGCGTGTCGAGCCGTTATAGTGATCAATAACCTGCAGATCAAGTCCGCTTTGTCCCCGGCTGCTCTCCGCCGTATCGGCACGCTGCAGCTCATACTGTCCGCCGCTCATTTCAAGCAGCCGTCGGTTGGCGCGCAATAGGATGCGGTCAAAGTACGACATCTGGACATAGGTTTCAAGCATAATGCGTTCCTTGCCGCGGATGGCACCGTTCGCCGTATCCGACAGCATGCGGATGCGTCCGCGCCGCTCCTCAAGAACCGCTGCCCGATCGATCAGTGCATTCAGTGCGTCATGCGCGCTGGCGACGCGCTCGAATCGCGCGCGGAACACGTCGCGCTGCTCTTTTAAGTGCACCTGCTCGGTGTACAGACCGTCACGCAGCCGTTTAAGCACCGCAGCATCCAGGGTATCGGCGCCCGCCAGCTGCTCGTTCAGCTGCTTTACCTGCGCCTGTACCGCCGCATGATCGCGTTCTGCGTTGGCAAGCAGCTCATTCTGCCGTCGCACGATATTACGGATATGGTCGTGCCGGAAGCGCAGGTTCTGCAGCTGCGACTCCGCCTCCGTCCGGCCGGGATACGGCAGGGCCGCAAGCAGCGCATCACGCTGCTGCTGTATTTCCCCGATCTGCGTCTGCCGCACGGCGGCATCGGCCGTCTCTTTTGCAAGCGCCTCGGCATACCGGGTCTCCTCCTCGGAAAGACGCGGCAGCTGCTCCTCCAATGCCTGTTTGCGGCGATACGCCTGCAGAGCATTTGCATGTTCAAGCTCCGTTATGCGCAGAGCCTCATGTGCGGCCGCCGTCTGCGTCTGCAGAATCCCGTACAGCACATCTCTGACCCATTCACCGGACAGAGGACGCGGCGCATCCTGCGCACCGTCCATTGCGCAGATGCCGTCAAACAGTGCCGCCTCCTTTTCCGCTGTGCGGCCGCTGTATTCCCCGGCGGCGGCACTCTTTTTTTCGGCCGCAGAGGACAGGTCATCCGCGG
The DNA here is from genome assembly GCA_017455975.1 of Clostridia bacterium. GTDB lineage: Bacteria > Bacillota > Clostridia > Oscillospirales > CAG-272 > RGIG3925. The sequence continues at coordinate 223 of JAFTLK010000203.1, read as the reverse complement.
CTTTCTTTGCCCGACGGAGCGCCTCTCTGGTCGGTGCGCCCGCCGAGGCCTTTGCCGGGAACGGATGCTCACGGGAGCCGCAGACCGGACACGGCTCGCCCTCCCGCAGGGAAGCGGCCAGAACGCCCGCCTGCTCGTCAAGATACGCGCGGTTCATCCGGTCATATTCCGCCTTTGCCGTATCAGCCGACGCGGCCGCCTCGCGGTAGGCGCGCTGTGCCGT
>JAFTLK010000202.1 GCA_017455975.1 Clostridia bacterium | reverse complement strand
GTTGGATCATATCAATCTGCACATTCCCGCCGGCTCCACCGTCGGCATCATCGGCTCCACCGGCTGCGGCAAAACAACGCTGGTCTCGATGATCGCGCGGCTGTACGATGCCGACGAGGGCGCGGTGCTGATTGACGGTGTCAATGTCCGCGACTACAGCCTGTATCACCTGCGCGAGGGCGTCGGTATGGTGCTACAGAAGAATACACTGTTCTCCGGCACCGTCATCGACAATCTGCGCTGGGGCGACCCGACAGCCTCGATGGACGAAATCCGCGCGGCAGCCTCCCATGCACAGGCAGACGGCTTTGTCAGCGCGTTCCGGGACGGTTATGAAACCGAGATTGAGCAGGGCGGTACAAACGTCTCCGGCGGACAGAAGCAGCGTCTGTGCATCGCACGCGCCCTGCTCAAAAAGCCGAAGATTCTGATTCTCGACGACTCCACCTCCGCCGTCGACACGGCAACGGAAGCGCGCATCCGCGAAGCCTTCCGCGGAGAGCTGAAGAATTCCACCAAGATCATCATCGCACAGCGCATCGGCTCCGTCCGTGAAGCCGATCGGATCATCGTCATGGATGACGGCCGCATCACCGGTATCGGCACGCATGACGAGCTGCTCGCCTCCAACACCGAATATCAGGAAATCTATGCCTCCCAGATGGAATCCAACAACCAAAGTGAAGCAAAGGAGGTGCTGGCATAAATGAATACGCAGAAAACCATAGCAGGCACCCGTTCACTCAAAGAGCTGCAGAAGCAGTATTCCGGTGCAGGAAAGCCCGGCGTTCCCGGCGGCAGAGGTCCGATGGGTGGTCCCGGTCCCAGACGCGGCGGCGGTCCCGGTGTCCGTGCCAAGGGCAAACCGAAAAATATGCGTGCCACCGTCATACGGCTCCTCTCCTATGTCGCAAAATACCGTTTCCAGCTGATTCTGGTGTTCTTATTCATGTTCATCAACACCGCAACCTCGCTGTATGCAGGCTTCCAGCTCAGACCGATCATAAACACGTTGATCGAACCCACACTGACCGCAGAACAACGCATTGCAAGTCTGGCATCCACGCTGCTGATCCTCTCCTGTGTCTATGCCGTCGGCATTGTGACCAACTATGTACAGGCGCGTCTGATGCTGAAGATCTCGCAGAACACGACAGAAGCGCTGCGGCGTGATCTGTTCAACGCAGTGCAGGAGCTTCCCGTCCGCTTCTTTGACGGCACACCGACCGGTGAGACGATGTCCCGCTTTACCAACGACATCGACTCCATCGACATGATGATCAATCACTCCCTGACCGGCATGGTCTCCGGCGTGATCAACCTCGTCGGTACGTTCTGCATGATGCTGTACACCAACGTCTGGCTGACAATCATCACGATCGTCTTCATTCCGATCTTTGCAAAAGGCGGCGGCGCAATCGCCAAGCTGTCCACAAGGTATTATTCCGGTCAGCAGGCAGCACTCGGTGCGGTCAACGGCTACATCGAGGAGTCCGTTTCCGGGCAGAAGGTCGTCAAGGTCTTCAACCATGAGGACATCTGCGTCGAGGAGTTTACCACGCTGAACAACGATATGCGCGACAAGCAGTTCCGTGCACAGTTCTGGGGCGGTGTTATGGGTCCGATCATGGGAAACACCTCGCAGATCTCCTACGCACTGACAGCCGGTATCGGCGGTCTTCTGTGTCTTGCAGGACGCTTTGACGTCGGCGGTCTTGTCGTCTTTGTCAATTATTCCCGCCAGTTCTCGATGCCGATCAATATGATTTCCCAGCAGATGGCAACGATCTTCTCCGCGCTTGCCTGTGCGGAACGTGTCTTCACCGTCATGGATCAGACACCGGAAGAGCCTGACCGCGCGGGCGCACAGATCATGCCCGCG
>JAFTLK010000201.1 GCA_017455975.1 Clostridia bacterium | reverse complement strand
CTTATCAAACAACTCCGCAAACACATTCTTCACTTCCGCATTGACCGACGGAACCATGAGAAGCCCGATGAGGCTCACATTCACAAGTACCGCCAGCACGATCACAGCCGCACGGATAATGCGCTTTGCCTGTGTTTTTTTGCTCTGTTTCCCTGCCTGTGCGATCATCCGACGGATCCTCTGATCGGCTTCCGCCGAGATCGTGCATGGCGCGTCCTCTTCCTGCAGCTTCTTGATGTCCTCCTCGATGACATCGGACAATGCCTGTTCAAGGATCGCATCGAATACCGCTTCGTCTACTTTCTTGTTAATCATGACAGTCATTCTCCCGTATCATTTTCTGCAGTACATGTTTTCCTCTGAAAATACGCGCATTGACATTCTTTTCGGTCAGACCGAGCGACTGTGCAATTTCGCGCTCCTTCATATGCATCAGGTATTTCATTTCGCACGCTTCCCGCAGGGGATCGCGCAAATTCCGGATACAGGTTTTCAGATACTCATATCCTTCTCTGTCAAGCAGCTTGTCGATCACAGACGGTGTAGTCTCGCTGATCACTTCTATGTATTCGTCTTCAATGACGGTGTATTTCTCCTCCTTACGCTTGACATCCAGCGCGCACCAACGGATCGCTGTAAATGCGTATAACCGCCGCTTATCATGGCTCATCTCTTTCAAATCGTCCACATTCAGAATCAGCTTCTGGAACGCATTGTGCAGTACATCCTCGGCAAAGTGCTCGCCGACAATCGACCGTGCATACCGCTTCATATCGACTGCATAGGTCTCATATAACACTGCAATCAGCGTGCGGTCTTCCTCATTTTCAATTGCAGCTAATAATGGTGTCAAGGTAATCAATGTTCCTTACCTCACATTGAAATATTTGTTATCAAAGTATATCCGATGATCTGACGGATATGGATTGGTTTCTCTCCAAATCACATGAAACCGCGTACGCAAGCAGGAGCTTTCGCAATCAATCCAAAAACAGATGAACACTACAAGCTCACCTACGCCAAATACGACATAGATGAGCTCGTTCTGTTTCATAGCAAGTAACCTTCACGCCTGTGTTAATTGGAGAAGATACGTCTGAAATTTCTCACGGGTATCTTCTGCGACAAAATCCAGATTCTTTGTAATAAACGGATCGTGCAGTGCGCGCTCCGCTTTCTTTCTGGCATTGACCGCATCCTCACACACATCGTATACGCCGAGAAAATAGCGCTTCTTTTGGAAATCAATGTATGCCTGCCACTTCTGACGCTTTTGATTGTAGCATACACCGGTACAGCCGCTGGTATTGTTCTTGTGCAGCTGCTTGGTTCCGATCAGCGCGCCGATATTGGTGTTCTCCAACGCATCGCTCCGATTGGAGGTGCCGCGTGCACGGTACTCATCAAGCAGACAGCCGCAGCTCTGCACATTCCCGCTGTTCAGATTGCTGACAGAATAGCGGACGTGCGCTCCGCAGTCGCAGACACATTCCCAGAGGATGGAGCCGCAGCTGTCGCGCTCCTCCGTGCTCTGCAGTGCCGTCAGGCGGCCGAAGCGCTGTCCCGTCAGATCCATGCTGTGGATCTCGTGCAGGCGCTCAGAGCGCAGACAACCGCAGCTCTGTGTGCCCTTCCATTTGACATTGGCCGCCGGCATAACGATTTCCTTGCCGCATGCACAGCGGAACAGCCAGCAATCCATATGGTTTTCATTGTAGTGGCTGAATGAAACAGCGGTCAGCCGTCCGAAGGTCTGTCCGGTGATATCCTGTCTGCGCTTGCCGCCGCGCGCTGCACAGCCGCAGCTTTTGTTCTGTCCGCGCATCAGATAGTTGGTCGGAATTTCTTTTTCCGTACCGCATTCACACAGACAACGCCAGATGACGCCGCGTTTGGGATCGGTATAGGCCGGTTCAAGCGCTGTCAGCATGCCGAACTTCTGCCCTGTCAGATCCTTTTTCATACGGTATCACCTCTCCTCGCCATCATTGTTATATTCGATAGGGTTCTTATGATTCTTTGGATACTTCTTTTTCAAATGCCCGCATCAGATTCACCTGATGCTTTGTCTTGCGGCACATATAGTCCGGGGAACAGTCAAAATGCCCGGTTTCCGTATAACAAACCGCAGGACATACACCGCACACATTGCGGTAACTGCAGTTGACACAGCCCGCCGGCATACGGATCTCGCGGGTCTTCTGCATCAATTCTTCCCATGCGGCATCGAAGCCGGATTCCAACGGATACACCGCCGGGCTTGTCAGCATACCGCACGGCAGCATCTTTCCCTGCCATGTTACCCAGAAACTGCTGGAACCGGCACGGCACGGAACACCGTCGTCGGTCTCCATCGAGCAGCTGTCACAGCAATCGTCGATTAACTGTCCCATCTTCTTTGTCCGTTCGACAAAGTCCTCCGGGGTCAGCCGCAGCTTGTCCCATGCAACGGTCATCTCCGCGGCCTCCTCGGCCGACAGGCGCGTTCCGGTACCGTACTGCTCGTCGTTCGTTCGGATGGGCGGATACATATAGGCCGATGCTTTTACGTTGACGTCGAGCTCCACGGCATCGCGGTAGATCTGTTCCAGATCCTGACAGTTGAACTGCGTGATGGAAAGATTCAGGCTGACGGGAACGCCTGCCTTGCGCAGTGCGCGGATATTCTCTTTGACTTCGTTGTATACGGGAATGCCGCACATCTTCTGATAGGTTGCATCACAGCCGCCGTACAGCGAGATATTGAACCGACACGGAGGGTCTTTGAGAAACCGTTTTAGCACATCACCGTGGAGCAAGGAACCGTTGGAATTGATGGAGATCATAAGACCGAGCTTTTTCATTCCGTCATAGATCTCAAAGAAGTCCTTGCGTACAAGGGGTTCTCCTCCGGTCAGAAGTGCGAACAGCATACCCTTTTTTTGCGCGGCGGTCGCAATGGACAGCCATTCGTCAGCCGTCAGTTCCCCGCCCTGCGCATCAACCGCATCCGCATCCATATGGACATAACACATCGGACAGCGGAAGTTGCACCGTGCGGTCAGCTCGAAATTTCCGGCAATCGGCAATCCGAGCTTCCGTCCCTTCTGGTGCAGATAGGTCGCGATATACGGTTCAATGTTCGTCTTCTTCATGGATTCAGAACTCCTTCCAGCGCGGCTACCGCCGATGCATCGGGCAGACACGACAGTTTATACACGGGAACGGTCGTGAGCAGCGTTTGGATGATACCCGATACGACCGACACATCTTCCCTGTCCCAAGTATTGACACAGCAGCCTTCCCATATGCAGCGGAACGCTTCCGATCCGGATAGTCGCCGGATCACATTCTGCGGCGCTTGTTCAAGATAAACCACAGCCGCCAGCGGCAGTGAGCGGTTATGACAGATCTGCGAGCTGCCGGAAAACGGAACTCCGCACACCTCCACACCGCTGTTTGTCGGACGGATCGCCGCACGGTCACCGTTCAGGATCTCCGCTCCGCGATGGATATTCCAAAGCTGTGCCTGTGTGGATTTACCAGTTCCGGACGGTGCGGTGAACAGGACACCGCGGCCGCCGATGTCAATGTAGGAGGAATGAAAGATCACGGCGTGATGCTGTGCGGTAAGATGCTCCGCCGCCAGACTGTTCAGCACCGTCTGCACACCGATTCGGTCGGTGTAGCTGCTTCGCTTCACCTCTGCACGGTGTTCAAACCCTTTGTGGCTGACACGAAGATAGGCGCCATCCCATGATTGCTGTACAGAGCCGATGTACCGCACAGACAGGTCGTTGTCTTCATAGACGCGGAGACCGCCTTGTGTCACAATGCAGGTTCCCTGCGGCTCTGACAGTTCGTCTTTCAGCGTAAAAGTAAATCTGTGCGGATGGCTGACGCTGTCCACACGGAACGGCCCAAGATCCCGCTCATTTTCATACATCAGGGCATCCGGGATCTCGATTTCAAGTTCGATTCCGGCAAAACAATACAGTTTTTTCATATCATCCTACCGTCACAAACATAATGCGGCTGCCGGATGCAGAAAAATGATTTGCGGCAATCTGCCGGACCTCGCCGGCAGCCAGACCGCCGCGGATGGTAACACGGTATGTGATACCGCCGTAGAGCATGTCCGCCGATGCGTTTTTGTAGTAAATTGCGATATCACCTGTGATATCTTCATCTGTGATATTGGTGACATTCATGACACCGTTCAGCGCCTGCAGGGACAATTTGTCCTCACAGAGTGACGGCTCTTCCGAGAAATAGACCGTACTGCGCATCTCGGACTGTGTCAGATGCTTCCCTGCTTCGTAGGTCATGCGGTTCTGCTCAAGCAGTACCGCCGATTCGCCGGACGGAAGCGTTGACAGAGAAAAGACAGCGGTATCGGTTCCGTCGGTCAGACAGATATCGGCGTACTGCAGGGTCTTCTGATGGTGGTTGGTTACGACCATCATGAGGATACCGGAGAGAATTTCATCGCTGCCGTCCTCCATATAAAGCCCGGTGTAGCTGCCGATCTCATCAATGACCAATCCCTCCGGAAGTGCAATATCCGCACTTTCGACTGTTTCAATGATGAACTGTGTTTCAGCCGTCGGTTCGGTGACAGATTCTGCCGCTGTGGTGACAGGATCGGTTTGCACCGCAGGATCGTCGGGAGCTCCCCGCAGACCGCTGACGATAAAGCCGATGATGATAATCAGTAGCACCGCGCAAACAGCGGTACAGATCAGCAATATCTGTCGTTTGTTTTGCTTTTTGCTCATAGTTACATTCGATTTAAGAAAGCCGCGCCGATCGGCGCGGCTTTTCTTTCTTGGGATTCAGGGGTTAGGAGTTGAAGAGGTTACTTCCTGCGACGGGAACATGATAACAAATTCCATCATGTTCTTCTGAATTTAATTCGAAATTACATCCTGTTTCAACATTAATAAACAATGTTAATCCTGGCATACTTCCGGGCATACCGCAACTTCCTTCTGAAGGATTATTAACAATTCTTTCACAATCACCCGCGATATTTGTATTCAGAGAGAAATCCTCAAACACGATCTGAGGCTTAACATATGCTTTTTTCATGTATTGATCCTCCTCTCAGTACAGTACGGGAATGGGAAGCTTCCAGAAACGGCTGAAATTCTTGAGAAGATTCCAGACGCGGTTCTTGAGAAGTTCGATGGTTTCGGAATAGTCCGGTGTGACCGGGGTTTCTTCCTCATCATCCGGAACAACCGGAGGCTGTTCGGGTTCGGGAGTAACCTCTGTGTCGGGGGTAACTTCGGTATCAGGTGTGACCTCTGTATCCGGAACAACCGGGGGATCCACGACTACCGGAGGTTCATCTTCGACAGCCGGAGCGTTCAGAGAACGCAGGGTGAGAGCAGCTGCTGCAGGCGTCATATATACTTCAGTTACCCCGGAAACAACTGTCTCTGTATCTTCATCAGTCGAGGATGTCGTGACAGCGGCATTGGGATTTCTGGTATATGTAGACTTAATATTGGTCAGGGAGATAATGCCAGTTGTTCCATACATGTTACCTGTGTTAGAGATGACAATGATGTCATTCTTGTAGCCGGTAATGTCGTAGTACATATCGGTGCTGGTGTTGATAGTACTGGTTTTTGCGCTGTAGTAATCTCCAGCGGTAACACCGGTCTCCGAGTTCGTTGTCCGAGCAATATTGGTAATGGTGTATGTACCATTTTCGCCGTTGGCACTCTTGATACCAATATGTACATTGGCAACATTAGCCGGTGTATCCAACAGGAACGCCACACGCTGACCGGGAGCCAGATAGACCTCGTTATTGGGGCCATAGCTGATGTAGTCGCTGATCTGCGCGTCGCCAACTCTGTCATTGCCGTCAATGAAGACCAGACCCGTAACCACAGTATCGGTCTCCGCATTCCCCAAAGTTTCAGCCGCAATTATCTTGTTGCGCAGCTCGATGTAGCTAGGCCAGGATTCGCCATCGGCCTTGTAAGCATCTTCGATGGTAGTGTCGGTAGAACCGTCAGCAGCACCGTCGTTTGCTGGATCATAAATACGGATCGCATCCAGATACAGGTCGTAACTGGTGTCATCCAGATTGTTCATAGCATCGTAGTAAGATGCAGTCAGAACAACTTTGTACTTGCCGTAGGCCAGACCTTCGACCTGAAGGACGGGAACCTGATACAAGCATTCTTCTACATTCGGATCGACAACCCAAATCATCTCACCGTCCGCGATCGTTCCATCACCATCAGCATCACCTGATTCCTGCTTATATCCGTAATAGGTATCAACAAACTTGGTAACAGATGCCGATTTGCTGACAGTACCGTTTTCATACGGATAGACCTGAAGCACCAGAACACCAGTATCTTTACTTGTCATGCTGATTACATCGAAACCAGTGCCATAGAACTCAAAAGAAGCTGTAGCATACGAGTCAGCATCCACAGTTACGACTCTTGCTGAGCCAAGAGAATGGATAGACATTTCATTGTTGACAGAGTCATAGCCATAAATGTTGTTAGCATCGGTAAGGCTGTACTGACCGGGACGGTCTTCGTCCTGCGTTGCATCAACTACCTTGCCTTCCTGCCGCCATTTAGATGGTAAATCTTCCGTAGAGGTCGATTTTCCATCTGTTGTGGTGACAGTATAAGAAGCCAGTGTCAGGAAATCATCTTCGTAATAAATGGTCGTTGCAGGAATTACCGTAACCGTGTCATAATAGTAACCTGCATTCTCATTTCCGGTATAATTGACCGCATAAGCGAACTTCTCATAGCCGTTCATGATCATGGAGCTCGGTGTATAACGAATCTTACCTGTTTTAGTATATGCCTCTGCAGTACCGTAGGTGCCGATGTAGGTATTACCGAAACCAGATGTCAAAGAAGTATCATGACCATCCAGATTCAGAGAATCTCTGTAAGCGCCAACACCGACCAACTCACCCTTTTCACCGAACATATCATTGGTAAGTACGGAGATATCAACGGGCAGACCATAGTCAATGACGACCGTATCCGGCAGAGCCTGAATCTTCCACAAAACGGCAAACCAGACGACAGTGTGCGTATAGTCATCGCCGACAGTGTTATTGGTCCGCGCATTGGAGTAAGCGGAAGCATCATTGGGGTCATACTGCGTAACATAAGTGGTGGCAACATCCTTTACCGAGGTAATATTCCATGCACCGGTGGTATTGGAGTTGATGGTTACGGTATAGGTTGCGCCGGTGGTGCCATTAAAGTCATACAGCATATAGCCTTCGGGAAGAACACCCAAGGAAGCGATGTCGATGGAGCTGACTTCCTCGTCATTGTTCAGAAGAACGGTTTCGTATACAACAGGATTTGTTACAGCAATCTTGTTGGCAAAGGAGCCGGTCTGTCCTGTAGTCTGGTTGACAATGATTTGACCATTTTCATTTACCAGATAGAAAGCGTAGGAAACGTTTGCTTCCTTCCATGCCATGACAGGGGAAACCGTATCCTTATAACAAGGATTCTCAAGATAGTTGTTGTAATACAGGGTTGCGAATTCGTTGGTAGCATAGGAACCGGCTTCAAGAGTGCCTTCTATGGAGCCTTCCAAATAGACATAATAGCGCATTGCCAACTCAGAGGTCTTGACAGTGCCCATATTCCAGTAGAAGGTTTCAGCAGGAAGCATATTAGAGGAACCGGTTGTGGTATTATTCTCCTTGATACCGGTGGGAATGGACAGATTATCAACAGCGACAGCAACAGACGTGGTATTGTACCAGAAACTCTGGGCATATATCACGCCATCCTTCAGGATGTTACCGCTCTTTTTGTCCGAGTAGGCTTCCGTACCGTCAGCATTGAAAGTAACTGTCTCAAGAATGGTGTAGGTTCCCTTACGGTCACCGATCTTATCCTCGGTAATAGTGCCGTTCAAATAATCCTGACGGCTATAAATATCGTAGGAAATGATCTCAATCTTGGGAGTAAGCGTCTTATTCGTAGTAGTGCCGCCATCAACAACTTCATAGTTGCTTATTACCATCTGAAGATTGAAGCTATCGCCTATCTGGTCGACAAAGCGAGCCTTGGAAGCAGCATAATTTATGGCAGAGACGATCTGCGTAAAAGCAGTAACCAGTTCATCCGCAGACTGAACGTTCGGGTAGTTATAGCCATCACCGGAAGAAACCACCTCAATCAGTTCCTGCTGTGTTGCAACACTTACCTTTCCGCCATCTCTATCACTGCCATCGTCTGCCAAGCCAAAACCGATTGCATAGATGGTGGCACCCAGACCGTTGACCTGCTTCATATATGCAGGCGTATTTCCGGCAGCATCTCTGCTGACAACCATGTAGGGTTCGCCGAGCGTTCCCTTGATTGCTTCAGCATAGCGGTGAGGATGATTCACGCCGTTGCCGTTGTAGAAATACGTATAAGTATTGCTGCTGTACATAGCTTTCAAAGCCTTTTCATCAGCAAAATTACCGCTCAGATAGTTGTTCCATTCGTCATATGTGCTCTTGTCGGAACCGTTATTATAACCGTTGTAGCGGAAGGGAGCACCGTCAGACAGGAAAATGACGTATGAATCACGTTCCTCATCACCATTGGCAGCCTGCTTGGCAGCAAGCAGATTATAAGCATTCTCAAGTGCACCGTCATAGTTGGTACCGGATTTGCAGTTGTTACCCGTGAAATTGGCAGCGACTGTACTCGCATTGACAGAACTGATTTCAACGAAATCGGATGCAGACAGACCGACATTCTTGATATATTTACCTACATTGGTTCCGGTAAATATTTTTGCATAATCTGCATTGTTTCGGTAGGAATCTGTCAGGCTGATCATGTCATATGGTCCTGCTTCTGTATCAAAGTAACCATTGAAGTCAATGATGGCAACATCAATATCCGGAAGTATACCGTTATCATCTGGCAACTTGAACTGATTCAGCATCTGCTCCAATGATTCTGACAAAACCTCAATTCTGGATTTACCGGTAGAACCGACTTTATTGTCTCTCATGGAAGAGGAAGTGTCGATCACAATGACAACGTCAGCACCCTTCTTTACGGGAACACCGGATGCGGAAACTTCGACCTGTGCAATACCGGAGGACTGGAAGTCGATACCGGTTGCGGTCTTATTGACCTTAACTGCCCCCTCATTGGGATATTCGGGATAGTTGTTGCCGGTTCTGCCGATAACATGCAGTGTGAACGTTGATGTGATCTCGACACCGTTGTAGGTCAAGGTCAGATTACTGAAATCGCCGACGGTATCTGTGGAAACGGCGGAGCCGTCTGCATTGGTCAGCATTGCCACAGTGACAGGAACATTGTAAGAGCTGTTGTTCTCAAGCTTAACGATGATCTGTGCGCCGGTTTGTGTGGTTTGAGGTGCACCCTTGTTGACAGTGCCCTCTGCAGAATTGATTTCGTAGCCAATGATATTCACAGCAGGGACAACAACCTTTGCCACACCAAGCGTGACACCGTTGTATGCAATGGTAACATTGTACTCGCCGGCGGCATTGCCGTTGTAACTGGGATCCAGAGTCCAGGTCATGCCCTCACCATCATCGGGGAAGGTCTGGGCAGCGTTGGCATCTCCGTTGTGATACTTGACTTCAATACCGGTCTTCACAGCGGCCAGAGCGTCGTCGGCAGAGGTACCGTTGGTCACATTGTAGGTCAACTCGCCCTCCAGCTTGCCGTACAGGCCGGCAGTGCCGCCAGTAGTGGTAGTGTCGGTCAGCTGGTACAGGCGGACGTACTGAGGATCGCTGCTGCGGGTCCAGTCAGATCCAGAGTAATAGAAGGAGTAGTCAGTGCCATAGCTAGCATTATTATAGATTCTGAAATTGGAACCGTTGTCAGTAAAGGTTAGAGTAGAATCGCTTTTGGCCAGATTGAAACCGCTAGACCAAACAGTGGTGGAATAACGCAGATAATAACTTCCGTTATAAATGGTGCCGCTGTCGGAACCGGAGAAAGTCCACTCGGTCAAGGCGATGGTGGAAGTCATGGTGTTGCCATTGATGGTAACAGACTGAGCCCCCATGCTACCATTGTTGTCCATCAGGGCAACAGCGTGATCGTTGCCGACGATGACGTACTTCTGTTTGGCGGTGATGGAGTTTGCCTGAGTGTAGAGATAGGTGGTAGTTCCCACGGTGGGCGCTGTGATGGTAACCCAAGTACCGTCATCCGTTCCCGCAGCAGTCTGTGCCACATCATACGGGCTGAAATGGTCCGTGGTAAAGGTTACCTTGCCGTTAATAATACTCTTGGAAACCTGTGTACCGAGTGTGGGGTCAATCACAATCACCTGCCGGGACGTATCGAACAGGGTAAGATCCAGTTCTATGACAACCTCAGCCTCATCTCCGGCGGTGTAACCCGCAGGAGTAATGTCGTAAGACATATATGCGTTGTAGCCCTCTACAGTTTTGCTGTTTGCAGATACCGTCAGTCCGGTAAGACCTTTTGCAGTGACCGTCACACCGTTTGCACTGACAGAAACCGGCGTGGTATCAGCAGACCCGGTATTTACCTTGTAGATGCGCCACTTGCTGCCGTCGTCGCTGTTACCGTTTGAGGAATAACCTGCTGCAATGGTAGAATTGCTGCCGCCATACTGATTCAAATACTGGCCGTTGGCTGCGCCAATACTAAAGGTAGAACCGTCATTATTCAGGAATACATTGCTGACAGTCTGGTTACTGTTCATGGCACCGATACTTGCGGAGCCGCTGGCAATGTTCAAATAAGCACCGGTGCTGTTGGGATCACCGTAAATCAGATTGGTTCCATTGTAATACCACAAATCCGTAGTATCAACACTGGCAGTTCCGCTCATCTGCAGATCATCACCGTTGGCAGCACCTGTCAAAACCGTGCTGCTGCGGTCACACACAATGATGTAAGGAACATTCTGCTCCAGAGAGGTCACCTGCTCGATGGAACCGGTATTACCGCTGTCGGGGTTCTCGGTTTCTCCGTCAACAGGCGTAATCTCTTTATTCAGAGTCAAAGTATAGGCACTGGCGACCACAGTAGTATCTGGGGAGTAGGTCTCGTTACCGCCGTGGTTGGTTTTGCAACTGCCGTCTACACTAGTACCGGTGGAGGCATGCGTATTGGCCACACCAGCAGACTTCAAGTCGTGCAGACCGTCGGCGGTATAGCGCTCAATGGTCACATCAGAATCAGTAATAGCGAAGGTTGTCATGGACAGATCAGTCTCCGCGTCTCTGTTCACATTGCGATAGTAGCTGACGTAACCCGCATTCATGTATGTAAAGTTCAGGGTCTCGACATTGTAGTTGGTGGTGCTGTTCTGCGCAATGTTAATTTTGTCGCCCTTCTTTAAGAAGATAGCTGCACCGCCATAGGGATCATCCCAGCCGTGGGAGTGATTGTGTCCGAACATGAAGATGATGTTCAGACCAGCTGCGCCGGCTTCATTCAGCACATTAAAAATGTAGTTGGCGTGCTTGCCGTCTCCACCGCCGACCTGGGTACGCATGCAGTAGTGCAGGGGCAGATGAGAAACCACAAAGATAGGCTTTGTGTATTCAGCATTTCTCTTTTCGTTCAGATAGGTCTTCAGGTTGTTTGCGGTATTCTTGATGGTAGTCTCATCATCATTATACCACATGTAATCCTTCTCGTTGATGACGAAGACGCCGTAGTTATCGGTGTCGTTGTTGCCGCTTGAATTCAGGACAGATCCTACCAAGCTGTCAACATCATGGTTACCTTGGATATAGATCTCATCCATATCGGTACCATAGACAGCCTGAACAGCCGCCTGCAGAGCTTCCTTGCCGGACTGAGACGCATTATAATTATAGTCATAGTCACCAGCAAAGATAAATCCATCCATGGTGGTATATTTATCATCCACCTTGTCCAGGATTTTGTTAAGCAAACTCACACCAGTAGTGTTGCTGGCATCTGTTGGCTGGAAGTCAGAACCGGCAAGAACATAGATTGTCTCACCTGTAGCATATGGCTCGACACCCACTGTTCCTGACGCATCTTCCGCCGCAAAAATATTGAGCGGCAGCATGCCAAGCAGCATGACCATCGTCAATATCCATGCAGTCATTCGTTTCATGGAAAAGTTTTGCATAGTAGTCTCCATTCTGCCGCAGCGATCACCGGTTCCAGCAACCATCTGCAAGCGTAATAATATTGTACCAATCTATATGAGATTGCCGGATTGCGGCAAGTATCTCCAGTGTAATGATCTTACGTGTGACAGTATCAATGAATCAAAATAACGTCACACACGGGCATGTTCTGTAAGTGGAACGAAACGTAAACCTTTTGTTGCGAAAAAATATTGACAAAAATTAATATTGGTGCTATAATATTCTATGTATAATGAGATGATATTTTAACACGATTTTTCGTTTTCATGAAAAATCATGCTGTGG
>JAFTLK010000200.1 GCA_017455975.1 Clostridia bacterium | reverse complement strand
TTCCATGAGCTGGTCATCCTTGAACGGCTCATCCCAGATGTAGTAACCGATCGTACGCTTATAGGGTCTGACATGATCACAGACCGCCTTGATGTCAGCCGGTTTCAGCGGTGCTCTGTCCATCTGATGCAGCTGCATACCACCGTACAGAGAGAAGTCCTGATAGACCAGCTCCAGACCGAGTCCCTCGCAGATGCGGAGTGCTTCCTCTGCCTGTTCATGGCTTGCCCAGCCGATTTCGACCATCGTGAAGCCTGCGTCTGCACAGGTTTCGAGAATGCCGCGCATATTGTCACCCTTTGCCGAAAAGGTCGACAAGACGAAGTTGTCCTGCTGCCACAGGCGGCGCGGGTTGCCGAGCGGATAACGGGCTAAAATTTTGTGTTCCATGATAAACCTCCTGTTTCATGATTGAATGTCTTCCCTGTCATTATATCACAATCATTCCGCATTTGCAAGAGTGAATGTCATTTTTTCAAAAAGAAAGACCGTGCCCCAAAACACGGTCTTTCCGAAAGAAAACACATTATTCCATAGCATCGAATGCTTCGATAATCGTCGCCAGCTTCTTCAATGCCGTTTTTTCACGCTTTGCGAACGCGGACGCAAAATCAGTGGAACCCTTTGCCGCCAGATCCTGGAAGACACCGGAGATACCAAGGGAGGTGTATACACGCCCGATATCGTAAATACGGTTGGCAAGCGCAATATCGATCATCTCAATGGATTCCTCGTCACGCGAATATTTACGCTCCAGCGCAACCTCATAATACGCCGGCGTGACCGTCATGTGGGACTGAATCGCCATTGCCTCAAGCACCGTTGCCGCCGACGCAGGATCGCCTGCGTTCGGAATCGTTGCGGTAGAGGAATTGTTTTCGCAGTAGGTGATATAACCGTCCTGCTGTTCATCAAACTTCGGAATCGGCAGAACACCGAATTCCGAGTTCATATCGCGCAGGTTGATGATATAGGACAAAACCTCGCCGTAGAACAGTGCGCGGTCTTCCATAAAAATGGTTTTTCCGACAGGCGGATCCTTCGGCAGATACGAAACCTGATGCTCCTGACCCGTAACATTGACAACCTTTTCCAGAACCTGCGTAACCTTGGTCGAATCAACCTGCAGATACGGAACATGATTGCTATCGAATTCGACATACTTCAGATCCGAACCGTAGAAGAAGGTGTTCGGTCCCTGCTGTGTTGTGACGTAACCGTAACGGTCATTTTCGTCCATCAGCGCGTCGCCGTTGACATCCATGGAAATGTTCTTGCACATTTCGGCAAAGGCATCAATCGTCCACGTACCGTCACGGACGAGCTGATACGGTTCTTCCATATCATTATCGGAAATCAGCTGCTTGTTGAACAGCATGATATACGTAACATCATTATCGAGGATATTGATATCACCGCTCATGAAAAAGACGCGTCCGCCGATATCCATATTCGCAGTACCCTGATCCCACCATTTTCCGGACAGATCGATGACATCGAAATCGTGGAAATTCATGAGATAGTTTTCCTGTCCGAGCACAGCCGCTTCGCTGATATTCGGGAAAGCCAGCGGATAAGATGCGTCACCTGCCTGGACTGCCTGCTTGACAGTCGACGTCACTGCACAGCCATTGACACGGATCTCGCAGTGAAAGCGTTCATTGATCGCCAGATTCCGTTTATAGACAGCATCATGGATGACATCACCGTCTGCTTCTTCAATGTAGATCTCCGTTTCCGAATTGCCGACACCAGCCTGTGCCGCAATGACAAATTCCGCGCCGCCGAGGTCGAGTGCGGGAAGAGCATCAAAAACTGCCTTCTGTGCGGCATACGGATCAGCCGTTTCCGTCACGGTTTCTGTTTCGTTGGCACTGCCCTCTGTTGCTTTTGCGTCTCCCGATGTGTCATTGCCGCAGGCGATCATGGTCGAGCTGAGAAGCAGGGTCAAAAGCAGCACTGCAGCCGATACTTGTTTTTTCATGGTACTGCATCCTTTCCGAATCGTTTTTGTTATTTTCGCTTATATTATATCACACCTGTCAGATAATTGCAATATATCGCACAATATTTTTGTGAAAAAGAAGACCGCATCAAAAACACGGTCTTCTTTGAAAATATCCAATAGTATCAGAACACCCCTGCCGCCTTCAGCAAAAACGACACCATAAATACCGAAAACGCCGAAATCAGCGTTGTCCAGACGACGAGCTGTCCTGCAAGTGTCACATCCCCGTCCATTTCCTGCGCCATCGGAACGCTGGATACGGCAACAGGTGTGGCAAATACCGCGACAAACGCGGCAAACTGCGCACCGCCGAACACATCGCGGAAGAACAGATAAGCTGTGCCCAAGCCGAGCACAGGAACAATGACAGTACGCATCAGCACACCGAACAGAATCTCACGCCGCAGCTCTCTGACCGCAGAAAACTCAAACTGACCGCCCAGACACAAAAGCGCCATCGGTGTCGCCATGCCGGACATATATTCCAGCACCCGGAACAGCGGCTTGATATCCGACAGCCGGAAGCCGATGCCCGCACGGACAAACAGCGCACGGATACCAAGCGCCAGCACACCGGCAAGAATACCGGCAATCAGCGGATTTTTCCGGATCTCGTCGAGTGTTCCGCGCAGATTCGGTTTTCCGCCGTCGGAGCGGAAGGTCGAGAGGCTGATGACAGCAAAGATATTGAACGACGGAACGACAAACGCCGACAAAAGTGAGGCAACCATGGCACCCTCATCACCGAACAGCGACTGTGCCAGCGGAATTCCGATCAATGCATAGTTGGAGCGGTAAATGGACTGCCAGAGGACACCGCGCCGTCCGGGCTCCTTTGTCAGCAGCATGACGACCGGCAAACCCACGACGAAGATAAACACCCCCATCAGAACGGCGTATGCCACATATCCGAGGTCTATATCGCCAAGCGACGCGATTTTGTAGACATTGAGAAACAGCATACACGGCAGAAAGACGCGGAAAACCAGCTTGTTTGCCATTTTTACGAACGTTTTATCCATGAAGCCGATCTTTTTGAGAATATAACCGAGGGCGACCGTGAGGATGATCGGCAGAACGGCATTGATTGCAAAAATAAATGATTCCATAAATTCCTTTCCGGACAGATTCGAGGACGAAGCTGTCAGACTCTGATGTATTCGGTGGAAAGCGTCTCACCGTTCAGGTTCAGCAGTCGGTAACCCCAGTTCTTTTCCCCGGTTCTTCCGCTGTTATAGGAAAAATCACCGCAGTAAAACACGGGCAGACACCGCCACGACGGCGGCAGAAGCACGGTATTGTCGCGGTGGATGTGTCCTGCAAACGCACAGACGATCCGCGGCTCCGACTGAATCAGCGTTTGTGCCGCGTGATTTTGCTCCATTGTGGGTATGATATCGTGTGCGCAAAGGATGACTGTTTTGTCCGGGTGATCGTCGAGCACAGCTGACAAAAATGCCGCGTTGATGCCGGTATAACAGCCGTCGTGATTCTCTGTGGGGTTCAGATTTCCCGCAAAGGTATCCAGCATGGCAAACACATAATCGCCGTACACCACGGCATATTCACGCGGTCTGCCGGTGATGCGCCGCCAATCCTCATGGCTGTACTGCTCATGATTGCCGGGGATCATGAAAAACTCCGTCGGCAGCTGCGGAATATACTGTCGAACAAACTCTGCTGTCCGGCTGATCGGCGGATTCCACAGATAGGAACCGCCCTCGTTCCACTTCCAAAAGTCGAGTGAATAATCGCCAAGCGACAGGATCGCATCGTACGGCTGACGTTCATAGTGCTCGGCAAAACTGCGGCACATCATAGAAAGACGGTCTTCTGCCGTTGTATCATACCAGTCAATGTGACAGTTATGGACATCTGTGACCAGCAAAAGGCGGTTTTCCCTGCAGGGGACAGTATAAGTTTGATATGCATAGCGGTGATCCATCGTACATTCCTCCGGGCATGGGATTCTGAACGTATTATATCACAATCTGCATGTTGTGTCAATATGATGTGATGTTGTATCTGCGCTGCGCACAGCCGGATACATATAACCATAACCCCATAATTTTTGAAAACTTTACTTTGAGTGCAAAAGGACGGTTTTGTATAGAAAAAGTCTCGACAAAGTTTTCTGCCGAGACTTGCCTTAAATCTTTTCTGTAATCATTACATCCATACAATGCTTATGTGGAATCCCACTGCTGTTACAATCAAAAATCCGTTCTTCATTCTTGTGAAACAGCCAATCGTGGTAATACATAAATAATTCTCCGGATTTCCAATCACCTGCTGTGAGTTCGCTTTCTTCAAGGTCAGGCGGCAATGGAATAAAGGGCTTTCTTACAAAAACATTTATTACGTTTATACCGTTTGATGTAGTATGCGCTTTGAGGTTTTCAATAACGTTACTGCGCTTTTCTTGAGGGATATAATGAAATACGCCGCTTGAGAAAATGATATCAAAATCGGTTTTAAGTCTAATATCACCTATATCTGCTCTGAAGAAATCTACTTCCACACCGCAGTGATCGGCAAGTTCACGTGCTTTGGATAAACCATGCTCTGAAATATCAAAAGCGGTTACTTCGTATCCGTTTTTTGCAAGAAAAACAGCATCCTTACCCTCACCACACCCGATATCAAGTACCTTGTACGGTGTAATCGGCGGCTTGATACGCATAATTTCAAGGCAAAGATTATTAGGCAACAATCCCCAATAATAGCCTTTTTCACTATATCGTTGATCATATTCGGTTAATGATTGCGATGGATAACCAAGCAAGGAGTCAATAGAAACTTTCAGAGCAGACGCAAGTCCGGGAAGAATCGTAATATCGGGATAAGAAGTACCGTTTTCCCGTACCTAAAGATATTGGTTATGTACGAGTGCCTACGCCTACTTGCATAAGCACTCATATCTTTGTTTTTACTCAATTTTGCCGATAAAGCGGTAGTAGATATCAATGTTCTGCTCACGCATACCGTCCAAGGTGGTTGCTTCGTGAATGACGATCATTTCAATCAGCGTATTCAGAAGCTCCGCTGTCAGTTCGGTGGGATTGGCATACTGTTTGAGAAGTGAAATCCATGTTTCCGCATCGACAGTTGTTTGCTTTTCAGATTCAAGCTCGGCAGACAGCCTTTCGATTTTCTCAGTAAGCTCCTGCTGCT
>JAFTLK010000199.1 GCA_017455975.1 Clostridia bacterium | reverse complement strand
AATGTGGAACTATTTTATCTTGGATTCGCAGTTTGCAGGGTTTGCTGCGCCTGAATCGACCAAATAAAAAAAGACGAGTGAACTCGTCTTTTTTATTTGGTGGATCCGGAGGGAGTCGAACCCTCGTCCGAAAACCCCTTGATACCGCTTTCTCCGGGCGCAGTCGGTCTTTTTTATCTCATCTCACGGTACGCCGGCCGACAGGCTTACCGATTGACCAGTTGTTTTTTTCATGACTCCTTCAACAACATACGGGGAGTGCACGTGCACTGCTGATTTGACGCCCAAGCCCGGGCCGCAGTACTCCCGGGGAGGACGGGCGGTACAAATGACCGCAGCACCGCTGACAGCGATTCACGCACCCGAGGGTACGTCAACCGATGTCAGGCAGCCATAGCAACGTTATCGTTAGCGTTTAATTTTAAGATGGGAGGAGATTTGAGTGCGTCCCCCAAGCACTGCCCGCTTACAATACCGCAGGATCCCCGTCGAAACCATTACGGACCCATGCGGCCGGAGGGTGGAGAACCCGTCCGGTGTAAGGTATGGGAATCAGTCTTCCCGGTTTCTTGATTTGGTATACCGCTCGACGTCGCGTGCGGCCTGCTTTTTTGCAAGGTCCTCGCGCTTATCGTAGAGCTTTTTGCCGCGGCAGATGCCAAGCTCGAGCTTGACACGCGAGCCGGAAAAGTAAAGCGACAGCGGAACGAGCGTTACGCCCTCCTGTCCGACCTTCCCGAGCAGACGCAGGATTTCGCGCTTGTGCATGAGCAGCTTCTTCTCACGCAGAGGATCGCGGTTGTAGATGTTGCCCTTTTCGTAGGGGGAAATGTGAACGCCGGTGGCGAAAATTTCGCCGTCCTCGATATAGCAGTACGAATCCTTGAGATTCACGCCTCCCTGTCGGAGGCTTTTGACCTCGGTACCGAACAGCTGGATGCCGGCTTCCATCGTCTCATCGACAAAATAATCGTGGTAGGCTTTTTTGTTATTTGCAATGATCTTTCTGCCGTCGTGCTTTTTGTCCGCCATGCGATCCGCTCCTTTCCCGAAAATCAACGCATTGCCTCATCGGCAATATCCATTATACCACACAATTATGAACATTTCAAGACGAAAAAGGAACATTTTTTCCTGTTCCTGTCCGGATCATGCCGCAGGTGCGCATCTTATGTGCCGCAGGACGGCATATCCCCATGCAGCGCATGTATCACATCGATGATGTCCTCATAGATGGCAAGCTCCGCCATGCTGTCATAAGCGGTCTCGGACTTGTTGATGAGGATCAGATGCTCGCCGCGGAAATAGCGGACAAACGACGCGGCGGGATAAACGACGAGTGACGTGCCGATGATGACCATGGTGTCGGCATTTGCAATCGCTGTGGTCGCACCGTCAATGGTCGCGCCGTCCAGCGGCTCCTCGTACAAGGTCACATCGGGCTTGAGCATTCTGCCGTCACGCGGACAGCGCGGAATGCCGTCGTCATCAAGATTTGACAGCAGTTCATCAAGCGAATAGCACGCACCGCACAAGGGGCAGAGGTTTCGATGGATCGTACCGTGCAGTTCAAAGACGGTTTTTGCACCGGCCTCGGTGTGGAAGCCGTCGATGTTTTGTGTCACGACGCTGACACATCGTGTATCACTCTGCAAAGACGCAATCCACTTGTGTGCATCGTTGGGACGGGCATCGGGATAGAGCATCTTCTCACGGTAGAACCGGTAAAAGATATCGGGGTGACGATAAAAATAGGTATGCGAAATGATCTCCTCCGGTGTCGCGCCCTCAAATTCTCTTTGCATGTAAAGCCCGTCTGCCGAGCGGAAATCGGGAATCCCCGACGGCACGGAAATGCCGGCACCCGTAAAGAAGACGAGGTTTTGGGAGGAATCAAGGATTTGTCGGAGAGTTGTGATTTGTTCAGCGGTCATGGGATGGCTCCTTTGTCTTTGTAGGGGCGTAGGTGCGAGCGCGTCAGGTATGCCGCAGTGAATCGCCCGCTGTTTATAGGTAAATCATGTATGTTTCTCACTCAACTGCTCTTCCGAGAACAACGATCTCACGCAAAATGCCCGTCAGCCGTGCGGGCGCGGATTCCTGCAGCACAGCACCCTCACCTGCGCGAAAGGCAATGATATCGCCGAGTTTCAGGGTCGCAGGGTCAAACGGTTCTCCGTTTTCGGTACAGACGGTGGTTTCGTTATATTTGACGAGCAGCTGATTGCCGGGACGTTCGATGCCGAATGTTTTCAGGTCGACTGACAGGCGCGGCAGCCCGGCAACGCACAGACTGCCGCTGCCGGCTTCTACTACATAACCGAGTTTGTGCTTGGAACTTGGCTTTTTTGCAAGTTCGGTATATTCGGTTGGGAAAACGGGGGTCGGATAGGTTTGTCCGGGAAGACAGGGGAGGATATCGGAATAGTCATATTCTTCCAAAAGCACGATGACCTTGATATGCTCCGGCTGAATCGGGCATCCGTCCAAAGAATCATCGGGGATACAGAGAACAGCGGCAGGGGTCAGACGGTCTGTGTTGTACTCCGGCTGTGTCGTTATCATTCGGTTCTGTACAATCACGGCTTGTGAATCAATCGGGGAGAGTTTGGGAGCGTATCGGTACAGCGCGGGTTCTCCGCCGGCGTGTTCGATGTTGATACTTACACGATTTTGTTCAGGGACATACAAAATTTGACCGAGCAGGAGCACTTCTCCGTCCTTTGGCGTCAGAAGTGCAGTGAGTTCATCGTCGGTCAGTGGGAGTGGTGCTTCTGCCGTTGTGACAGCCGATGTGGCGGTCGTTATGATATGTGATGTTGTAGCCAAAGTTTCTGCCTGTAGATTTTTTGAAGTACATGAAATCAATATGAAAGTCAGTAGTATGAGATATAGTACAGTTTTCATTCTGGTAGATATCCATTTTCGCTTAAATGATCAATGAAATCGTCTGTAATGCGCCAACCTGAATTCCAATCAGTATAATGATCTTCATCATTATATTTTAACCAAATCCTAACGGGAATTGATTTATCAGTATCAGATAGTTCTATTTTAGACATTAGGGAATCGGATATTTTTGTTGTATTTTGTTCTATTTCAGCCTGTATGGGAAGAATCGTTGATCAATTCATAGAAAGGATTAAAACAAACAAAGTCACCATTTTTTATTGATGTGTTTTCGTAATAATTATCCTCCAAATATATTTTATGATATTCCGCAAGCCCCACATACCATACGTAGGGCTTATCGTTTTGAATGGAACGTATCTGTTCCTGTGTACCGATCAGAAGTACCGTACCCGGGATACCGGTGCTTTGAAATCGTTCCGGTTCCTGCAATACAATCACCTCTATACCGCAGGAGCGGTATTCGGCGTAAACATCCTGAAAAATCACATTCAGATATTGACACCAAAGATCATCACTCTGATATATATACGTTTCTTCCTTTCCTTTTCTATGGCAGGCGTGATGTTCATAATACTGCAAAGCCGTTTCTGCATCCAAACCGTTCCATGTCAGGCGGTGCTCCAGCGCCAAACGATGTTCTTCCGTTTCACGCATTTCGGAGGTCAGCTGAAATGTGCCGATGTCCATCAGAAAACCGACGGCAACCGCAAAGCGTTGTTCCGGATGATCTTCATACGCCTGAAACTGTTGATTCAAACGGTTCAGTATCACCAGTGAATTTTCGGGATAATCGACATCGAGGCGGTTGAGATCAACGTCCGGCTGTACTGCCCAAATCACGTCATCGACAACGATGATATCATCCGCAGGTTTTTGGTTTTCGGTTTCAGTTTTCTCCGACGGTGATCCCGTTATCACGGATTCCGCTGTGGATTCATACGGCGCAGGTGCGGTATACGCAGAACCGGCATCCGCACAGGCAATGACTGAAAAGAATACACAGCCAAGTAAAAGATATGTTATCCAAATCCGCAAGCGCAACACCCCTTTCAAAGGCATTTTATCATGATTGGATTGATATGTCAAGAGGTATGTGAAGTTCTATATATGAAATTCCGATCAAATAAAATACTTTCTGATAAAATACGACGGCGAGCAGCTCCATGCGTGACAGAAGGAGTTCATGATCGGGTCGGAGTAGGGCGACAGCTCGGGATTCTTCGGGTCATACGCTTCCCAGAACGTATCGGCACCGTTTGCAATCATCGAGCCCCAGTAGGACTTGATGTAGTCCTTTGCTTCCTCCATCATGCCGAGCTTGACCATCGCTTCGACAACATAGTGGTGCATATACGGCGTGACGGGCTTCAGTGCGTCGGGGGAGGAAAGGCAGGTGCGCAGAGCGGCGATTGCTTCCTCACCGGTAATGGCACCGCCGAGAATCATCCATGCCTGCGACTGTACGGAATACTGCGGCGTGTCGATGTCGGCATTGTAGAACGCACAGCGGGATTTGTCAAAGAAGCGGTCGTATGCCTTTTTGCGGGTGTCATCGAGCTTGTCAGACCAAGCCTGCGCGTGTGCCTCATCGCCAAGGGCTTTGGCAAGGGAAGCCATCTTTTCCATTGCATAAAGCACAACCCCCTCGCAGGGAATGCGCTTTTCAATCGCCGGTGCCCAGTCGATGAACGAGAACCACCCGTCGAGGAAGTGCAGAACACCCTCCCCGTCAATCAGCGAACAGGCAAGGTCCATCTGACGCTGTGCCACGGGGTAGAGATCACGCGCGGTCACCTCGTCTGCGGTATATGTAAAGTAGTCGCAGAGCGCGGCACACCAGAGCATTGCGTAGTCGGTGATGCCCATGCCGTCGTCAAAGAAGACAGCCGGCTTCTGATAAAGGCATCCGGGCAGGTACTTGCCGTCCTCCTCACACGCGGCGAACAGGTAGAGACAGCGGCGCGCCAGGCGGTCGTTTTTGAACAGGTAATAGTCGGTCAGCGCCTGCAGACGGAGGTCACCCGTCCAAAGCCGTCGGTCGCGCTTGGGACCGTCCTCATATGCGGTCTGCATACAGTCTGCAAGTGTCTTTGCGGCAACGGCGTCGATCTTGACAAGGTCGGGATCGGTGCCGGTGGGCAGGGGCTCGAGGTTGTTGTAATCAGCCGATGTCACACAGCGGACAGCAAAGTCGGTCAGACGCACGGGACGCGGCGAGGAAATGACGGTAACCTCCAGATAACGGAAGCAGTAGCGGCGCGGCAGGCTGACGATCTCCGGGAAGTCGATGGAGACGGTATCCTCCTGCAGCCATGAAGCGCACAGACCGCCGTGGTACGACGCAAAATCGCGGGAGATTTCATATGCCGTTTCGCCGAAGCGCAGCTTGACCTTGACGGGTGCATCAAGGTAGCGGTCATCATGGCGCATACGGAACGAAAGATAACCGACGCAATGCTGACCGAAGTCGAGGATGAACGTATCCCCCGGTGCGAAAACCTCGGCGTTTTTGCGGGCATTGGCGGTTTTCACGCCGAAAAAGGCGGTTTCGTCGGGCAGAATATCAATGACGGTGTCGGAGACAACTTCCGTTTCGTAGAGCTTGGGGTTGTTGATGTCGGCTTTTTCAAGATAATATTTGTTCATGGGAGGTGTCCTTTCCATTGGTTTGTTTCCTCTATTTTATCATACGCGCGAAAAATTGTCAAGAATGGGTTGTGCATTTCCGGTTTTTGTGGTAGAATAAATGTGAGTTCATAGAAATACGGTGAACCGCTGGGAGGGATATTCCGTACCATGCCTTCTCTGGTGAGAGAAGGTGGCACCGAAGGTGACGGATGAGTCGCATCATGACACAATCTCCGTCCCGATTTCTGATATACGGTGATACAGAACCTCCGAAACATTTACATAAATACAAGGAAACTACCACTATGACAAACTTACTTTACAATCGATCCGCTTACATCAGAACCTTCACGGCGCAGGTGCTGTCCTGCGAGGCTGTGGGGGAACACTATATCATCACGCTCGACCGGACGGCGTTTTTCCCGGAGCAGGGCGGACAGGGCTGTGACCGGGGAACGCTCGGCGGTGCCCGTGTGACCGATGTACAGATCAAAGACGGCATTGTGTACCATACGACCGATGCACCGCTGACGGTCGGCGCCATGGTTGAGGGCGAGATCGACTGGGCGCGGCGGTATGACAATATGCAGAACCACACGGGCGAGCACATTGTATCGGGGATTCTGCACACGATGTTCGGCTACGACAACGTCGGTTTTCATCTCGGGGATACGGTCATGACGCTTGACACCTCCGGGGAGCTGACCGCGGAACAGCTTTCCTGCGTGGAGGTGCGTGCCAACCGTGCGGTCTGGGAGAATGTGCCTGTCGAGGTTACCTATCCCGATGCGGCGGTGCTGGAAACGCTCGAATACCGCGCAAAGCTGGAGCTTACCGAGGATGTCCGCATTGTCACGATTCCCGGCTGGGATGTCTGTGCCTGCTGTGCACCGCACGTCGTACGCACGGGTGAGGTCGGTATGATCCGCATCATCGATGCCATCCGCTGGAAGGGCGGTATGCGGCTGACGCTCGTTTGCGGTGAGAGGGCACTTTTGGACTATCGGATGCGGCAGACGGCGCTTTCGCAGATATCAACCGCACTTTCGGCAAAAGCCGAGGAGACTTACGACGCATTCTGCCGTGTGCAGAATACCGTTTCCGAACAGAAGCAGGAAATTGTCCGACTGAAACGGGAGCTGCTTGCCCATCAGCTGGCATCGGTCAAGGAAACCGCAGGAAATCTGTGTCTGTTTCTGCCCGATGCCGACAACGATACGCTCCGTGCGGCGGTCAACGGCTGTGTCGGTAAATGCGGCGGTCTGTGCGGCGCGTTCTCCGGATGTGACGCGGACGGCTACCGATTTGTCATCGGCTCCGAACACATTCCGCTCCGCGCACGGGCAAAGGAGATCACCTCTGCCCTGAACGGCCGCGGCGGCGGCTCGGATCAGATGATCTCGGGCGCGGTCAAGGCAAGTGAGACGGAAATACGGGCGTATTTTACAGCATTTACGATCTGACCTTCTGTAGGGGCAATTCACGAATAGCCCGCCGATTGGTTACCATGATTCAAAAAGCGAAAGGATATTTTTATGATCCGAGAAATCCGTGAAAACGAACTTGATGCGCTTCTGTCACTTTATCTGCATCTGCATGAAACCACAGTTCCCGAAATGACGGAGCATCTTGCACAGACATGGGAAACGATGGTGCATGATCAAAATCACCACATCATTGTCAACGAAATTGACGGGGAAATCGTGTCGTCGTGTGTCTGCGTCATTATCCCGAATCTGACACGCGGCGTTCGTCCGTATGCCTTTATTGAAAATGTCGTGACGCACGCCGATTTCCGCGGAAATGGCTATGCGACGGCGTGTCTTGCGTATGCGCGTGAGATCGCCGAGAGGGAAAACTGCTATAAAATGATGCTGCTGACAGGTGCAAAAGACGAGGGAACGCTGCGGTTTTACGAGCGGGCAGGGTTCAACAGCACGGACAAGACGGCGTTTGTTCAATGGATAGAACCTTAAAAAAAAGCGGGCGATTCGTGAATCGCCCCTACAAGTAACGAAGGCTTACTGACAGGAAAGGAATCCTATATGAGACCAGAATTTGAAAACCCAAAACTCCAGCACGAAAACCGCCTGCCTGCGCGTTCGGTGATGCTTCCGGCGCAGAAGTCGGGTATTGACTACCGCACAAAGGAAGACTCCGAGCGTTTGCAGCCCCTGTGCGGAGAATGGAAATTTTTGTATATTGAAAACGACATCGACTATGTGGACGGCTCTGCCGCTGTGGGGGACATCACCGGGTGGGACGACATTGCCGTGCCGTCGGAGTGGCAGTTCTGCGGATACGGCGTACCGCGCTACACCAACGTCGACTACCCGTTCCCGTTCAACCCGCCGTATGTCGGATATGACAACCCCGTCGGTATTTACCGCCGGAAATTCGTGCTGTCAAAGCAGGCAAAAAACCGGCTCGTGACCTTGCATTTTGACGGCGTTGACGGCGCGTTCAACCTCTATGTCAACGGCAGCTATGTCGGCTTTTCCAAGGGCTCGCGGATGCCCGCCGAGTTTGATGTCACCGATTATGTCGTCTCCGGCGAAAACGATATCTGTGTGGAAATCTGGACATACTCCGATGCGCAGTACATGGAAAACCAGGATATGTGGATGGCGAACGGCATCTTCCGCGATGTGTATCTGCTATTTGAAAACCGCGCGGGTCTGTGGGATTATGAACTGAAAACAACGGTCAATTCGCTCGCGGTCGTTCTGTATCCGCGCACCGAGGGTACCGATCTCCGCGCGGAGCTGACGTTTGACCGCCGCACGCGCAAGTGTGATCTCGGACACGAAAATTCCGTCAAGTTTGATCTGCCGTCACCCGAGCCGTGGAACGCCGAGCATCCGTATCTCTACGAGCTGGTTATCACAATTCTGCAGGGTGATGTTCCGGTGGAAATCCACACAAAGAAGGTAGGCTTGCGCGAATCGGCGATCATCGACGGGCTGTTCTGCGTCAACGGCGCACCGATTGTCTTCTGCGGCGCGAACCGCCACGAATACCATCCGGAGCGGGGACGTGCGATCGATCTTGCGCAGATCGAGCGGGAATTGAAGCTGCTCAAAGCGTGCAATTTTAATGCCATCCGCACCTCGCATTATCCGCAGCACCCGGCGTTTTATGAGTATTGCAATGAGATGGGCATCTATGTTGTGGACGAGGCGGACATTGAGACGCACGGCTGCGGCGCATCATGGGATCAGGGCTGGCTTGCCAAGCACGACGATTGGGCAGGCGCATTTCTTGACCGCACCGAGCGGATGTATATGCGCGACAAGAACGAAACGTGTGTTGTCGTCTGGTCGATCGGCAACGAAGCGGGATCGGGCAAAAACATCGATGCCTGCTCGGCTTGGCTGCGGTCGCGTCTGAACAAAAAGCCGATTCTGCAGGCACAGGACGACAACGAACACCCGCGTATCTCCGATTTCCGTCAGTACGGTTATCCGAATATGGAAACGGTGCGCAGATTTGCCGAAATGGAATCGGATTTCCCGGCGATCTCCACCGAGTACGGTCATGCGATGGGCAATTCTCCCGGTGCGCTTGCCGATATGTGGGATGTCATCGACGAAACCCCGCAGCTGCAGGGCGGTTTTGTCTGGGAGTTCAAGAACCACGGCTTTGCAAAGAAGCTCGATGACGGGCAGACGGCCTATCTGTACGGCGGCGACTTTGATGAGGGTCCGAACTGGGCAAACTTCCTGCTCGACGGCTACTGCTTCTCCGACGGAACCCCAAAACCCGCCATGTATGAAATCAAATATCTGATGGCGCCGCTGCGCATCCGTGACAAAGACGGTGCGCTGTCGGTCTACTGCCGCAATTCGTTTGAGCGGCTGGACAACGTCACGATGATCTGGAGCCTGTGTGAGGACACGCACATGCTTGACCGCGGCACGAAGACGGGGCTGAACTTCGGTCCCGGCGACACGGTGAAGATCCCGTATCCGGCGTCTCTGCCCGAACAGCGCACACCCGGTGCGCAGTATCTTCTGAACGTCATGATGTTCGCGGGGGAGCGCGACCTCGGTTACGCGCAGATCGTGCTTGGCAGGGAAGAGCCGTTATTGTATCAAAACGGGCGATTCGTGAATCGCCCCTACAACCTGTCGGATTCTGCTTGCAGAAGCATCACCGCCGACATCGGAGATGTGCATCTGACCTTCACCGACGGTATGCTGTCGCGCATCACGCAGGGAGAAGCCGTCCTGCTTGACCGTCCGATGAGACTGTCCTTCTATCGCGTCAACACCGACAACGACGGCATCATCCGCGGTATCCGTAAACGGCATCTGCGCGATGTCTGGGATGACCGGCATCTTGATAAGCCCGTATTCCGGGCGGAAACGAGCGAATGCGCGGACGACGGCGATATAAAGGTGCTGCGCTTTATCGGCAAAATCGTCTTTGAGGGGCTGTATCAGGGCTTCTTTGCCGAGATTGTGTACAGAATTTATCCCGACGGCACGGTCGGTGTCTGTCTGGAGGGCAAGCCCTACGGGATGCTGCCGGATGTCCTGCCGCGCATCGGTGTGACCTTTGCAGCGGACAAGGCGCTGGACGCGGTCACATGGTACGGACGCGGCTGGCAGGAAAACTATCCCGACCGCAAGAGCTGTACGCTGATCGGCAAATTCGATGGCGATATCGCGTCGATGTCGGTACCCTACGAGCGCCCGCAGGACAACGGTGTCCGCTGTGATACGCGTTATATCGGTCTGACAGATGCGGACGGCAAGACGGGACTTCTGTTTTCCTCCTGCGACGGCTTTGCGTTCGCCGTGCATGATTATTCCATCGACGCACTGCGGGCAGCCGATCACCGCCATGCGCTCCGAAAGGACGGAAACCACAACCATCTGTACCTTGACTATGCCGTGCGCGGGCTCGGCTCCAACTCCTGCGGACCGGAGCCGGAGGAGGAATACGAGCTGCACCCGCACGCGTTCCGGTTTGCCTTTGCCGTATCGCCGTGGAGAGGCGAGGACGATGCGCTGAACCACGCAAGATCGGTGTTCGGTGCGCGTACCGCACGTCTTTCCGAACGGTACAAGTTTGAATATGACCCGGAGCGGAACAGGGAAAACTTCGATTGCAGAATCAACTGACTAATTGATGACCGATGGAAGGATTGCACGGTTGTTAAACCTCTGTATGGAAGGCGAT
Organism: Clostridia bacterium; assembly: GCA_017455975.1. Lineage (GTDB taxonomy): Bacteria > Bacillota > Clostridia > Oscillospirales > CAG-272 > RGIG3925. The sequence goes on along the minus strand of JAFTLK010000199.1, from coordinate 4,646 downwards.
CAGCACAGTCAGGAACAGAGCGTTTGATGAATTTGCCGTCCTCCATATACAACTTCCCCTCAATTTCCCCCGAATTTTCCAAATCCTATTGCAATCTCGCGCCATCCGTGCTATAATTATCCATAACAATATTAAATATCTGAAAGGAATTTTATCATGAAAATTATCGTTTGCGAAAACTATGCGGAAATGTCTGCACGCGGTGCGGAACTCATTGCGGATCTCGTCAAGGAAAAGCCGAACTGCGTGCTCGGTCTTGCAACCGGCTCCACGCCTGTCGGCATGTACAAGGAACTGATCGCAAAGAACGCGGCAGGTGAGATCTCCTTCAAGGATGTCACCTCCTACAACCTCGACGAATATTATCCGATCGAACCGACCCATGAGCAGTCCTACCGCTACTTCATGAACGTCAATCTGTTTGACCACATCGATATCAACAAGGAAAAGACGTTCGTTCCCAACGGTCTGACGAAGAACCCCGAAGAAGAGGGGGCGGCTTATGACGCGGCAATCGAGGCTGCCGGCGGCGTTGATCTGCAGGTACTCGGCATCGGCCAGAACGGTCACATCGCGTTCAACGAACCGGACGATGCGCTGATCGCAGGTACGCATATCACCGCGCTGACCGAGGATACCATCGACGCAAACTCCCGCTTCTTTGCATCCCGCGAGGATGTCCCGACGCAGGCGTTCACGATGGGCATCGGCTCGATCATGAAGGCAAAGAAGATCATTCTGCTTGCGAACGGTAAGAACAAGCACGCCGCTGTCGCACAGCTGCTCGATGACAAGATCACGACGCAGTGCCCGGCAACCATCCTCAAAGCGCATGCAGATGTCTATCTGATCTGCGACAAGGATGCATACAACGGCTGATCATTTTGCAAAACAAAGAAGACGGTCCTCGCAATGGGGATCGTCTTTTTGTGTTGACTGTTTCTAAACAGGGTTTGCAAAATGACGCGGAGATTGGTAAACGCAGTGTAAAAATGAAGAAACCCCGAAATCATGGGGTTTCTTCGGTTTCCTGTGCTGTCGGGCGGTCAAAGGTGATCTCGTTTGCTGTGACGGTGCCGTCTGTCAGACCGTAGCGGATGACCAGCGATTCCGCTGCATATCCGGTACCTGCCCCTGCGCACAAAAGGCCAACGCGGCAGTACAGCCGGCCGTGTTCAACGTAAAAATTCTGTGTCGCGGACAGATTCGGCACGGGGAACAGCTCCTCGGGCGGGTAGTCCGCAAACTGCTCCTTGGAGATCTCGTAGCCTGCGCCGTTGACGGTCAGAAGCCAATGCGTGCCGCAGTCCTCGGCGGTCACATAGCGCGTGAGGATCTCGTCGACCGGCGTGACGGGGTATTCCGTGCCGTCGGCGGATGAAAACGCACGCGCCTGTTCCAGATGCACGCCCGTGCCGTTTGCCGTCGTGAGCAGGATCACAGGCGTCGCATCGCCCGAATCATCGAGCGTGCAGCTGTGCAGCTCCGCCCAGTATTCCGGGTCGCGCGGCAGGGTAACGGTGTACTCGCTGCCGTCATCGAGAAAAAATGTAAACGGAAACGAATCAGACACGGGTTCTTCGATGGGGGATGTCTGTTCGGTTTCCTCCGGCTGCATTGCCGTTGTTACAGCGACAGGGTCGTCGGCCGATGTCCGGCTGCATGCACAAAAACAGCATGCACAGCACAGCAAAGCGGCCGCCGTGCGCAGAAGTTTGGATGATTTCAGCAAAGGGTTCTTCCTTTCATGGTCAAAATATCGGTTGCTCGGTTGTTCTGGTGTGTATGATTGTTTCGCATCTCCGCCGCCGTCAGCGCCGCAGATCAAACTCATACATGTCAAATTCCATCGTTTGGGTGTCCTCATAGAAGATACGGAAGCGGCCGATGCGTGTAAATCCCGCGCTTGTGTAGAGCCTGTGTGCCGGGAGATTCTTGGTCATAACATCGAGCCGGACGGCCTGTTTTCCGGAAGCGCGGCAGAGTGCGAGCAGCTGTGCGACCATTTCCCGACCGATGCCGCGACCGTGCATGCGGCATGCGACGCAGAGCAGATGGACGACGGCGACCTCCGACCACGGTGCATCGACCGCCCACGGAACGGATTCGTACCCCTCACACGGCTCGGATGCCAGCGCGCATGCACCGAGGTACCCGCCTGCGGGATCGTCGAGCACATACATTGCGCCCGACCGGATGTAGGCAAGAATGGCATCGTCTGTCGGATAAATGCCGATTCTCCAATCCGGATGGTACGGCGAGGTCTGGTTTTCGGTGATCAGCGCGTGGTAAAACGCGATCACCGCGTCTGCTTCGTGCAGTTCTGCGGCTCTCATACGGTCTCCTTTATCGGTGATCTTCCACGGCGGTCGACGCCCGCACGTACATCGGCGTGCGTCATCGCCTGTCTGTCACCATTATACAAAAAATTTGTGAAGAAAACAAGAACACAGGCGAAAGCGGGAGAATTTTTACAAATTGGACACAAGTGGGAAACATACATCCGCCGGAACACGGGCATAAGAATCGGGCTGTTGCATTTGATGAATCATTGAACAAATGATAACTCCCTCAGTCAAAAAAAGACGCTGAAGCGTCTTTTTTGACAGCTCCCTCGGTGAGGGAGCCTAAACTAAGCCTCCCTCTGTTGGAGGGAGGTGGCTCACCTGCGGTGAGCCGGAGGGAGTTTTTGACACATTGATCTAAATGCAACAACCCCATTGTAACTGTTATCCCTGCCAGCCGAGGGTTGCGGCCATGACAGCTTTGATCGTATGCATGCGGTTTTCCGCTTCGTCGAAGACGATGGACGCGGGAGATTCAAATACCTCGTCGGTGACTTCCATTGCGTCGCGGTTGAACTTTGCGCCCATTTCGCGTCCGACACCGGTATCGAGGTTGTGGTATGCGGGCAGGCAGTGCATGAAGACCGTGCTGTCTTTTCCCGTCATCGCCATCAGATCGGCGTTGACCTGATAGGGAGACAGCTCGCGGATGCGCTCCTCCCAGACCTCGACCGGTTCACCCATCGAGACCCAGACGTCGGTGTAGATGACGTCTGCACCGGCAACGGCCTTTGCGGGATCCTCCTCAAAGCGCAGCGTCGCGCCGGTCTCGGCGGCAATTGCTTCACACTTGGCAATCAGCGCCGCATCGGGGAAATACGCCTTCGGCGCACATGCGGTGAAGTTCAGCCCCATCTTTGCACAGCCGATCATCAGAGAGTTGCCCATGTTGTAGCGCGCATCGCCCATGTAGACAAAGTTCACGCCCGCAAGGCGGCCGAGATGCTCGCGGATGGTGAGAAAGTCGGCGAGGATCTGCGTCGGGTGATACTCGTTTGTCAGACCGTTCCAGACGGGAACCTTGGAGTACTTTGCCAGCTCCTCGACGATCTCCTGGCCGAAGCCGCGGTATTCGATGCCGTCGTACATGCCGGCCAGGACGCGCGCGGTGTCGGCAATCGTCTCCTTCTGGCCGATCTGCGATGCCTTGGGATCGAGATACGTGGTGGACATGCCGAGATCGTGTGCGGCGACCTCAAACGAACAACGCGTTCTGGTCGAGGTTTTCTCGAAAATCAGCGCGACATTGCGTCCGGTGAGCGTGTTGTGCGGAACACGGTCCTTCTTCAGCGCCTTGAAATGCGCCGCGAGGTCGATCAGAGCACCGATCTCCTCGGGGGTATAGTCAAGCAGACACAGAAAATCGCGTCCGACCAGTGATGCAGGGTAGTTCATAATGCTTCTCCTTTATGCGAAAAATATAGGTGTATTATACCATTTTCTGCATAAAAAGTCAATAGATTGCGCAAAAATATTCAGTTTTCAAGGAGCAGAACCGAGAGGTGGGTATGCCATTCGGACGCTGCAGATACGGTCGGTGCAGCACCCGGATACGACAACCTCACAGCTGATCGAACGGCGTGTCCATACTCGCACGGATGAACGCATCAAGGTCACAGGAGGCGGAGCTCGTCTCGTCGGAGGGCGGCGGTGTGTTCACGGATGCGGCTTTGGCGGTGCGCTGCTGCTCACCCAATTTCTGCCAGTGATCGGCCATGGCACGCCACGATTGGATCGGCTCACCGTTGGCCATCCAGTCGCGCTCCTCATAGTACCGATAAAAGCGGTCGGGGTCCACAAGCAGGGCATACTGTGCACAGTAGCGCCGTACCTCGTCTTCTGTGGGCTTTTTGGAATCCGTATCTGTGCCGCCGCCGTTGCCGCCGTCGATGCCGATGCCGCCGCCGATGCCGATGCCGCCGTCGATGCCGCTGTCCGCTGTTTGTGCTTCGGTTATGGCTTGGACTTGGGCTTCGGCTATGGCTTGGGCTTCGGCTTCAGATACCGTTTCAGTTTCTGTTTCAGTTACGGTTACGGTTTCTGTTTCAGTTTCAGTTTCTGTTTCAGTTACGGTTTCAGTTTCAGTTTCAGTTTCAGTTATGTTATGTTGGTTACGATTGGTATACGTAACGTCACCATTCGTATACGTAGCGTCACCATTCGTATACGTAACGTCACCATTGGTATACGTAACGTCACCATTGGTATACGTAACGTCACCATTCGTATACGTAACGTCACAATTGGTATACGCAGCGCTGCTGTCGGTATTCATACGGCACTAGTCCGGTAAAAACGTTT
>JAFTLK010000198.1 GCA_017455975.1 Clostridia bacterium | reverse complement strand
GACACCGCCCGTGCCGATGCCAGAAAATCCCAGATCGGCTCCGGTGACCGCTCCGAAAAAATCCGCACCTACAACTATCCCCAGCGCCGTCTGACCGATCACCGCATCGGACTGTCGCTGTACTGTCTGGAGGATGTCCTCAACGGCGCACTCGATTCTGTCATTACCCCGCTGACAGAGGCCGATATTGCGGCAAAGTTAGAGGCGGCGGGGGAATGATGGGGATTGGATGACGGTCATGGGATACACAGGTCATCACCCAAACCATATAACGCACAATTCATGTCTCTGCATCGGGACAGTCGAGGACGCCTGTCCCTACAACATCGAAAATTCATCGTAAACAACGGAAGAATCACAGGAAACAACCATGCCAAACACCGAAATCATTCCCGTCACCACGGGAACATCCGAATCCGAACAACAATCGCTGCGCCGCGCCGCCGACTGCATCAAAGCGGGCGGTCTGGTCGTCTTTCCGACCGAAACCGTCTACGGACTGGGCGGAAACGCGCTTGACGCAGAAGCCGCCAGGAAGATCTACGCGGCAAAGGGACGTCCGTCCGACAATCCGCTCATTATCCATATCGCCGATGTCGACTGGGCAGAGGCGTACTGCCATACGACAGAGCTGTTTTACCGCCTTGCCACAGCGTTCTGGCCGGGTCCTCTGACGATGATCCTGCCAAAGCGCGACTGTATCCCCTCCTCTGTCACAGGAGGACTTGACACCGTCGCTGTCCGTCTGCCGTCCGACCCGATTGCAAACGCGCTCATCCGTCTGTCCGGCGTTCCGATTGCCGCTCCGAGCGCCAACCTGTCCGGGCATCCCTCGCCCACAACCAAGGAACACGTCATCGGCGACCTGTCCGGACGCGTCGACATGATTTTAGCAGGTGAGCCGTCGGAGATCGGTCTGGAATCCACCGTCATCAAATTAGAGGGAGACGATGTGATCGTGCTCCGTCCGGGCGGCATTACCTATGAGGACCTCTGTGATCTGCTCGGAGAAGAACACGTCCGCATCGACCGCATCGTCACCGAAAAGGTCACGGGCGAGTTCAAGCCGCTTTCCCCCGGCATGAAATACCGCCATTATGCGCCGAATGCATCGGTCGTCCTCCTGCACGGAGAAGAAACGCAGATCACCGATTTTCTGCAATCCCACCGCTGTGACCCCGATGTCGGCTTCCTTGTTTATGAAGAAGAGTACGACACACTCCCCGCCTCCCGTACCCTGCACATGGGACGGCGCGACGACCCTGCCATGCAGGCACACCGCCTGTTCTCCTGTCTGCGGCAGTTTGACGAAATTCCGCGCATCAAAACGGTATACGCCCGTATCCCCTCCCGTGAGGGCATCGGACTTGCCGTCTATAACCGACTTGCCAAGGCGGCAGGCTTTACTGTGCTGGATTTGTCCGACACGGATGCCGTATCTGCCATCCCGACCTTTGCGGTTCTCGGTTTAACGGGCGGAACCGGTGCCGGAAAAGGCGCTGTCGCCGCCTGCCTTGTCAAACACGGCATCCCCACGCTCGACACCGACCGCGTGTCGCGGCTGGTCTGTGAGATCGGACAGCCGTGCCTCCGAGCACTTGCAGAACAGTTCGGCTGTGGGATTCTCTGCCCGGACGGCTCGCTTGACCGCGCCGGTCTTGCAGCGCTTGTCTTCGGCGAACCCGATCCCGACAAAAAGGCAGAAAAGCTCGCCGCGCTCAACCGCATCACGCACCACTACATCCTCGAATATGCCCGTGACTGGCTGGCAGAACAACGTGCAAACGGCTGTACCGCCGCCTGCATTGACGCGCCGCAGCTCTTTGAATCCGGCTTTGACGCGGAATGCTCCTATATCATCGGCGTGACCGCAGACCGCGAAACCCGCATCGCCCGCATCATGACCCGCGACGGCATCACACGCGAAAAGGCGCTGCAGCGCATTGCCTCCCAGCATGACGATGCGTTCTTTGCCGCACATTGCGATGTCATGCTTGAAAACAACGGCGATCTCGATGCGCTTGACGCGGCAGTGAAGCAGTTGTTTGCCGACGGAGTGCTCCCCGGATGACGCGCCGCAAACGGGGACTTCCCGCACGCTTTCATGTCGCAGCAGTAATCCTTTTGCTCATTCCCGTCCTGCTCGCGGCGGCACTTTGCATCGGCGTTGCGATGGACGAAACCACCGAGCGCGTTTACAACCGCTTCTATCCGCTCAAATACATCGCCCTTGTCGAGCTTGCTGCGGAGCGATGGGACATTCCGTCCTCGGTCATCCTCGGTGTCATCCACACGGAAAGCGGTTTTGACGAAAACGCCCTCTCCCATGCCGGTGCTGTGGGATTGATGCAGATGACCGACGACACCTACGACTGGATCTATTTTCTCCGTCGCGAGGAATGCCCGCCGCATGACACGATGGGTATCCCCGCCTACAACATTGACGCGGGTGCGTTTCTCCTGTCGTGGCTTTATCGGCAGTACGGCAGATGGGACACGGTCTTCGCTGCGTACAATGCCGGCTATGCACGGGTCAACAAGTGGCTTGAAGACCCCGAAATAACCAAAGATGGCGTACTGGTCAATATCCCCATCAATGAAACCAAGCAGTACGTCGCGCGCTGTACGGAGGCGGAGGAGATTTATCGGACGGTGTATGCGGAGTATTGGGAAAGTGAATAGGGATGGGATGAGGCTTTCCAATAATGGTATATTATGATTGAAGCAGACGCTCTTAAAATGTCTGTATGGACGAGCATTGCTCGTCCTCGGTATCATGCTATCCTCGGTTATACTATGAAGAACCAATAAAAAAACGCAACCGATCTTGTACATCATATAGGATGACAGATCGGTTGTTGTATTTCATTCATGTCCAAGCATCGCCGCAATGGAAACCGCATCCCCATCCGCGGTCACAATCGGCGCTTCCGCATCCAAGACCAGCGATCCTGCAAGTGCCCGCCATTCGCCCGATATCCGGGTCGTGCGGTAATCGACATCCGATTTCCCCTCCGGCGCAAAGATTGTATGCTCTGCCGAAAACGGATAATATACATCATCCGCTGCCGCTTGTTCTATTTGCGGTGAGAAAAACACAAGATATGTCTTGCCGACCTTCACCCGATCGGGATCGCTGTCGGAAATTGTCAGAATGTGGGTGTCGGTCTCCCCGCCTCGCATGCGTAGGACGACAGTATCATCAATATCCCCTTTTCAGGGTCGGAGGTCTGCAAAATCCGAAGACGGAAATCGGTGGTGACACCCTGTGTCATGGCGGCGGGATATCGTTCCTCCACGGTACAGAGAGCAAAGAAAGCAGAATCCCAACATAATTCCTCGGTGGTGACGGGGCTACGGTTGATGTTCATATGCTGCACGGTTTTGTCAGTGTCCTTTTTGGATGTGCCGCCATACGTCTTGAATGTCATCTCCTCCGCATCCACCGCATACAAAAGACCGTCAGTATTCCCGACAAAGCACAGCGCATCCGCGGAAAGTGCGTGCCTTGACAAACACTTCCCCTCCATATCGATGACATCGAGCATCGTGCCGTCTTTGTGTCTTGCATAGAGATTGCCGTTTCCGATGCCGAGCAGCTTCAGGCTTGCCGTTCCCTCATACAGGATTTCGGATTGATATACACCGTCTTTATCCGGCGCAATCCGTGTGATACAGGTATTGTCAAGCGGTGTATAAACACCATCCCGATTGCCGACATGGTACATGGCATCGCCGTCAAAAAAGCAATATTGATTCACTGCGGGATGAATCGGCTCCTCCACATAAAAATCAAACAAATGCGTCTTTTCGTCCCCATCCTGCCGATACACGGGATGACATACGGTTCCATCCCCCAGCTCGACGCCGTGCCAATCCATCACAACAGATGACATCTCGGTCACACACAGATAGATTTCCTGCGGCAGCTCTGTAGCCCCTCCGTCATTTGATGCAATCATGACAGCGGGCGTCAGATAATGAACGGCAAAAAAGTCGTCTCCGACAGGATACAGCTGCAGCATCATGTCCGGTCGCTCGGCGATACAGACAGGGTCTTTTTGTTGTGTCAGCGAATAGGCATACAGCCGATCATTTATTATGTTATTGTCCCGATGCAAAGTGGAAAAATACAGCGTTTCTCCCTGTAAGATTAAGTTGATGCCGGTCAGCCCAAGGGACTGTGCGTCGCCGCCCGCTTTGGGAATCCGAAAGATCTCATGGGTTGTCGGGGCGGAAACATAGATAAAATCGGCATCATCCGCACATTGTGCCCCTGCAACGGTGTTGTCAAAATCATGTTGATTATAACACTTGTCAATATTACAAGAAACAAGGCATAGGCACATAATCATATAAAGAAGCAACTTAAAAGATATCTTCAATACCATGATATTACGATTTGCTGAGAAACAAGTGTTTGCGAGGAAGTAGTATCTGCATAATACTGGAAGTTTCCAGAACTCCATTGTTGCATTCTATATGTTACAGTGCTGGGGTCCATAAATTTCACCAATATTCCACCAGATGAAGATACTATATAATCATATGTTACAACGCAATGATATAAATTATCATCCACATCTCCCACATACGCAACATCTATCATTAAGTGATTAGCATTACAGTTGTTTTTAAATTGATCTACTGTATACGATACACTATGGTATGTAGTATAGTGTTCAGAGGATGGCAAATAATAATTTTTCATATGTGTTGCAATATACTCTTTGTTGGCACCTAGTCTGCCCACATTAATTGTTTCCTCAACAATCAGCCCATTCAAATTACTATATTCACTAGGCAGCCTTGTTTTAACAATAGATGCTATACAGGCATTATTACATGCATGATACCATGGCGATGTTAGATCCATAAGAGCTGGCGTAATTGAACGTGTTGTTTGTTTCTCATCTGTCATATTTGAACTAACCGTAACTTGCGGTTGGAATGAATGAAAACTATTCGGGTCAACAGAAAACTCGCCACAAGACTGGAATGCGATGTTGATATCTTCAAAACATGTTCTTTCATTAACCATAGATGTTTGTTTTAAGAGATTATGTTCGCAAGAATAGTCAACTAAACACTGTTTTGTATTATCTGAATCCAAAACCCATAATCTACTACCTTCTGTTATTAAAACGAATGGCTTGTCTGTTTTCAGTATCTGGGTATACTGTTCTGTTAATTCCGTTGAAAAATCCCAAAGATATTCATCATTATATTTTGCGAGTGTTGCCACCCCAATAATCGAATCATCGACCCTTATAAAATATGACACTTTATTCATAGCGGTAATAGTATTATCGTTATACTGTAAGATTCGATAAGGTGATGATATCTCAATTTCGTTCAGTTGTTCTGATGACAATGCATATATTTCAGGAGAATCTTTCAATGCCTCAAAAACATCGTTGAGAAAACTCCTAAGTGAAACATCAACATCAACTGTAGGAGAAAACTCATCCCTCACAATATTTGTTGGCAATGTAGAATCAATCGACATTGCATATGCAGTCAAAACCACCGAACAAAACACGAAAACCAAACAGACCATCAGAATTATTTTCTTCATAAAAACCTCCAAATTTTTACATGAATTTTCACAGTTTCAAACTATAATAAAAATTAAAAAACGCATAGACCGCACCGCAAGCAAAAAAACTGCAGCCAACCTATGCGCACATACAAATACACTTGATTGGATATGGTAGGATTTCGATCAGCATGTCGACCTGTGTACTTGGCATAGGATGGCATTGCGGGCGGCACAGTTCAATTACCATAAGCCTCTCACCTCTTCCGTCTCATGTGAACTGTTCTGTCTGTTATGGAACGCATTTGAGTGTCATTCCATCTGATCAATTTTATTATAACATATCCTGTTTTTCCCTGTCAATATAATTTCGTGAGTTCATAATTTGTTTTCAAATGTATTAAAATTCCCCCAACCCCTTGCATTTTTCCCTGTCTTGTGATAGAATAATACCAACAAATATAATCCCAAAAAGGAGAATCCCCATGGAAGAAAAAATTCTCAATCCCCAAACCCCGGAAGCAGAAGAACCCAAGTCCGACAAGTCCAAGGGTCAGGAGCTGAAAGAAAAGCTGTTTTATGACCAGAAGGACGCGTTCAACGGTCTGTCAAAGGAAATCCGCGACGCGGCACAGGCATTCTGCGTTCCTTACGCAAAGTTCCTTGACAACGCCAAGACCGAGCGCGAAGCCGTCAACGAAGGCATCAAGATGGCAGAGGCACACGGCTTTGTTCCGTACACCTTCGGTCAGGAAGTCAAGGCCGGCGACAAGTTCTACATCAACAACCGCGGCAAGTCCCTGCACGTCTTCGTCATCGGCTCGGAACCGCTGGAAAACGGTATCCGCATCTCCGCGGCACACGTCGACTCCCCCAGACTTGATCTGAAACAGCACCCCGTCTATGAAGACAACGGCGCATGCTACTTAAAGACACACTACTACGGCGGTATCAAGAAGTGGCAGTGGGTTACCATCCCGCTGGCAATTCACGGTACGGTCTGCAAGAACGACGGCACGACCGTGGATATCTGCATCGGTGAGGACGACAACGATCCGATCTTCTACATCACCGACATTCTGCCGCACCTCGGACATGAACAGAACGGACGCCCGATGGGCTCTGCCATCGACGGCGAAAGCCTCAATGTCATGGTCGCAGCTTCTCCCTATGACGACGATAAGGCTGACCAGAAGTATAAGCTGAACTTCCTCGCTGCTATGTACGAAAAGTACGGCATCACCGAACGCGACCTGATGAGCGCGGAAATCTCCATCGTTCCCGCAATGAAGGCACGTGACCTCGGTCTTGACCGCGCACTGATCGCATCTTACGGTCACGACGACCGCGTCTGCGCATATCCGATGATGCTTGCAACCGTTGAGGCGGAAAATCCCGTCCACACGCTGTATGCGATCTTTGCCGACAAGGAAGAGACCGGCTCCGACGGTCCGACCGGTATGCAGGGCAGCCTCATGACCGACGTCTTCTCCGATCTCGCAAACACGATGGGCGCAAACATCAACATTGTCCGTGCAAACTCCAAGTGCCTGTCCGCTGACGTCACCGCGGCATTC
>JAFTLK010000197.1 GCA_017455975.1 Clostridia bacterium | reverse complement strand
GACGCACAAGGATGCTGAAATCTTCGTGCCCGATTGGGAAAGCGCTGTCGGTGCACCGGCGGATCACACCGCTCTGCCCTATGCATTCCTTTGCCGCATGGAAACGTCCGCACCGTTCGCCGATGCCATCGCATCTCTGCAGGCGGTATGTGCAGGCACCGAAGTTCTGACCTCGGCAGATGCCTTTGACGGAACACTTGCATTTGTCACGCCCGTAATATCGGAAGCGCAGGTGCGCACAATGGCAGCACCGCTCGGCACACTCACCTCTGTGATCCGTGTGATGCCCTGATGATGAAAGCGATGTATCTTCGGACAGGAGGATTCCGCCGTTCGGTCTGTCTCCTCCTCACCCTTACTATCCTCACCCTTACTATCCTCACGCTCCTCACCGCCTGCCGTGCGGAAGCCATCACCATGATGCCGGAGCAGTTTCTCGACCGTCTCAATGCCCTGTGCGCCGATGATTTCGGTGCAGTGACCGTGGATGAGGTGCTTGAGAACGGAGCCGGGCTATGCCAAATCACCGAACGGATCTCGCTTACGCTGATCTCTGACCCCATCACGGGTCTTCTGCAGCAGGCAGAGCTTACTCTGACATTCGATCCCGACATCACGGAGTTGGACTATTCTTCATTCTCCTACTTTTTTCTCGTCATGCTCAAAGCGTATGATGCGAACACATCGGTCGGCAACATCAATTCCGTCTACGACGCGCTCGGCATCTCGACCTATGAAGCAGGGACACAGACCGAGATCGGCTACGGCAGCAACACCTACACCTACACCGTGACCGAAACGGAAGCGCGCTTTACCGCACTCTACATCCAGCCTGCGGAAACGCTGGATCTCTGATCCGGATGACAACAAAATAACAGCGCCGGAATTCTGTCCCAAACACAGAATTCCGGCGTTAATTTTTCCGAATTGTATCAGCGGATCGAACGGCATTCCAGATAATACCGCTTTTCGTCCGCCTCTCCCATGGAGAAGGTCTTGCGCGGCAGTGCACCGTCGAAGATCACCGTGCGGAACAGATCATCCTTTTCCATACCGTCAAACAGGAATCCCACAGCATGTTCTCCCTGTGCGAGCTTCTTTGTCGCCTCAATGCCGTGGATGTAATCGACTTCGGCATCCGGGTGATCTGCAAGCCATGCATCGAGGAACGTCTGCAGTGTGCCGACCGGCAGCTGGGCTGTCGGTGAGGGTTGGGTGACATACCGTACGGTACCGCCATATACGACCTCAAAAACATGTCCCTCGCCGCGGCCTTCGGTCAGCGCAGGATACGCCGCCTTCATGTCACGCAGCAGCGCATCACCGTCCGCGCCGAATACCACGCGGTAGATCGGTTCAAATTCAAGTGCATCGTCCCGCAGATCGACCAATTCCGCCAATGCATAACGGGCAGGATCATCCTCCGCTGCCCCTGCAGCCCTGCGCTCCTCCCAGCATGCTTTTGCCGTGGCAAGCGAATGGTTGCCGTCGCCGACCGGAAAGACCAGCGGCTGCTTATCCGCACCGGCGTGATAGGTCTGCTCAAACTGCTCCGGGCATCCGAGCGCCAGCGCCAATGTTTCAATCTCATCCGCCAGTACACCGTCGATCAGCCAACCGGTGATACGGCCGCCGTTCTGCATCAGTTCAAAATCATAAAGCGGGGTTCCTTCTTTCGCACGGCGTGCTGCAGAAAAGAGCTTCCCGCCGCGGTCATCACACAGAATCATGACATGCGGTGTTTCAACGGCGGCATCCCGGCGGATCTGCACGCGCGGCGGAATGCGGGACAGTACCGTTCCCTCTGTTGCGCGAATCGGTGTCTGGGAATCCTTTGCATAGCTGTATGCCTCCAGATCAAACGCACCGACAATACCGCAGCGAACCTTGCCGTTTTTCATCGACCGTTCCACATAGATCATTGCATCGGGATATCCCTGCAGCACCGTTTTACGGTATTCCTGCGTTGTCCGTGCGATCTCTGCAATGCGCGCTTCCTTATCCGACGCACCGAGAAACAGCTCCGGATAGGTAATTCTGCGCGTAGAGGGTGCATCGCCGACGATTTCCTCTACCGTCTCCCAGTAAGAGGGGTCACTGGTGTACTGGTCGCATGCGACCACACTCCATTTTCGAAGTGCCGCCTCCGAACGGTCGGCGGGCAGCAAAATTTCGGTTCTTCTGAAAATTTTCTCATTCATGATCGTTCCTCGTTTCAGAGAGTTCATTGACCGCCGCACCGTCGATGCGCGGCTGTCCCTCCCGAATGTGATATCTGCGTTCCAGCTGCTGCCGTTTTCCGGCATACTGGTACGCAGTCTTATAGTCATCCGCTTCCGCGGAAAGCTGTTCCATTTTTGCAATACAGCGGTACTGCAGGATCGGATCGCTTTCCAGCATGTCAGCCTCCTCACTGTGCAGAAGGGCCGCCAGCGCCGTCTGTGCACCCGCCGCATCCCCGTCTGCCGCTGTCAGCCAGATCTGCTGCAGTGAACGGTACAGGGGGCTGCGGATCGGCATCAGCGCAAGTGCCGCCGCATCGGGACAGCCGCCTTTTTCCATATCAGAAAAGAACCGGAGCAGCAGATATCGGTCGAGATCGACCGCACGCCCGAGCGATTCGGCATAGCTGTCAAGATACACCTCAGGTGCCTCTCCGGTCATCTCTGCCAGAAGCGCCTTGCACAGCATCGCTTCGCCGAGTACGAATTCCGTGTGATATGAGGTCTCCTGCGCAAACGACAGTGCCCGGTCAAACCAATCGGATGCCTCCGCGGTTGCACCGCGTGCATATGCCTGCCGTCCGAGCCGTACCGCGCATTCGCAGAGGATCAGATATGTTTCCTCATCCTGCAGTGCGTACTGCTCACACAGTGCAAACACACCGGTGTCGTCACCCGACCGATACTTTTCACGCAGCTCTTCCTTGATCGAGGGAAGCAGAAACTGCAGTAAGTCATCTTCCTCGGTGAGCAGATACCCTGCCGGAACACCGAGCCGTTTGGCCAGATATTTCAGTGTTTCAAGCGATGGATTGACATCGCCTGACTCAATGCGGCTGATGAGAATGCGCGTGACGGATTCGCCCGCCAGCGCCGCCTGCGTCAGATGCAGCTGCCGCCGCCGCTGTCTGATCTTTTCACCCAATGTCAGTTTCATATCAGCGCTTTCCGTTTCAGAAAACAAAAAACCCCATGGACGGAATCACCGTTTCACAGGGTCGTTTGTTGTGTAGATTAGATGTTTTCCTTGATCTTTGCTGCCTTACCGACTCTGTCACGGACATAGTACAGCTTTGCACGTCTGACCTTACCGGAACGGATGAGGTCGACCTTAACGACGTTCGGGCTGTGGATCGGGAACGTCTTTTCAACGCCTACGCCGTATGCGATGCGTCTGACAGTGAAGGTCTCGGAGATGCCGCCGTTCTTCTTTGCGATAACGACGCCTTCAAACATCTGAATTCTTTCTCTGGTACCTTCTTTGATCTTGTTGTGGATGCGGACGGTGTCACCGATGTTGATAACCGGGACTTCCTTCTTCAGCTGCTCATTGGTAAAAGCCTTGATCATATCCATGATTGTGCTCCTCCTGTTTCTTCATCGGACATTCGTGCAGAGCGTTCGCAGAGGACTGTCCTGTATTCGGGGATAATTTCGTGTCCCGCCCGTTTCTGTCATAGCAGAACCCTTTTGTGTGGCGTCCGAAATCTATGATATTATACCATATCCGACGGATTTTGGCAATGGGATATGCACAATTTAATTGTAAATATTATGTGAACAGATCAATTACCGTCGATCCATGCAATCTGCTCCGGTGTAAGTACAGCCGATGAGGATGCGATCACATCATCCATCTGCGCATTGCTTGAAACACTGGTAACCGGAATGACACGCAGCGTCTGTCCGTAAAGGTAACCGAGCGTCACCTCGGTCGGGGACAGGCCGGTATCGCGGCAAAGCATGCGGATGCGTTCCAGCCGGCGCAGATTTTCGGGGGACGCATAGCGGGAAATAATCTGTGCATCTGGCACATTTATGAACTTGGAGACAAACCCGCCTGCCTGTGCGGTAAACGCCATGATCGGCATTCCGAGATCGCGGTAAACGGACTCCTCCGCCGCCGTCATCGAAACCAGCGTTTCGTCACCGAGCATGGTCGGCGTCGGCCGCATCAGATTGAAGCAGATCTGCGAGACATCGAAGCCGCGCATGCCGTGCTGAACACAGTAATCGTTTGCCTGATAGATGCGCCGTGCAGACCAGTTCGATGCACCGAGCAGATTCAGCTCCCCGCGCGCACAATGGCGGTTCAGCGCATCCATGATGACAGCAACAGGAACGTGCTCGTCATCTCTGTGCAGAAAATAAAGATCCACACACGCGGTCTTCAGATTGACAAGGCTTTCGCTCACGTCTGCATCGATACATGCCGCGTTGACACGCGGTGTGCTCGTTGAGGGCAGCGGATGCGCGCCTTTGGTCGAGGTCACGGTTTTCGCACGGTTG
>JAFTLK010000196.1 GCA_017455975.1 Clostridia bacterium | reverse complement strand
CTCGGCGGAAACAACGACGAAGAAAAGCTTGAAAACCTGATCAAAGCGATCAATGACCTCAAGGCGCGTGTCGGCATTAAGGAAACCATTCGGGATTACGGTATCGAGGAAAATGACTTCCTTGCACGTCTGGACGAAATGGTCGAGCAGGCATTTGACGATCAGTGCACCGGTGCAAATCCCCGTTATCCCCTGATGAGCGAGATCAAGCAGATGTATCTGAATGCTTACTACGGTAATCATTTTGTTGAAACCAAGAAACCCACTGCGGACGATGTTGTTGAACCTGCAAAAGTGGATGATGTAAAAGTCGCATACCGCAAAGGCAAAACCGTATAATAAAGGGAGGTAATCATAATGAAACTTGATACGATCATTGCTGTCAGAAAGAATAAGACCATCTACCGGGATGGCGATCAGTGCATCAAGGTATTTGATGAACATTTTTCCAAGGAAGATGTCTTGAACGAAGCGTTGAACCAGGCAAGAATCGAAGGAACCGGGCTGAATATTCCTAAGGTTCTGGGTGTCAACATGATTGACGGAAAATGGGCGATTGTTTCGGAATTTATCGAAGGAAAGACGCTTGCACAGTTGATTGAAGAGGATCCTGATAACAAAGATGACTATCTTTCTCTGCTCGTCGATCTTCAGCTTGAAATGCATTCCAAAACATGTGCCCATCTGAATAAACTCAAGGACAAAATGAACCGCAAGATCAGCGAATCTACGCTCGATGCTACAACCCGTTATGAGCTGCACACCCGTTTGGAGGGTATGCCCAAGCATAATAAGGTATGCCACGGTGACTTTAATCCGTCCAACATTATCATTGCGGAAAATGGCACACCTTATATTCTTGACTGGTCCCATGCAACACAGGGTAACGCTTCCGCCGATGCAGCACGTACCTATCTTCTGTTCTGGTTGAACGGCGATATCGAAGGTGCGAAGAAATATCTTGATCTGTTCAGCCGGAAAAGCAATACTGCAAAACAGTATATCCAAAAATGGATGCCCATTGTTGCAGCATCCCAGTCTGTAAAAGGCAACGAGCATGAACGCGCGCTTTTACTCTCCTGGGTAGATGTTGTTGATTACGAATAAAGGCTCCGATAATTTGAAAGATTAACCAACAAATTACAACCGCTTCTATCTGCCAACTCCCATTCCTCCAACCATACCCAAAACATCCGAACATGGTTTCACTTTTCGTGAGATGTTCGGATGTTTTGCTATTAACCATAGATCGGTCGATGTCAAGGAATGAAAAAATCTGTGAGGACAACATTGATGATTTTCATAAAATGTGGTATAATATTTCTGTTTTGATTGCAGACATATCATATCAGTTCTTGATAGAGATGGGTATATATTAGCGGACTTATATGACCCAGAATCAGTTTCTGTTTTTAAGATCAACAATGATTCCGACTATGTAATTCGGGATTATCTTGTAAGTATAACGCAATTGGAGAGTAGTAATTTTATAATAAAGGTACAGGAATCGGTTTGTCAATAACTAACATTCTTATTATGTCGGTAAAAGTGTAATTTCATACAATCTCATCACATCTTGACATTTTGGATACATGATACAATTGGTTTACTATTATTGAGTTCGACAAGAACCATTAAATATGCTGACAATTCATGGGAAAATCAGTAATCAAGAAAAAGAACAATTTGCGAAACTGCTTTGATTACCCATAAGCGTCAAACATTCACAATTAAAAATACCACCGCCGCCGCAGCAAATGCCACAGCGGCAGAAGTGTCAAATAATTCTCCGATGATTGTCCGTCGCAGGGTTATCAATCACCTCGCCTTGTTCTGTAAACCGCGACCCGTGACAGGAACAATCCCAGCTATGCTCATCGCGGTTGTAGTTCAGCGCACATCCGAGATGCGGGCATCGCGGGACGGTCGGCGTGAGCAGTCCCACAACAGTTTCAAAAGCGTTGATGGCGAGCTGCGGTCGAAGAACCGAGCGAGAAGGTGAAAAAACTTCGGCGTAAGGATTGGTTTTACCTTGTACGAGGTCGCAGAGAAGCTCTGCCGTCACCATGGCATTGGTCATCCCCCATTTGTTGAATCCCGTTGATACAAATATGTCGGGAGTGGATTTGGAATACTGGCCGATATAGGGAATGCCGTCCAGCGTCATACAGTCCTGTGTTGCCCATTTACCGACGATCTCGGTACCCGGATAGTGTGTTTCGGCGAAAGCTTCCAGCTCCTGCCAACAACCGCCGTGCTTGCCCGTACGGTGACTGCCGCCGCCAAGGAGCAGAAGATCACCGTAATTCCGAAAGGACAGTCCCGTGTCGGACGCATCAACATACATGCCGTTCATATTCTGCGCGCCCTTCAGCGCAATCACATAAGAACGGTGCTGATATAGCTTCAGCGGGTACAACCCATGCTTGTTGAGGATCGGAAAATGCGTTGCCACGATCAGCTTTTTGTATGTGATCTCGCCGTGGTTGGTGCGTGCCATACCGGGCATCAGCTCCACAACCTTGGTGTGCTCGTATATCGGCAGATCCTGCGCGATGGCATACAGGAATTTGAGTGGATGAAACTGTGCCTGATTCTTTACACGCACAGCACCTGCGACCTTGATCGGAAGCTCACTCGCATCCGAATATTCGGCGCATACGCCAATGCGGTTCAGCGCGGCGACTTCCTTTTCAATTTTTTTGCGGTCATTCAGGGAATAAACATAGTTGTCCTTTGTTACATGGTCACAGTCAATATGATTACAAAGCCGTGCATATTCTTCGATAGCAAGGGTTTGCGCTTCTGCATAGAGCCGTGCTTTGTCCTCGCCGAAGCGGCGTATCATTTTGTCGTAGAGCAATCCGTGCTGCAATGTGATCTTTGCCGTTGTGTTTTTCGTGATGCCGCCGCAGATCTCACCGGCTTCCGCAAGCAGACAGTCCACACCTGCGTGATGCAGTTTATAAGCACACAGAATCCCCGCAATTCCGCCGCCGATGATCAGTACATCGGTGGTTTTGTTTTCCTGCAAACACGGATATACCACAGGTTTTGCCGATCCCGCCCAAACAGAATTGTGATTGTCCCCGCGCATCACTGGTCGTTTACCAGAGAAACCACATAGCGGCGCCTCTCTGCTGTGCTGTAGATAGCATGTGTTCCTGCAATAATTTCCTGTTTCTGTGCTTCATTCAATGATGCAAATTTCTGCATTGCTTCCGGATTCATTGCCAGAGCCATTGCAAAGCCAATCGGCATTTCATCTTTTGTCATGTTTTGGACCTCCTGATTTTCTTGCAGATAGTATGCGCAGTTTGCAGTCATCCATACTTGCTGTTTTTCTGTATAAACTGTGCATTCTCTATCCCAAATAAGCAAAAACGGAGGTATGGTAATGAGCAATCGATTGGCAAACGAAACAAGCCCTGATCTACTGCAGCACAAAGATAATCCTGTGGACTGGTATCCATAGTGTGATGAGGCATTTTTACGGGCAAAAACAGAGGACAAACCGATTTTCCTGAGCATCGGGTACAGCGCGTGTCATTGGTGTCATGTGCTTGCGCATGAGAGCTTTGAGGACAACGAAATTGCAGAGATTCTGAATCGGTATTTTATTTTGGTCAAGGTCGACAAGGAAGAACGCCCGGACATCGACAGCGTCTATATGGCAGTCTGTCAGGCATTCACGGGAAGTGGTAGCTGGCCGACCAGTATCTTTATGACAGCCGACGGGTAACCGTTTTTTGCCGGCACTTATTTCCCGAAAACCGCATGCGGCAATATCGTTATAAATATTATAATGGTAGATTGAAATTATTTTGAAAGTGTGTTATAATATAAAAGAACTTTAGATTAAGAGTAAAACCAAGATTACGTTAGGCTAATATGATCATACATACTGCATACATTCGATACGGAGAACGACATGACATATCAAATTATCATCATAGACGACCGTAGTGCAGATATACTGCATCTGCGTACTCTTACCGTGCAATGGGCGGCAATGCGTCAGATCACACCGGAAATCATCTCTTACAGTTCCGCAGAAGAATTTCTGTTTCACTGCGGCGATCATGTCACCTGCGATCTGATCCTTCTGGATATCGAAATGCCCGGCATTGACGGTGTAACACTTGCCAAAACCATCCGTCGAACCAATAAAAATGTAAGCATCATATTTATCACCGGATACTCCGATTACATTTCAGAGGGATATGAGGTTTCCGCTTTGCATTATCTTGTGAAACCGGTGGATCGGGAAAAGTTCATTCGCACATTGGATCGGGCATACGAAAATGCTCTGCGGTATATGCAGTATCTGACGCTGAAGCTGCCGGACAGTACGGTTCGCGTACCGTTCGGTGAGATCCGGTATCTGGAGGTACGGCAAAACTATGTGACGGTATATGCCGATAGAGCGTATACCGTAAAGCAGCCGCTGAGTGAATTTGAGCGGCAGCTTGCTTCGGATAACAGTTTTTTCCGGGTCGGGCGTTCGTATATCGTGAATCTGCGGTGCATTCGTCAGGCGGCAAAGAAAGAAATCATACTGCTGGACGGAACTGCAATTCCTCTGCCGCGCGGAATGTACGAGCCTCTGAACCGGGAGATGATCAAGCGTCTGTGAGGTATCTATGGGACTATTCGCAAAAATGATTGATAAGCGCATCGCCGCGTATCAGCGGGATCTGATTGAGACGCATTACCGTGAAGTGGACAATATGTACCGACAGATGCGCGGCTGGCGTCATGATTACCGCAATCATATTCAGGTGATGAAAGCGTATGCCGCATCCGGTGATATGGATGCCATCTGTCATTATCTGGATGAACTGGAGCAGGATTTGACTGCGGTGGATACGGTGATCAAGACGGGGAACCGGATGACCGATGCCATTCTGAACAGCAAAATATCCATCGCCCGTGCCAGACAGATTGCAGTAATCGCCGATGCCAGTATTCCGGTGGAATTGGGTTTATCAGAGATCGATCTGTGTATCATCATCGGAAATCTGTTTGACAATGCCATCGAAGCATGTATCCCTCTGCCGGAGGCGCAGCGGCAGATCCGGATATATATGGAAATGAAAAATACCCAGCTGTACATTTCCTTCACCAACTTCACAGCGCAGAAAAAGCAGAAGAAGATCGACGGCCGTTTTGCATCCACCAAGGGGGACGGTCACGGACTCGGCCTTATGCGGATGGACAACATTGTGGAGCGGCTGGGAGGCTACCTCAGCCGCAACAGTGAAGACGGCGCGTTTACCACGGAAATCCTGCTGCCGGTAAAACCGGAATAACGGTTCCGGTTCACGGAAACTATCTGCAATTCGTCCCCTGAACATAACGATTCGTCCCCGGATTTACACAAATCCGGGGATTTGTGATATGATGGGGACGAGGTGAACGGAGGTATCGCAAGTTTTTAACTTGCAGCACCCCCCGTGTTTTGTGGCTTTCGTTGTCTTACAACAATGGTTTTGCTTTATAAAAACATCCCCAATTCCACAGGAAAGGTATGGTCATATTGATGAAAACCAAAGAAAAACAAACAAAAAAATATAATCCTGTCGGCAGCCTGCTCTGGGCACTACGGAATATGTGGAATCATGATCGGGTTTATCTTTTCTCCTTTTTCCTGTTTATCCCGATCTCCATTATCAGCAGGATTGCCGGTGACTATTTTCCAAAGGTGCTCATTGATGCATTGGGGACAGGACAGGCTTTTTCCAAGCTCGCAGAACTGATCATTCTGTATATGGCAATCCTGTGTGTGATCCAGCTCGTAAAGCATTATCTGAACACCAGACAAAATGCAAGAAGATATACGCTGACCACAACACTGCAGGAGCAGATGTGTGCCAAGGATGACACCACCGACTGTGAAAATCATGAGCGGCAGGAGTATCAAAAGCGCAAAGGTCTTGCTATGTCAGATGCATGCTGCGGAAACTGTGCCGCTGAATTCTTCTGGCAGGACATCGTTGACTTTCTGCAGTCTGTGCTCGGCATCACGGCCTATGCCTCTCTGATGAGCGCCATTCATCCTCTGCTGTTTATCATCATTCTGGCAGTATCCCTTTTATCCTATATTCCGGCACGATGGCAGACCGCCTATACGGAAAAACACAAGGATCAATGGGAAAAGGAAAGCCGCCGCAGAGGATATCTGGAAGGGCTGTCCGAGGATTTTGATCGGGCAAAGGATATTAAGCTGTATAATATGACAGGCTGGATTGAAACAATGATCGGCGATTATCAGGCATATCAGATGATGTGGGATAAATGCTGCTCCCTCCGTGGACTGTGGGCAGCTGTGTTTTCCGCAGCTCTGACCCTTCTTCAGAACGGAACCGCTTATCTGTTTCTGATTCTTGCACTGCTGGATGATACCATTTCTGTCGGTGATTTTGTCTTTTTCTTTGGCGCGGTATCTTCCATCAGCGGATACATCCGCGGACTCGCAGGACAAGTCGCCGCCCTTGCTTCCCGCGCGGACAAGATCGGCTATTACAGAGATTTCTTCGCGATTGAGGAAAAATTCAATCATGGGATAGGCTGTCCTCTGCCGCCGAAAGGGACACCTGTCACAATTGAGCTTCGGGACGTATGGTACCGATATGACGGAGCAGAGGATTTCACCATCAAAGGCATTGATCTGACGATCTCTGCCGGAGAAAAGCTGGCACTGGTCGGTATGAACGGTGCCGGAAAAACCACGCTGATCAAGCTGATCTGCGGTTTCTATATGCCGACAAAAGGTGAAATCCTTGTAAGCGGGCAGCCCATTCCTGCCTATAACATTGAGGAGTATTATTCGCTTATCGCCGCTGTTTTTCAGGATATCTCCATTCCTGCCATGACGATTGCACAGTTCATTACCAGCTGTGACGATGAAATGGACAGGGACAACAGGGAAACCGCAGACCGTAACCGGGCAGAAGCTGCTCTCAGACAAAGCGGTCTCTGGGAAAAAATCGAGTCTTTGCCAAAGGGGATGGACACCTATCTCAAAAAGGGCGTTTTCGATGATGCCATTGATCTGTCCGGCGGCGAAACACAAAAACTGCTGCTTGCGCGTGCGATATACAAGGGCGGTTCTCTGCTTGTGCTGGACGAACCGACAGCAGCACTTGATCCCATTGCGGAAAACAAGCTGTACCTGCAGTATCATACTTTGACTGAGAACAAAACATCCATTTATATTTCACACCGGTTTGCATCCACCAGGTTCTGTGACCGAATCATTCTGCTGGAGGATGGAAAAATCACCGAATCCGGCAGTCACGAGGAACTGATGCAAAAAAACGGACAGTATGCCTATATGTTTGGCGTGCAGGCAAAATATTATCAGGAGGGCAAGATCGATGCGTAAAAACAGTCCGAATCTGCGAGCTATACGGATGCTTGCAGACTTTCACAAACGATATTTTCCGCTTTTCTTTTTGCAGAAGCTGACCGCATCTGTCAGCCCGTTCTTCAATCTGTGGATGTCCGCAGAAATCGTCACAGCCCTGTATGACCGCATTCCGGAAAAGGAGATTTGGTCGCTGGTTGTGATCACGCTCGCCGGAAATCTCTTCCTTGCCGTGTTTGGAGCCGCGCTGTATCGCATCATGAAACATGAAACCTCGATTCTTGAAAACAACGAAAAGCTGGCATTTCTGAACAAAACCCTGTCATTGGATTATGACAAGTTGGAGGATCCCTCCATCCGCACGCTGCGCCGCACCATCCGAGAAAACACATATATCAACGCAAACGGCATGAAGCGTCTTCGCTGGGCAATTGAATCGATGATCGTTTCGGGAATCAATCTGGTTCTGTCTTTGATCTTTTTCTGTGACATGCTGATTCATATCTTTTCCGGTACACCGCAGCCGGTCAGCGTTCTTTATCTGATCGGCATCATTGCCTGTCTTGCTGGAATCATTGCGTACAGTCAGTATGCGCAGAACAAACAGGCGCAGTTCCTTGGAGGGATCAACGATGCAATGCTCGATGAAAATCGGGTTTGTCAGGCATTGCCCGGACATAATCGGGATGTACGCCTGTACCGGCAGAACATTTACAGTCAGAAAACCATGCATCATTACAGTATCGCAACACGGAATGCTTTTTTCCGCTTCCATAATTTCAGTGCTGTCTTAAACATCCCTACAAACATGATGTTTTTTGTTCTGCGGGCTCTGATTTATCTTTTGACCTGCATGTACTGTATCGCTGATGTGATCCCGGTAGGAAGTGTGATCAAGTACATCGGATATATGGAAACGTTTGTCGAAAACATTTCACAGGTCTTCTACAGTTTCCAGAATATCCGGGCAAACACACCGTTTATTGAGACCTATCTTTCCTATTTTGATCTCCAGAACACGATGTATCAGGGCTCCCTTTCCACAGAAAAACGTTCTGACCGTCAGTATCAGGTGGAATTTCGGAATGTATCCTTCCGATATCCCGGTGCATCGGAATATGCCATCCGCAATTTGTCTCTGAAATTCAACGTAGGAAGCCGCCTTGCTGTCGTTGGTAAAAACGGGTCTGGAAAAACCACCTTCATCAAGCTGCTCTGCCGCTTGTATGATCCTACCGAAGGTGAAATTCTGCTCAACGGGATTGACATCCGAAAATATGATTACAGAGATTATCTTTCTGTTTTTTCTGTGGTATTCCAGGATTTTCGTTTGTTTTCTTTCCCGTTGGCTCAGAATGTAGCTGCGGCTGAAATCTATGATTCTGCACGGGTTGCGGATTGTCTCACAGAAGCCGGTTTCGGGGAACGTCTGGCATCCTTGCCGGACGGAATCGAAACACCGCTTTATAAGAATTTCGATGAAAACGGTGTGGAAATCTCCGGCGGTGAAGCGCAGAAGATCGCTCTTGCCCGTGCGCTGTACAAGGATTCGCCGTTCATCATTCTGGACGAACCAACGGCGGCGCTCGACCCCATCGCGGAAGCGGAGATTTATTCAAAATTCAATGACATTGTCGGTGACCGCACTGCAATTTATATTAGCCATCGCTTATCCTCCTGTCGGTTCTGTGACGAAATCGCCGTATTCGATCAGGGAAATGTAGTGCAGATGGGCAGCCATGATGTACTGGTAGAAGAAGATGGCTTATATCGAGAACTCTGGTATGCACAGGCACAGTATTACGATAAGAAAGATTGATTAAGAAAAAAGAGGCTCAACATGGTTCGGTAAGCTGAATGTGACCGGATGAACGGTCATATTCATGTATTTCGATCCTGTTGAACCTTCTTTTTATTACACCAATTAGGTGTATCCTATTGAACGGATTATATGAATTTTTGTTTCTCGAAAAACCTTTTCCTTCTCCATGTTCTAAGTTATTTCGACAAGTTTATGGATTTTCTCGTCATAAATCACAAATATTTGCTGCTGATTCAGATAGGGTTCTCTGCCAAAAACTTTACGGATAACTTGACAGATGATAATATAAAGTGCTATAATTTTACTGAACCAAACCATATATTCATCTATCGAGGAAACTTATGACTGACGAACAACGCAAACGACTTACCCAACTGAAATAAGAAAAAAACGCCATCATTCTGGCACACTATTATGCCCCAGGCGGAATCCAGCAGATCGCAGACGACACCGGTGACTCTTTCTATCTGGCAAAAGCCGCACGGAAACGCGATGCGGAGATCATAATATTCTGCGGTGTATCCTTTATGGGAGAGAGCGCGAAGATTCAAAGTAAAGATATGCAGAAATTTTTTCTAAACAGAGATAAGCCCACCCCTGATGAAATCCTACTCAATACTACAGTCGAAAATCTTGCGAAGGAATTCTACCGCTCTCCTGCACAATTCAGCCGGGATTTTTATGCTGCTGCCGGGTACAGCGTTCATGAATACCAACGGCATCTCAGATTGTCTCAGGCATTGTGCTGTATCAAAAATTCTCAGATGTCCCTCGCAGAGGTCAGCTATCTGTGCGGCTACAGTTCCCAGCAGGCACTTTGCAGAGAGATCAAAAGCCTGCTTGGTATGACTGCCACAGAATACAGAGAAACCAATGCATACTATTTTCTTTCCACCTGTGACAATGACATACCATATATTACAGAAGTGTCAAAGGTACATATTCCGCAAACGATCTGTCTGAAATTCTATCATCCTGTACTTCGCGGACTGGAATCTCTTGCTGTTTGTAGTTTTTTGAGACTCAATCCTAATTATAACGGCAGGATTTTCGGGCGTAACAGCACACAATACCGCAATCGGTTCTGTTATGAACTGTATGTGGAAGATACCGGAGAACTGCATACTGGCGGTTTTACCGTCGGAATGATCCGACCGGCATACAGCACCTCCTGCGCACAGATCCGGGTTCGGAACGAAGAAGATGAGATCAGTGCCGCTTGGGATTGGCTGTATTCTGTGTGGCTTCCGAAAAGTATGTTTGTATACGCCGGAGCAGCGGATTCTGCTTTTGAAAATACATATTTTGAGGAATATACTTACAAGAATACACAGATTAAAAAACTCCGGCTGTATCTCCCTGTACAGCGTCAGAACAATCTGCTGAAGGTCACGCTGGAACAAAAATCCCTTACTTTTCTTGTTTCTGACAGTAAGGGATTTTCTGCGGAAACCGAAGCTAGCCGTACCGTATTGCAGTTTCTGGCCCGTTCCTGTCCGGACATCCTGCAGAATACAGTACAGTTTTACCATCAGGAAGAAGGCAGCCACTGTACCTGCGGAGTAAAAATCGAAGGAACCATTGCCCATGATGAAAGCCTGCGTACCATCCATTATGAAAACACACGCTTTGCCATCCTGCATTTCCGTGGAATCCATATGTTTTCCAAAGCCTCGGCACAGCTTCTGGCCTGGCTCCGGGAAAACGGCTTTGCACCTTCAGACAAGCCTTTTGCGGTGTATGATATCACAGAAAGCGAAGATAATCCGGACATGATGGTGTACTGTCCTCTTGAAATATGATGGAATTTGATAAGACGAATCACGCAAAAGCGGGTATAATGATACCGTCTACGGAAATACACCGTGAAATGCGAAAGGATGGTATCAAATATGAATGAAGCTGTAAAAAAAGATCTTGTGCCCCGGACTCCGGAGGATTATGGCCCCAAGAAGCCGGAAATCATTCGGATGGCAAAAGAACTGCGGAAAACGGAGCTGACCAGATTGCCGGAGACGATGATCCTCGAAAATGTTCTCTCTCCATATGAGCCGTGGGTAGGTGGCTGCGGGTATCTTCTTTGCCTGACCTCCCTCTATATGTATGCAGAACGGGGAAGACAGGATTTTTATGAAGACCGCTCGATGCTTGCCGATTTCAATGGCAATCTCGGCTTCGGGGAAGAGGACTCCCCCATGACGGCACTGAACCGGGAACGGATCTACAAGGTACTGCTGACCGCGACCGGCATGGGCGTTTTCAACCATTTTCGTCCCACCGGCACACAGTACAGTTATTACGAAGCAACTCCGGGATATCTGGATCGTTCCATGCGTTTCTGCGGGTATGCGTACGAGGAACTGTCCGCAGAGGGATCGGAAAACCTGACGGATCGGATACGGATTTCCATTGGTGCAGACATTCCGGTGCTGGCAGAGTATGAGGATGGCTGGGCACTGATCATCGGATATGACTGTCAGAGGGCAGTTTATATCCTGCGCAAGGGAGAAGCAAACGAAGAACGGGAAATCGGCTGTGCACAGCTGAAGCGTATGGTGATTGTCACCGATACCAACGGTACTCCGTCTGACTGGAAAACGCTTCTGCGGGAAGTGATCGAAGTGATGGAGACAGATGCGCCCGATCTCGGTATGCAGGGGTATGATTCCCTCATACATGCTCTGCGGGATGACGCATTTTTTGCGGACATGACGGCAGAGGAATCTCTGAAATGGGGCAATACTGTGGTCTGGAGCTGGTTTATCCAGCATTCCGAGGCGAGAGGATTTTCCGGCATGGGCTTTGAATGGCGTTTTCTGAACCGGCACGAGGACGCAAACAGGCTGGCAGATCTGTGGTGCAAGCTCAGTTATTACGGCGACCAGCATCACCAGATCGGCTGGTGCGGCTATAACATTTTTACTGCCGCCGGGAATGATATCCGTCCGAAACAAGTACGGGAGCGGATGATTGAAGCGGTTTTCCACATGATGGACAACGACCGGCTTATTTGCAGGATCCTGAAGGAGCTGATTGGTCTGGATACGCCGGATGTTCTTCTGGCAAAAGATCCCGATTCCGGAGAGATCTTCGATACACAGATCCGTGTCCGGGAAGATGCATCGTATAACGAAATGATGGAGGACATCCGTATCCGGCAGACGCATGAAATCGATCTTGTGGGTGATCTTGAACCCATCGGCGGCGTGGAACCTGTCATGGAAGACGGCAGACTGGTCATCACCGGGAACAACGGCATCGACGATATGGCAGGGATGCAGCTGAAAACACCGGTTACCGTACCGTTCCTTGTCCGGATGCGGATGAAAACGACACGGAACAACGTACACATTTATTTCGGTGACGGCTGTATCACTTTCCGTAAGCATCCACATACCTACGATTCACTGTATATCCGGGACAACGCCATCGGACTGTATTACGGTTATGACCAGAAAGGGGAAGTGGAACCGGATACCTTCTTTACGCTGGAATGGCTTGTGGGAAAAGACCGGTTCGCCGTAGCTGTGGATAGGGAGGTACGGCACTATGGGGAGAATTACCCCTATATGCACATGCCTTCCCTGTGGAAAGACTCTCTGCGCTTCGGTACTGCTGATGGAAACACACTGACCATAGAAAATATGGTAGTTATGGAAGTGGAGTAAATCATGAGATTTGATCCCAATCAGATGAACTTCCCGACGATGCTGCACCGGGATATCTATATGACCGCCCTGCGCTGTACGCCGCCGGAAATTTCTCTTGCTGAACTGGAGCAGACCAATCCGGCGATGGCAGAAAGCGGTCGGCAGTATTATGCGTTTTATATGGAACTGCTGGGCGCCATGTACGAACATCCGGAAACCTTTGGGATGCATCCCGGAGCATGGGAAGAGTATTCCGGCGGACGGAGATACAATGTTCTGCGTGCGGAAAACAACAGCCTGACACAGGTGATGTCGGACATGGCCAGTGGAGAGCTGGAATGTTATCTCGGTATTCTGCGGAACATTGGCAGCCGGGGTGTGATGGCAGGAGACACCTGCACTCTTTCGGCGGAGGATTTCGCTTATATAACCGGGTATGCATGGCTTCCGGGACGCAGCAGAAAAAGTGCGATTCCGGTGGAAACGGTACTCACAGGGCTTGCGGGAATGGGACTTACCGTGCAGCAGACGGCGGACGGAAGCTGTCATATCGTATGTGAATCCCATCCGAAGCTGTTCCATTCTCTGACCGCTCTCCAGCACGCTGTGGAGGAATCGATCGCGCATCCAAAATCCAGATCTCTGAAATATTTCTATGCATACAACAGCGGCTATCTGGAATTCCGGCAGATTACTGGCAATTATGCGCCAACCTATGAGGACTGTGTGCGGATCCTGCCGGATGAGCAGAGAATACGGATGGATCAACTGCGGGAAATGGCGCGGGCATACAAGCTGAAAGAAAAGATCGACCATTTCGCCATGGAGTATTATCATAAAGCCGAGCGGGTACTGCACATCTGGACGGACTGGTACAACGCTCCCACCCGACGGCGGACACACTGGCAGCGGTGTCTGCATTTCTGTGTTTCCGGTTCCTGGGAGCCTGTCTATCTGGATGCCGTCCGGGCGGAGGGGGAAGTGTTTCAGCGGTATTTCATGAAGCATCTGAACTACTGCAGCGGATGCGTACCGGATCATCTGAAACAACCCTGGGTGGTGCGGGTGTTCGACCGTCCTGTACGGATATGCGGTACTCCCGGCGGCTGTTTTGATAATCCCACGGAAACGGATATGATGTATGTGCAGAAATATCTGGATATAAAGATGGTGGAACTGCTGAGCAAAGCAGGTACTTAACGACTTTCCGGGAGAATGGGAAATTTGCAATATCCTAAGCAAAAATCCAGAGATGTAATTTAACACCTCTGGATTTATTGTATTATAATACTTAAAACTCCGTATCCTTGAACGCGCCCCATCCGCCAAGGGACGGACCGCCTGCCTTGAAATATCAACAGACACAAGTATA
The DNA here is from genome assembly GCA_017455975.1 of Clostridia bacterium. Lineage (GTDB taxonomy): Bacteria > Bacillota > Clostridia > Oscillospirales > CAG-272 > RGIG3925. The sequence goes on along the minus strand of JAFTLK010000196.1, from coordinate 1,657 downwards.
AACTGTTGTATGACATTCTATCTTTCAGTCATACAACCATAAGGCCGGTCGAATCCCATTCATGGTTTTTTCATCTTCTGCGAAAGATAGATTACCATATCCGGTTTGCAGGAAGTGTCCGTCTTCCAATACATCAGCATTACCGATTCCGATTGTACCTTGATCAAATCCATCTCCGATAAAACCGGAAACACTGGCAACCGATCTGGCATTTCCTCCCGGCGATCGTAATCTCCAAAAACGAACGATTCCCGTTTCGTCTACAGCACGCCGATTGACATTGTACTGATCATCGATCCAAGGCAGATATTCATCCTTGCACCAATCACAATTCGGGTACATATATCGTGCTGACAGCTGCCCACTGTCGCCAAAGTATTTTACGACTTCTTCGATACTGAGGAGAAATATCCTGTCAATCGTTGGATTCCCGCCGCTTGTGCCGTACCATGGATTGTCTTTTGTAATGACATGTGTTGGTGCGATCCTTGCTTTTTCGGAATCACTGAAGGAATTGTAGAAATCACTGTTCAGATATTTTCGGATATCGCTTGTTTCCCATGTGATATCACACTCCTGATTGTGGTACGGTCTTTTTTCAATGACTTTTTCTGTCAGGAGGAGTCTCTTGTTATCTGCTTTTTCCAGCACAAACCAGTCATATTTGCCGAACCGGATTTTGCCGCCGGGCGGTATGGGGATCGGTTTGATAGGAGCACCGCAATATGGACACATTTCGTGTCCGTTAGGATCATCTTTCAAACAGAGCGGACATCTCATCAGGATTCTCCTTTCTATCAAAATCATTATCCTTGAACGCGCCCCATCCGCCAAGGGATGGCCCGTCCGCCTTGAAATACTGCCAATTCGCAGTGCATATCGGTGCAGCGATCGCCATTTTTTCTTCAAATGACAGCGATTCATCCTGCAGACGTTCATCTACAAGTGTGTTGACAAATTCGCAGATGTAGATTTCTGCACCGCCATGGTCATCCAGCGGCAGGGTCTTCACCACCCGAAGCTCATAACTCCACGGGCTGCCGTCAGGAATCGGCACGTTCAGCTTTTTCCCCGGATGGGACAGAATGGCGGCAGATTTGTCGGTGTCATATCCGGGATGATTGCCGCACCAGTCCGCACCTTTCAGCATGGCCTCGGACACAACGGAGGCGGAAAAAATCCCGGTCTCCCGGATGCGGTCACGGGTCAGTTTGTCCTCGCAAAGACAGACGACAAAGCGGTGTTCTTCGTCAAAACAGTAGGTTGCCCAGCAGAACAGTCCGAAGTTGGGCGTGCCGTCGGCTTTGTAGGTACCGTAGACATAGAGCGTCTGCGGTGCAAATGCATTGGTGAATCCTTGTGATACTTTTTTCATACTGTTTCCTCCTTGACTGCACGTTTGTTCCATTGTTCTCTTGTGATTTGCAGCATACAGTGGGTAAAGGTTCTGCCGGATCCGTCGAAGGCATTACCGATATCCTGTCCCACGATCTCCATCCCCATTTTCAGCAGTGGAGTGATTTTTTCTTTATCCTCCAGTGCCCATCCGGCGGTGATCCCGACAGCATCCGTGGTATCAAAAATATGTTCGTACAGTGCGGCAAGCCCTTCTTCCTCATACCCCTGTCCGGCATATGCCATATTCATAACGTGTCCG
>JAFTLK010000195.1 GCA_017455975.1 Clostridia bacterium | reverse complement strand
TTTGTTTTTGGTGATCCGTCCTCGGATGAGCACTCGACAAATTGCACGGAGTGATTCCCGTTTCTTCGCTGTTCATATAAAGGACAGCCAACCCGATATACCTGTCAACAGCAATTTGTGAAGATAAAATGCGGAGCATTTTTTCTTCGTTCGATCATCTGCGCCCGACGGAGAAACAAGCCTCTGAATCGGGCGCATGCTTTTTTGTGCGCCCTCTTGACAAAATGTGTCTAATGTGGTAGACTATATACGGAAAGTCTACTGCATTAGACAACAGAGAGGAGAACACTCCATGAACATCCCGAAAATCCACGAAGAAGAATACCGATTTTGCTTAATCCTGTGGGAGCACGAACCCGTCAGTGCCGCCGATCTTGCACGTCTGTGCGCCGATGAACTCGGCTGGAAACGGACGACGACGTATACCGTCATCAAGCGGCTGGGAGAACGCGGCGTGCTGGTCAATGAAAAAGGCACGGTCACATCCCTTGTTTCCAAAGATGATGCCCAGTCGTATGAAATTGATGAATTGGTGGAAAAGAAATTTGAAGGCTCGTTACCCGCTTTTCTTGCCGCGTTTACAAAACGGCAGGATGTTTCCGAAGATACGCTGGATGCCTTGCAGGCGATGATTGACCGTGCGAGAGGTGAGCGAAAATGACAGCTCTGTTTCTGCGTATTGTCAACATCAGCATCTCGGCAAGCGTATTTACGGCGGTCATTCTGCTTCTGCGTCCGCTTCTGAAGAAAGCACCGCGATGGGTGTATGTTCTGCTTTGGGGACTGGTGGCACTCCGGCTGATTCTGCCGTTTTCGATTGAAAGTCCTGTCAGTCTGATGCCGCGCACCGATTGGATCATCGAAGAATCAATACAGGGACAAGTACCTTCTGCCGACATCGAACCTCTGCCGGACACCCCGCCTGCCGCAGAATCGACCGAATCGGGAGAACAACCTGTTGTCACGCCTGCTCCGCCTGTGACACAACCCGAGACTGACCGAGAGGTTAATATCCCATTTGTCCTTTCCTGTGTGTGGATGGCCGGTGTCGTCGGTATGCTTGCCTATACCGTGATCTCGACGCACCGTCTGCAAAAAAGTCTCGGTACTGCAATCCGCCTGCGGGACAACATCTATGAAAGCACCGCCATCGACGCGCCGTTTGTGCTTGGTATTCTGAAGCCGCATATCTACGTGCCGCGGGGACTTGACGACGGGGCGCTGACCTATGTGATCGCCCATGAACAATCCCACATCCGCCGTGCCGACCATCTGTGGAAGCCGCTCGGATTTCTGCTTTTGACCGTACATTGGTTCAATCCGGTTTTGTGGTATGCCTACATTCTGCTTTGCGGCGACATTGAGCTTGCGTGTGATGCGCGTGCGGTAAAGCAGTTCGGGGATGATGAGCGCGCCGATTACTCCGAGGTTCTGCTTGCTTACAGCGCAAAGCACCGACACATGATCTCCGCCTGTCCGCTGGCATTCGGTGAAGCCGATGTCACGGAGCGCGTACAAGCGGTTCTCTATGACAAAAAGTCGGCACCGATACGGGTGGTGTGTGCGCTGATTGCTGTCACAGCGGCGGCAGTCTGTTTTCTGACACAGCCGAATGACGATCCGCTGATTTCTCTGGATGGTCTGATTGCTTATTTCAATCAGCCGAAGTTTGTCGATCCGCGTTCCGTGCCCGGGATTCAGATTGCGGAGGAGCTTGTGGAGCTTGATGCGGTACTGTCCGTCGAGGAAATTTCGATGGACGCGAAAACCAATATGCACATTTACACGATGTACTATACCTCTGACGGTTTGTCCATGCGTGCGGAGCTGTATTTACCTGAGGATTATGCCGAAAACGATTATCCGACGCTTCTGTACGCACCCGAGGCATGGAATCAGAGTATTTGGGGATATTGTCATCTTTTTTATAACTGCAAAATGAATGTTATTGTCGTTTATAACCGCGGCGATAACCACAGCGACGGTCTGGAACGTGTCGGAGATTATGTGGACTTGGAGGTGCTGCTTGATATCTGCTAGCAGTCCGAGTTTCTGTCACGCGGGGGTGTTGCGGCGGCGGGCGGTTATGAAAATGCGTGCCGCGTGATGAAGCTGGCGGAAAAGCATCCGGGTGACCTGCTTGGCTGTATTGGAGTGAACGGCATGTATGATTTTTTGGCTATGTATGAAAAGGATGTTGCAAACAGCAAACTTTGGAATCCTGTGTATTTCGGCGTAACACCTGACGAAAATCCTGATATTTACCGCGAATATTCCCCCATGTATTTTGCTGACCGTATCACAGTTCCAACCTTATTGTTTGTGTACCGGGATTCACCGAATATGCCGCCTCATTACGGTCAGGAAATGTACGATGCACTGACTGCAAACGGAACACCGTGCGAATTGATCGAATTAACGCGACTGGATAATGATCTCAGCAAGGAAGCTATCGCCCAAACAGAGGAGTGGCTGACGGCACTGTCGCAGAAGAAACACGGCATGGAACTATCTGCGGAATGACACAGATATATGGAGATGCATATGAAAAACAAAAATCATGATATTTTTGCAAACATTTCAATCTTCGATTATTTTCTCATAGGACTTGTCACATTGATTGCACAGTATATAACAACGATCCTGCGATCAGCATTTGCAAAGATCATCGTTTCACCGTTATGGCTAAATAAATTATGCCTCTATACCGCATTATTTTTACTACCGCTGATATTGACCGCACCTTTCATCCGACGTGCGGCGCATAATCATTATGTGTCATCCGATGACCGATGGTGCATTCTGAAATGCTGTATGCGATATGTTCTTCCGGCAGAAGCGGTACGGTTTGTTCTGTGTATTCTGCCGCTGCAGTATGTATTTACCAAAACGCAATGGTATATCAGTCTGATACCGACCAATTTCGGAATGGCATTTGCACCGTTTGTCAATGCTGTACTGAAAGATACCTATGGAGTAATCACGAACAGACAACATGAGATTTCCAACTATTATCCATATGAAGTCGTGTTAATCGGCGAAGATTTTCTTTTTTATACCGTTATTCATGTCACATATCTGGTCTTTTATTTGCTTGTACAGTATTTATATTATCGTTACGAATGGAATAGAGAAGCAAAATCATATCGGATATGGCATGACGAAATGATGAAAACAAAACAGGAATGGGAAAATTATTAAACTTTCAAATTTTCTTTTTCAATTCAGATGAAAGGAATCCTAATGAAACATCACAATCCCGACATTACCGCCTATCGCCGCAAAAAACTACGCAATTTACTGATTCCGACGGTGATATGGTGCATCATCATTGCCGCTTTTGAACTGACTGTTTTCTATGACTATACATACGATAACCTCGGAATTGTCACAGCGATCGGTTTGTGGATTCTGCTTTCGCTGATTGTGCCGATTCGTCTTGGTCTGATAAAATATCTTTTCGATGCTTCATGGGAAGGCACCGTTGCCCGTATCGAAGACCACAAACGCTGGGCTCCCAATTACGGTGCAGGTAAATGGTGGTATGAACTGGAAATGTACTGTCAGAAACCGGATGGCAGAATGATTAACAAAACAATTACCTGCGTTTCCAAGAACGCTGCTATTCAAAAAAACACGATCAACCCGCAAATGTACCACGTCGGCGACCGCGTTGTCTATCTGCGCGGCACCTACGTTCCGTTCATCGTCCACCGTGAGGGTGAGGTACCGCCTGCGGTCTGTGTGCTGTGCGGAAAAGACAATCCTGCGGGATCTGACACCTGCCTTTCCTGCCATGCTGAACTTCTGAAATCGGAGGAACAGATAACATGAAATCAAATGACCTGCTGTCTGCCTACCCCGGAATCCGCCGCACGATTCAGCGTCACCCAAAGCTCGATGCGGTCATTTACCGTGAGGGTGATGTCGTTCACTACTTCCGCGGGACGAAGTATCCGTTCATCCTGTCCCGCAAAGGCTCACCCGCACCGCGCATCTGTGTGTTCTGCTCCGATGTTCAGCCGTATCCCGAGCGAAATACGTGTGATTTCTGCGGTATGGATGTGATAGATATCCGATCTGTCGGAGAACAATGAAACACAGACATGTCGGATCGGACGGTATTCCGATATGGAAGCACCCGTACAGGATCGCGGTCTTCTGCCATTTCACCGATACCATAACAAACGAAAGACTTGCATACCATTTGGATTATGACATATCCGGAGGTATACAAGTCTTTCGTTATTTATGATTGAACTGCTGTGTATCGATCGGTATACACTGTGGTGTGAGCGGTCGGCGGTCGTTCGCCGCCGACTGCCCGATTCGGCACATCCTCACGCAAGAATCAGATGCATACCGTAATTGGTCTTCTCTGCGTTTTCCGGAACGGTGAGGAAACCGTCTGCGGCCAGGTCATTGACGGTCATCATGCGTGCGGCGTACAGCTCCATGCGGATATAGTAGCCGATGTGCGCATGCAGAACCCGGTGGCTGTACTTTTTGAAGATTGTCTCCACCGTATCATAAGCGGCGGTCATGTTTTCGGTCAGCGGCGCAAAGTTT
>JAFTLK010000194.1 GCA_017455975.1 Clostridia bacterium | reverse complement strand
TTCTCGCAGTTATCTCATACCCATGAGCATCCTGAACATTTCTCGCCACAGTCCTTGCAGACGGTCTCGCCTATCTCATAGCATCCACGGCATTTGTCCTCGCATTCACAATGATCGTCAAGACAGTTGCCGCAGTCGTCACACATTTCATGATCGTCATCGCAGGCACCGCAGTAGCCGCAGTGGTGCTCTTCATAACAGGAAGTGCCGGAACCTTCACCGCAATGATCGCCGTTGTCGCATTTCCAGTCGTCGTACCGCCAACCGCCGCAGTATTCGCACTCCACGCCGTCTTCGTATGCGGCATATACCGGCATAGCAAAGATGGACAGCGCAAAGCCCACCGCATCCTCAAACACGGCAAGGACATCTATGTGTTCTTCTTGCTCCGTATGGCTTTCATGTTCCCCGTGTGCGTGATCGGAATCAAAGTGCATGTGATCGTATTTGTTCATTCCCGGAAATACACCGATCACCATGACGAAGCAGAGCAGAAAACTCATTATTCTTCGCATTTTCAATTCCATCAAATCCCCTCCTTCATATAAAGCTTTCATTAGAATTTTCCTCCGCCACCGCCAACCGTGGTGCCGGATTTTGTCGTATGAGTCGATGAAGAACCGGAGTTATCCGATCTCTCGCTTCTCGTAACTGTTTTGTAAAGGAACAGATCCTTCGATTCGTCTATTTTAAGACTTCCTTCCTTGGTGTAATTCTTTGCCGCAGTCTGCTTTCTTACCGTTATCAGCTGGGCTTTTTTCTTTCCTGTTATGATCCATGCGGCAATCGTGCCGATGACAAGGCAGATAATAAAATTCTGCACAGCGGGAAATGGTTCCTTCGGAAGATCGTCCGCATCAAATGGATTACCGCTTCGTGCCATATCGATGAATCGTTCACAAAGTGAAGCGTATTCCAAAAATGCATCTGCAAAATTGCCGTCCGACATCATCGGGGTAATCTGTTCTCCGATATAGTCAATGCCCACATCGGTCAGGGCTGTGATTCCGTAACCTGCGGTGGTAATATGCCAGTCACCGTACTCCATACTTATCAGCAGCAGAATACAGCTTCGGTCATTGCCCATACCGTAAAAGCGGTCTTCAAACAGGTTATCTGCATATTCCATCGCAGAACACTCACCGACAGACGGAACAGTGCAGATCACCACATCGACCAGTTTGTCAGAGCTTATCCCGTCAAGTTTTTCAAGGATCTCGGCTTCTTCAGCGTCTGTCAGCACATCCGCTTCATCCGTCAAACGAGGATATAAAGTATCGGCATATACCGAAACTGCAGCAGACACAAGCAGAAAAACGACTGCAAGCATTATGTATAAGTATTTTTTCATTCTGCCGCCTCCTTATATAAGCCAGATAAGCCACGACAGTGCAAACGCCGCTGCCGAGATCAGCGCGGTAAGCCCGAGGTGCATCCTTCTTGCCGCCGCTTTATCAAGAGGAAGGTCGCCTACCAGCTTGCCGGTTTGACCGTTCATAGCGAATGTATATTTTTTGCCCTTCCAATCGGTGTTCAGAAGCCACACCGGATACAGCGCATATTTTGCATGACCGTTTTCAAGCTGGACCGAGGTGTTATCCGGGACAACACTGTCATAACCGTTCACAGTTTTCGCAAATGCGTCTTCGGTGCTTTTTTTAATGCGCGCATTTGCCCGTTCGATGCTGGTCTCAGCATCCACGTCGTATTTGTCGGCGAGATATCCGGCGAGGTACGCCGTCTGGAAATCCACCGCATCCGAAAACCGGTACGGCTCAATAGATTCCATCAATGTATCGTTCATCTTAGAGGAGCCGTCCACGGGCACATGTTCAAAGCCGATGGATCCGCTCCTGCGGATCAAATAGTGACTGACTTCCGTATAACTGTACCGACTGTCGCTCCATGTACGGGTTTTGGTAGCTTTGTATCGGATCTGTGCATGCGCATTCGCATCAAACAGCCACACGGGTACGTATATTCCCTTAACTTCTTCGATGTGATTCTGATTCTTGAATACGTTCGGAAGCAGCTTTTTTCCTCCGTAATGCCGATTCAGTGCGGCAACAGCAGCTTTTTTATCCAGCTTGAATGGGATAACGAAGTCCGGCTTCAATTCGCCGGCAAACTGTCCCATCATCACAATAGGATTATCACAATACGGACAGGAAGAAGCACCTGTGGTTTCGTCTGCAACGATCTCGCCGCCGCAGGATTTGCAGACGTAAACGCGCAGACCGTCTGATTCACCGTTCTGCCACACACCGCCTGCCTCTGTTTCCCACCTCATTTGATCCGCCTGCGCTGTCTTCAACGCATCATCATAAGAAACCAGCGTTTCCATTTCAAATTCTGTATCACAATAGGGGCATTTCATTTTCTGCAGCGTGCTGTCAAACGTGATTGCACCACCGCAGCAGGGACATTTGTATTCCTGCAAAACTGCCAATTCTCTCACTCCTTGTCTGTGTATTCTTCTATAAAACCGACCGTTATTCTGCCAGCGCAAGGCTCCCGATGATGTGTCTCACATCCGTATCATCAAGTGAAATTCCATGTTCTCCGTTTTTCATGAGAATCATTACCTGAAAGATGTATCCGTCCTTTTCCGTGTCCAGCATCGTATACGGGTATCCAAGACTTGTACAGGTGTATCCGTTCCAGGTGTAAGGTCCAATGGGGAGGGGCTCCATATCCACAATATTTTCATAAAAGTGCCTCGGTGAAAGGTAATAATCCTCCCTGCCAAAGAAGCAGACTGTAATACCTACGTGCGTAAACATATCCGTCGGACTTGATATTCCTTTATAAATATGTACCTTCTTCGGTGTGATTTTTCCGCCGCTGTCCGTACCGCAGAACGCCAGCCAGCCCTCCGGCACAGTTACACAAAACCTTCCGCTGTCGAAAATACGCATATGCTGTCCCCTTGATTATTCGGCTTTCACAAATCGGACGGTCATAAAACAAACAAATCCGTCTTCGTCCGATCCTTTTGTCCACCCGTCCTCGCTGAGATCGGTCGTATACCACAGTACGCCGTCACGTTCTTCCCACGACTCCGGACCGCCCGCGATCATACCGCCGCGCAGATGGATCTCGCCGGAGGCAACCGCCGCATCGATTTCCTCTTTGGTAGCGTCCTCCGGAAGCGGCATCAGCATATACAGTTTTCCGTCTTCACAGATCTCGATCTGCATTCCGATCATGGTTTTTCTCTCCCGCAGTTCATTGGCAACGGCTTCTTCGTCTGTTTCGTCGATATACGGCATAGGAGATTTCAGAAAGTCCTCAGTGCTGAGATAAACCATCTCATCCGAATCCGTCACCGCTCCTATCGAGTAAAATACCCACTTTCCAACATAACGCATTGTATATGCCTCCTTACTTGTGATTTGTGTTTTTCCTTGAAGGAATTTCCTTCTCAAAATCCTCCTGCATATAGTATGGAGAAGGACTTTGAGAAGGAGGGAAGTTACGCTCCCCCACTTCTGTACTTCATTTACTGCATATCTCCGTCATCGAACGGGTCTCCGCATTCGGGACAGAATTTCGGCGGCTTCACACCTTTTTCCGGTTCCCACCCGCATTTGTCGCATTTGTACTGCGGCACGCCTGCCGGCTTCTTTGCGCCGCATTCCGGGCAGAATTTGCCCTTGTTTACCGCACCGCAGGAACACCTCCAACCGTCGTCGACAGGCTTGGGTGAACCGCACTCAGGGCAGAAATTACCGCTTGCCGTGGCACCGCATTTGCACGTCCAGCTGCCCGCCGGCTTGGGCTCGGGCCTTTTCGCGCCGCAATCGGGGCAGAATTTCCCGGTTACTGTCGCGCCGCACGCACACCGCCAGCCCATTGCATCCGATGCAGACATCGGTCTATGCGGTATCTGCTGCTGTTGCTGCTGTCCCATTGCAAAGAGATTCTGTGCATTCATACCGCCCGCGTTCATAGCCATACCCATGCCCATGAATCCGGTCATGGCACCTGCAGAATTGCCCGCCGCAGTCTTCATCGCATCCGCCTGTGCGCCAACCAGCGTTGCCGCCGCCATGGTGGGATCGCGGTACATGGCCGTTTTCTGTGCGGTTTTAAGCATTTCCTGGTCTTCTTCTGTGAGCGTCGGCGGATTGATGGCAACTTTTACATCACCAATACCGCGCGCTCCCCATTCGTCGGAAAGCTCCTCGTTGAGATATTTCTCCAGATCATTTGTATGCGCCGGAATCTGATTCGGGCGGATCTCAAGCACGGACAACTTCGCCAGTGCCGGACCGAGTGCACTGATGAATTCCGTCTTCATGGTGTCACGCAGTTCATCCTTGGAATAGGAGTTCACCACGTTACCTGTCACATTGGTGTACAGCTTGATCGGGTCGGTTACGCGGAAGGTGTAGGTACCGTTGCAGCGGAGGGAAACGTCCACGTCAAAGTTGATACGGGAGTCCACCACGCGGAATGCAATAGGATTTGCCGTTCCGAACTTGTTGTCAAGGATTTCCTTGGTGTTAAAGTAGTACACCCGCTGATCCTTGCCCGTGTCACCGCCGTAAGTAAATCGCTTGCCGATTGCCTTGAAGGTTTCGAGGATGCTCTCACCGAGAGAACCGGCAAAAATGGACGGTTCAGTGGAGCTGTTCCATGTAAACTGTCCCGGCTCGGCGCAAAGCTCCACGACCTTGCCCTGCTCTACGATGATCATGCACTGTCCGTCGGCTACAGCGATGCCGGAGCCGTTGGAGATGATATTGTCTTCCGCTTTGGTGTTGGAAGAACGTCCGCTCACGCGCTTCTGTCCCTTGACAATCAGAATATCGTTTGCAATGGAGTCACAGTAGAAATATTCCTTCCACTGATCGGCAAGTACGCCGCC
>JAFTLK010000014.1 GCA_017455975.1 Clostridia bacterium | reverse complement strand
CCGCCGTGACCGAAGCCCGCGACATCATCGGCCGGTGCGTGTTCCGGGAAATAGGAGCGCAGTGAACCGGTCTCATATCCTCCGTCATATTCGTCACGGTTGATATAAATCTTGCTGACATGACCGTCCATCGCATCCTCACGGCCGCATTCCATGCGTCCCTGGGAGCCGTACATGGTGTACCAGATCGAATTCTTGTAAAGGTCGCCGTGAATGGACTTGACAATGCCGCCGTTCTCCAGCGTCACCATCTCGATGCCAAACTGACCGCTCTTGCAGCCCGTGCGCAGACGGCGGGCATTCTTCGTGCCCTCAAAGCCTACAACAGAGACAGGACGCAGACCGGTTGCATGAATGATCGGTCCCAGAGAGTGTGTGCAGTAGAAGGTCGCGTAACCGTTGTTGCGCCAGTGATCTGCCTCACCGTAGGCAATCGACGGCCAGATCGACTCGCAGTTGTGGATATATTCGCCCTCACCGTATTCAAACTCGCCGATCTCCCCGCGCGCATACAGCTTCTTCATTTCATAAGGCGCGGGCATATAGCAGTAGTTTTCGCCGTAAGCATAGACCAGACCGCTTTCCTCGACGGCTTCCACCAGTTCCACGGCTTCCTTCATGTTCTGCACAGGCAGCACCTCGGAGAAGACGTGCAGCCCGCGCTTGAGACAGCGGATGGCAAAGGGCGCGTGCTCGTTTGCATAGTTGGCCAGCACCACCGCATCCATGTCATGCTCGATGAACTTGTCAAAATGGTCATAAAAGGCAATATCCATACCGGCAGCAGCCTCTCTCTGCGCATCCAGCGCCTCGGGGCTCTTGTCACAGATGGCGACCACCTCGGCGTGATCTGCACGCTTGCAATAGTTGATCATGCTGGTGCCGCGATAAGCACCGAGAACACCAATACGTACTTTTTTCATGGGTGAAAGTTCCTTTCTTTATTTATTCATATTGTCACGGGCGGATGCCCTCAAAAATCATCGGTGTACCGTCCGTCGGACGTTCGTCCTCGCGGCGTACCGTCCACACAAACCGGTTTGCCCCCATCATGCCGGTCGTCAGTCGGACCGGGAGCTTGTGTGTATACGTTCTGTCGCAGGCGATAAAGTGCGGACGCGACAGCACATTGAGCGCCATGCAGGACAGCAGTAAATTCAGCGGTGTTCTGCCCTTTTCGCGGAACACATCGGTGTAAAGCTGACCGCGCATGACATCCGGGCGATGCTTTTTGTACCAATATAACAGCATCGGATTGAACGACTCCACACAGTAGTTGCCGGAATAATCCCGCAGAATCGCATCAGCGGCAGGACACAGTGCAGTGTCGGTGCTCTCGCCTTTCAGCTCAATCAACAGCGGTACACGACCGCCAACGGTCTGCAGCACCTGACGCAGGGTCGGAATCCGATGTTCCGTCGGTGTGCCGTCTGCCGAGAGCAGCTGCAATCGGGACAGCTCGGCGGCAGTCAATGCTGTCAGAATCCCGTCCCTCCCCGTCATGCGGTCAAGCGTGTAGTCGTGAAACACCATAACCTCGCCGTCGCGCGACAGCTGCAGATCAAGCTCAATGCCGTATCCGCACTCTGCCGCAAGACGGAACGCGGCAAGCGAATTTTCCGGGATGTCGCCGCCATGCAGTCCGCGATGCGCATAATGGGTCAGCAGGGTTTGCGGATACACTCTCGGCTGACGTGCCGGACGAAGCAGAACCAGCAGATACACAAGCCACAACAGCAGCAGAATCCCTGCAAGGATCAGAAAAACAATCATAATATGTCCCCGTCAGTCGTCCACATCGAGGTTTTCGAGCAGCTCCCGCTTGGTCACAGGCCTGGAGTCACCGTGCAGCACAAACAGCATCGTCACAAACGCCAGTGCCACAAAGATTGCGGCATACGGGAACAGCGTGCGCATACCGATAAAGTCAAGACACGCACCGGACAGAATCGGTGTCAGAATCTGCGCACTCATGCTGGCAGTATAGTAATATCCGGTATACTTGCCGACATCGCCCGCACGGGCAAGCTCAACGACCATCGGATAGCTGTTGACATTGATCGTTGCCCAGCCGATACCGGCGAGTGCAAACAATCCGTTCATAACCCAGACATTGCTGCCCGCACCCATGAATGCCGCCGCACCGAACGCGATACCGAGCATCAGAACACCTGCAAGAATCGTCTTTTTGCGTCCGACCCTCGAGGCAATGATGCCGACGGGAATATACGAAACGATCGCCGCCGCCTGTGCCACAATCAAGGTCAGATTGAAGTCCAGCTGCAAGACGGTACCCGCATAGACCGAATATTTGCTGGTGACAGCGTTATAGCCCATGTACCAGAGTGCAACGGACGCAAGCAAAAAGCACAGGGACCGGAACTCCGGTGCCGAGAGTTTCCCGCCCGATGCTGTCTGATCGGCTGTGTCCGTATCCTCCTCTGCCGCTTCTGCTGCCCACTGCGGCTCCCTGACGCGCCAGAGGAAAATCGCCAGCGCGGCAAGCATGATCAGAGAAATCGTCATAAAGAAGCCGGTATAGCTCATCAATGTATTGGCAGGCTTGCCCGTACCGAACACGATGCCGAGCACCAGAACGAGAATACCGCCCACCGTACCCATCAGATTGATGATCGCATTCGCCTTGGAGCGCAGGGGCTTCGGCGTAACGTCCGGCATCAGCGCCACAGCAGGAGAACGGAACGTCGCCATGGCAATCAGCACACCGAGCAGAAGCACGATGAAGACAACCAGCACCACCGGATTTTCGCAGGTCTTCTGCCATGCGTAAACCTGTCTTGCCTGCGTCAGATGGGTCAGATCGACATCCTCTCTGTGCATCGCATCGAGAAACTGCGCCTCATCGCCGTAGATGTTTGCAAGGCTGGTTTCATAGGGTCCGTTGGGATTGCCGGTCCAGACCTCCCAGGTGACACCGGCACGGTACAGCTCCGTCAGTGCCGCATCGCGTTCTGCGCTGTCTTCAACCGTCACCGCAGAAATATCGGAAATGGCGGTCAGCTGCATGGAATCGGCAAAGGACAGACCGACAAACAGAACCGCCGCGGCAACGGTACCGACAAGGATAAACGGCGTTCTGCGGCCGCGCTTGCCCCGGTGTCTGTCGGAGATCGCACCGAACAGCGGGAGCATGAACACGGCAAGCACATTGTCCAGCGCCATAATGATACCGGACCAGAACTGGGACAGACCGAATTTATCGGTCAGAATCTTCGGGATGATGTTGTCATACGCCTGCCAGAAGACCGTGATCAAAAAGAACGCAAAGCCGACCAGCAGGGTACGCTTATAGTTAAGTTTCATAATGCACCTCATTCCTGCGTGGAATCAGACATACATCGTAAAGAACTTCGGGTCCTCCGAATCGCGGTTTGCCGCAGATGCATAGTCGCACATGACATATTCGTATGTTCCCTCGTCTGTTGTCAGTTTCACGCGGCATCCGACCAGCAGTCTGTCATGACGGATGACCGCGGCGGTACAGGACGCACCCTTGCCGTAGACCGTCACGCCGGAGAACATTTCCTCCTGTGTGCAGCCCTCTGCCGTCGGGCCGAGACGCTTGGAGCGCGCGAGCATGAGCGGACCGCGGCGGATGACTGCCATCGGGTGCTGCAGCATGACCGACCGGTCACACAGACCGCCTGCGGAATCGATCCAGCGCAGATGATGGTAGTCGGTCTTCGGCAAATCGCAGAAGCCGCCCGTACGCATATAGTTGCACGCAACCTCGATGACCTCGGGGGTCATGTCATAGGACATACGAAGAACGGTATCTGCCTTTGTCAGCGTCAGGCAGAGCGTCTCCCCGGCTTTTGCCGATACGGTCTCCATATTTTTCAGATCCGTGCGGACGGTCACAGTCTTGCTCCAGGACGGAATGCGCAGATAGAGACGGTCCCCGGGCTTCACTCCGCGGATAATGACGGTATGATTGCCGCGGTTGACGTATCCGGAGCTGATGCGGAAGGAAACGTCGCCGAAGGACACACGTGTGGGTGTATAAAGATTGATGTGGTAGCCGTCTTCGTCCTGTGTGATCGCCGCTTCCGCCGCATTGACAAATCCGCGCGCGGCGTTGTTGACACAGCAATGCTGATACTTCGTTTCGACCTGCGGTTCTGCCGTCCAATGACGGCCTGCGGAACGGACAAAGAATGCACCGGTCTTGCCGTCCTCGTAGACACCGGCCAGGAACGCATTGAGGTATGCACGCTCAAAGGCATCCATATACTTGTTCTCCCCGGTCAGACAGAACAGCTCATAGCAGAGACGCATCCAGTGAATAACGTCGCAGACCTCTGTCGCCGCATCGGCATAAGATGCACCGTCGGCAAAGCGTTCACAGTATCCGACACTGCCGAGAATGTTGGATTCGTACTTGTAAAGGATTTCCCAGAATGCCTTGACCGCGTCGATATACCGCTCGCATCCCGTGACACGGTACAGCTCAATGATACCGTCGTAGCAGGACATCATTTCATATGCCTTGGAATACCAGCCATCCTCGGAATCGTACCAGATATACGGCGGCGTATCGGAAAACGCATTGCGGATCAGATTGGGCCACTCGCCGTCCTCGCGGTCAAACTCCCGTGCAATGGACAGGCAGAAATCAAGATATTCCGCTTTTCCCGTCAGACGGTAGAGAACAAGCATCGGCTTCATGATCGAGCCTGCCGCCATCCCGTGCATGACACCGGCATCCTTGACACGGATACCGAGACGCGCGATCTGTGCGACAAGGAAATCCGCCATACGGACACAGCGGCTCAGAAGATAGGCATCATCGAGCAGCTGTGCACATTCGATCAGCGCCCAAAGCGTATACTTCTGTCCCCAGACGTTCCAGTTATAGAAGCACGCCCAGCCGACCTCGCGGATCCCGTCAGCCGTATCACAGGGCTGGATGTTATCGCTGTCACGGTAGGTCGACAGATAGCCGTCCTCGCGCTGATAGGCAATCAGATCATATGCCGAGCGGCGGATGGCTTCCCGCAATGCACCGTCATTCTTCATGCGGCACACACGGCACGCGGACAGAATCTGCTTGCCCCAGAACTCACCGCGCCACATACCTGCGGCATATTCATCGTCATACTGATCGGCAAAGCAGTCCAGTGCTTCGGCAAGAATTTCGTCGATTGCAAATTTGCCGGAAATACGTTCGTGGACAAACCGGTCAAAGCGTGCGCCGATTTCACCGTCGATATGAATATCGGAAAGCGATGCCGCTGTGTGCTTGTTGGATACGGAATACGGAATTCGGTATTGCATGATGGTTCACCTCATACTGTTTTTTTGTTATTATACCATGAAGCGGGGAGCATGTCAACCTGTGCCATGTCAAATCTTTTGTGAAAATTCGTCTTGACATTTCCGCATTTTCCATGTATACTGAATACAACAGAAATACATCAGGAGGAAAAACAATGATGATTACAACAAAATATCCGATCGGCTTCTGGAACTACACCAAAACCGGCGATCTCACCCCGGACGCAGTCCGGGACTGGGCAGAGCTTGGCATGACAATGGCAAACTCCCCGGAATACTGGGAGGGCTGTGACAAGAACGCAATGCTTGCACTGCTGGATGAATGCGAAAAATACGGCATCCGCGTCATTGTCTGTGACCACCGTGCACGCTGGGGCGGTGCATCGTCCGATCCTGCGGCATATGAGGAGCAGTTCCGTGCGGCATACGAGGATTTCGGACACCATCCCGCTGTCATCGGCTTCCATGTCGGCGATGAGCCGTGGAGCGAGGAAACCTTTGCCGACTGCATCATGGCGCACAAGATCCAGCTCAAGGTCGCACCGGAGCTGACCCCGCATCTGAACTTCCTTCCCTACTGGGACAATCAGGAAGCGGATCTTGTCAAGCGGATTCCCGGCGGTGCGGAAAAGAACCTCCCCGCCTCCTTTACCGCGTGGGCGGAGGAAATGGTGCGTCAGTCCGATCTGCGGATTCTCTGCTATGACTGCTACTGTCAGATGAACCCGAACGGAGAGGGCGTTGACCAGTACTTCAAGAATCTGCGCAAGTTCTCCGAGGCGGCAGACGCGACCGGTATCGTTCCGTGGACCACGCTTCTGTCCGTCGGTCACTTCCGTTACCGCTGTCCGAGTGAGGACGATCTGCGCTGGCAGCTCAATACGGCAATTGCATCCGGTATGAAGGGGATCCTGTGGTTCTTTGTTTATATGCGCAAGCCCGTCAGCAACTACCGTCTCGCGCCGATCGACGAATTCGGCGAACGCACCGAAACCTATACCTGGATGTCGCGCGTCAACCGCCATTTCCAGCATCAGTTCGGTAATTTCTTTATGGATGCGGAGCACATCGCAACGTATCATGTCGGACGCACATGGGGCGGCTACGAAGCGTTTGTGCCCGGTGAAAGCGAGCCGGCACTCCTCAACATCACCTGCGACCAGGGTCTGGATGCGGTTGCGGGCATCTTTGAGCGGGACGGCGAGCGGTATCTGGCACTGGTCAACAATTCGTGGACGGACAGCGGTCTGTTCAAGGTGCATGTCAAAAAGGACGGCCGTCTTGACCGCATGACATGGGACGGCGATTTTGTCGCAGTCAAGGCAGCCCACTGGGATGCATTCTATACCGAGACGGAAACCGAAAACATCGGCGGCGACTGGCTTGCCCCCGGCCAGATGAAGGTATATCACATCTGACCGCACACATCTCACACAAGTTTGCACAGAAAACAGCATAGTGCTTGACAAAATCCCCCGTATATGGTAAAATGAGAAAAAATTTACACCATATACGGGGGAATATTTATGTCCAAAAACCGTTTGTGTTCTGTAGTGCTTCTTCTCTGCACGCTGTGCACACTGCTTCTGTCCTGCGGGGAAAAACCGCTTGCCGACATACCGACCAAAACGCTGCTTGCCGAATCACTTGCTCTGTTTGACAACAGCAGCAACGTCGACCTTTACCATTCCGATGCCGGGGAGGAGGACGAGACCTACTTCGATCCCGGTCTTGCCGGACAGATTTTCCTTGGGGAATACGGTGCCGCTCTTGCAGAGGACGGTGTGATTACGGAATACGCACACGCCATTCCCTCCGCACTGTTTGCGTTTGAGATTGACATTTTCAAGGCTGCCGACAGCGCTTCCGCCGACAAAATTGAAACGCTTCTGCAGACCCGCATGGAAATCAAATCGGCGCTCCGCTCGCAGATTGAGCATTATCTGAGCACCAATCCCGATTCTGCAAATGAACTGAAAGCACTTGACAATATGGAGATCTGGCGCATCGGCAACTATGTCCTGCTGCTCTCCACGCACAAAAATGCGCTCGTCAAAAACACCGTCAGCACACTGCTCGGTGCATCCGCCGATGCCGTTGTCACAGACGGACAGGCACCTGTGACTGCCGCGCAGACAGCGGCAGAAACCGTCATTGAACTGACCGACCCTGTCCTGCAGGCGGCAGAGGACGGCTTTACGATGACCGTCACCTCGCACAGCGCGCCCGACCGCGTTGTCCTTGGCGGTACATGCGCCGAGGGAGCAAAGATCCATGTTGAGGGCGGTATCAAGGACTACGTCTTCGGCACGGATTACAACTCCTGGCTCGTTGAGGTCGAAATCAAAGATAAAGGCGAAAGTCTTCTGAAGATCCGACAGGAGCTGGACGGAAAGATGACGGTTCCGCTGACCATCGAGGTTCCCTATGACAAGCGGGTCGACTTCTCCGATCACGGCATTTACGCCGCACTGATGGG
>JAFTLK010000193.1 GCA_017455975.1 Clostridia bacterium | reverse complement strand
GCCGATGCCGATGATGCGCTATATCGCATCACAGGGCGGCTCGATCATCTTCACCAGCGACAGCCACCATGTCGACAACATCGCGTTCCAGTTCGATGTCTGGGAGCCGGTGTACCGTGCATTCGGGACGAAGGTTTGGGAGTGTCCGGTGTGAGGTGGATTCAAAGGAGGGGGCTGTCAGCATAAGACTTTGATGATGATGACGGGATGCGCAGACGCTGCTCCGAATCTGTAGGGACGCGCATTGCGCGTCCGCTGTGGGCGCACAACACAATAAAAAATGATACATATTATGGGAAAATCCACGTGAGACACCAAAATTGAAATGCTGTCACCCTGATGTGCGGACGCCCAATGGGCGCCCCAACAGAAACAGAGAAACGACTGCGTAAACCCCAATCCTATCCATCCGAGGTGAACATCCATGACCGAACAAACAAAACAAGCACTGTTTGCCAAAAACACCCGCATCATAGAAGCGGTAAAAGTGCGTGCAGAGAGGGTTTGTCCCGGCGCGCTTGATCTGATCGCGGTGACAGGGTCTTTTGCGTCTGGCGACTATCATGAAAAGTCCGATCTGGATCTTCTGATCGTCATCTCCGACGACCGGGGATACGCGCTGTCGCACTGCTTTATCACAGACGACATCGGGTATGATCTCTACTGTCATACATGGGAACGCCTTGAGGCGGCGGACTACCAATCGCCGTATGTGGCAAAGCTGCTCGATGCGGAAATCGTCTACTGCCGTGACAGTGATGTCCGATCTCGGTTTTCTGCGATTGCCCAACGGCTGGAGACGCACCTTTCCGCTCCGCTCACAGAGGACGATCTGACAGCTGCGATGGCAGAGGTCAAGCTTGCAAAAGAAGCGTACTTTGAGCTTGCGGCTTGTGAGGGAAACGGGTTCAAAAAGCATCTTTTGGCGATTTATTATCATCTTGAATGTGCGGTGTATCTGTGCAATCACGCCCTTGTCCGTCACGGCGTTGCCGGAATCTGCCGGGAGTTATCGGAACTCACCGATCTGCCCGCGGATTTTCTCACCCTGCATGCATCACTGCTGACGGAACCCGATTATGCGCGGGTGCTGTCCGGTGCGTCTCTTATGACCCGGAATACCGAGCAGTGGGTGGAATCCCGCAAAGCAACGGTTTCCTTCCGAGCAAAGCCGAATGCGGACAACCTGCGCGGAACTCTCGAGGAGCTGTGGTCAAACTATCGCGGAAAGCTCTTTCGGGCAGAGAAGACCGGGGATGATTATCTTGCGCAGATGACGCTTGCATCCGCAGGATTGTTCTTTGCGGAGGTCGCAGAGGCGGTGGACATTGCCGTGCCACCTCCTTTTTCCGATGCGGCATACCGCGATCCGTGTGCGGCAAGGGCTGCTTTTGAAGAAGCACTCGGACAGTATGCAGGCATTTATGCGGCAGTTGGTTTACAGGTCTGCCGATATGCAGACATATCTGCCTTTGAGAATGCATATATTCACGGAGATGCGGAATAATATACAGAAAAATTTTGGAAAATTTGGGAAACCACTTGACAAACACAATAATATCGAGTATAATAATACCATCGTTTTTCAAAACGTATGAAATGCATTGATGATATTAAGTGAAAACAGAAATGTGCTTTCAGAGAGCCGTCGGTTGGTGTGAGGCGGCAGACATCGTTTTCGCTGTCTCGTATCGGAGCAGAATTCCGGAACGCTCGCATGAGCCTGTATGGAATTCCGGGTGATCCCGTTACAGATCGGGGATTTGATTGAATCCCATGAGGCGGCCGTGCGCACGTCATGTGAACACAGCAATACGGGTGGTACCGTGGTCAATTGAGTATTTGTTGATCATCCCGCAAAGATTATGACAGTCTTTGCGGGTTCTTTTTGTTTTCAAAGGACCCGCGCAAAGAACTGATTTTCGCAACGGTGCAGACGAAAGGCACCGAATAAAAACAAGCAGAAAGGAACTGCCAACATGAGAAACATTGTTACATCCGACATCACACTGCGCGCAGCAGCAGAAGAAAAGAAGGAAACCCTTTCCTTCCGTGAAAAACTTACCATCGTCAAGTCCATGGATGCATCCGGCATTGACCGCATCGAGCTTCCCGGTATGGACGGCACAAAGGCCGATGCCGTTGTCCTGCGCACCATTGCCGACACCGCCGTCAACTGTGCGGTAGCACTGGATGCGGGTCTGACGGAGGAATCCGTCGCCGCCGCATGGGATGTGATCAAATCTGCAAAGAAGCCGGTTTTACAGATCGTTGTTTCTGCATCTACGGTGCAGATGGAATATCTCTATCACGTCAAAGCACCGCAGATGAAGGAAAAGATCGCGGCGCTTGTCGGATGCGCATCCGCACTTTGTGAAAATGTCGAGCTTGTCATCCGCGATGCAACCCGTGCCGAGGAAGGCTTTGCAGCAGAATGTGCCGCGACGGCAGAGGCTGTCGGTGCAAAATATGTCACGCTGTGCGACGATTCCGGTGTGTATTTCCCGGAGGATTGGGCAGCACTGATCGAATCTGTCAAGGGCGCTTGTTCGCTTCCGGTGTACGTTGAGGTTTCGGATACGCTGAACATGGCGGCGGCCTCTGCGGTTTCCGCAATCCGTTCCGGCGCTGACGGCATTAAGGCGGCATGCAGTACCGGCAAGTATCTGAGCCTCGATGTCTTTGCAGACATTTACCGCGCAAAGGGTGAGGCGATGGACGTTGCCTGTGCGCTTGATATCACCGCTATCCATAAGACCATTGCTGACATTGCGCTGGCAGAAGCCACCGATGATGAAACGGAAATTGCAGAGGATGCGGAAGCGGCTCTGCTCGGCTCCGACAGCACCTTTGAAGATGTCACATCCGCTGTCAAGACCCTCGGCTATGAGCTGAGTGCAGAGGACAACGGCCGCGTCTATGAGGAATTCTGCCGCGTTGCGGAAAAGAAGGGCTCCCTCGGTGCGCGTGAGCTGGAAGCAATCGTTGCAACCGCCGCAATGCAGGTTCCCTCGACATATCACCTTGTCAACTACGTTGTCAATTCCGGCAATATCATCACGGCGACCGCCAATGTCACGCTGGAACGTGACGGTGAGAAGATCTCCGGTGTTTCCATCGGCGACGGCCCAATTGACGCTGCATTCCATGCCATTGAACAGATCGTCGGTCATCATTATGAGCTTGATGACTTCCAGATCCACGCGATCACCAAGGGAAGAGAAGCGGTCGGTTCCTCGCTCATCCGTCTGCGTGCGAACGGAAAGCTCTACTCCGGCAACGGTATTTCAACCGATATCATCGGTGCATGCATCCGCGCATATATGAATGCCCTGAATAAGATCATCTACGAAGAAAATTAAATCCAAGGAGGCCTGACGCAAATGAAACTTGCTTTTTCTACCCGACATGTCAATGCGGACAGCTTCCTCGCGCTGTGCAATAAAACCGCAGAATACGGTTATGCCGGAATCGAAATTTTTGATATGGCAAAGGAAGCAGAAGCGCACAGCGACAGTATTTTCCATTCAGCAAAACAGGCGGATTCCAAGCGTAAGCTCATCAACCGACACATCGGTATTGCCGCCGTTACCTATCCCGATGCCGTCAGTGCTGAGACCGATCCTGCCGCACTGACCGCTTATGTCGAGGGAGCAGTGTCCGCCTCCGTTCCTGCAGTGATCCTCCGCATGGACCGTGTTCCCGAAGCAGCTGCAATGCGTGCTGTGCTGACCGAAGCGATCATGCGTGCGGAAAAGCTCGGCGTTTCCATCCTGCTTGAAACTGTCGGGGAACTGGCTGATACCGACCGCGTGCTCGATGTCATCAATCTGTTTGAAACCACAGTGCTCGGTGTTGCATGGAATGTCCGCGCGACATTCTTTGAGGCCGGTGAATCTGCCGATACGACGATTCAGACGCTCGGTGCGTATATCAGCTATGTCCGCATCGGCGACAGGCTGGACGGGCGTGATGTTCTGATCGGCGACGGTACGCTTCCGGTCGAGCTGTTCATGAACGCGCTCCGTTCGCTCAACTACGACGGATATGTCTGCGCCGAATGGAACGACGATATCACCGATCCCGATATTGTTCTGACACATTTCGCAAGCTTCCTCGAAAAATATGAAAAGAAGAACACACGCGAGCAGACCGTTTATTACAACCGCGCAAAGACGGGTACGCATCCGTGGAAGAAGTATGACGTCATCGATCTGACCTTCTCCGAGGTGCTCGATGAAATGGTCAGACGCTATCCCGACCAGTATGCGTTCAAGTACACGACGCTCGATTACACGAGGACCTATGCACAGTTCCGCGAGGATGTCGATAACGCCGCTGCGGCGCTGATCTCCCTCGGTGTCAAGGCAGGTCATCATGTCGCAATCTGGGCGACCAATGTGCCGGCATGGTTCATCACCTTCTGGGCAACGGTCAAGATCGGTGCGGTACTGGTCACGGTCAATACGGCATATAAGATCCATGAAACAGAATATCTGCTCCGCCAGTCCGACACGCATACGCTGGTTATGATCGATTCCTACAAGGATTCCAACTATAAGGAGATCATGGAAGAGCTGTGTCCGGAGCTGGAGAACCATACGCCCGGCAAGCCGCTCTACTCCCGTAAGCTTCCGTTTTTGCGCAACATTGTCACCGTTGGCTTTAAGATGAAAGGCTGTCTTGACTGGGATGAGATGATGGCACGTTCGTCAATGGTGCCGCGTGAGGAGGTTCTGCGCCGTGCCGCAGCCGTTCGTCCGGACGATGTCTGCAACATGCAGTATACCTCCGGTACGACCGGCTTCCCCAAGGGCGTCATGCTGACGCACAGAAACATTGTCAACAACGGCAAGTGCATCGGTGACCGTATGGATATCTCCACGGCAGACCGTATGATGATTCAGGTACCGATGTTCCATTGCTTCGGCATGGTTTTGTCGATGACCAATCTGATGACGCACGGCGGTACGCTGTGCCCGATTCCGTATTTCTCTCCGAAGTCCTCGCTTGCCTGCATCAACGATGAAAAGATCACCTGCTTCAACGGCGTTCCGACGATGTTCATTGCGATGTTCAACCACGCAGACTTTGCAAAGACCGACTTTTCGCATATCCGCACCGGTATCATGGCAGGCGCGAACTGTCCGCCCGATCTGATGCGCCGTGCTGCGGCAGAAATGAACATGACGGAAATACTGTCCGTCTACGGTCAGACCGAGGCATCTCCCGGATGTACGATGGGTGAGGTCAACGAGGACATTGACCACCGCGTTGAAACGGTCGGTTCCGCGGTCCCCGGCGTCGAGTGCCGTATCATTGATCCTGAAACGGGTGAGGAGCTGCCCGATGGCGAGAACGGCGAATTTGTTGCGCGCGGCTTCAACATCATGAAGGGCTATTACAAGATGCCGCAGGCGACCGCACAGACCATCGACGAGAACGGCTGGCTGCATTCCGGTGACATCTGCTGCAGAACGCCCGACGGCTATTACAAGGTCACGGGCCGCCTGAAGGACATGATCATCCGCGGCGGTGAAAACCTGTATCCGCGTGAAATTGAGGAGTTCTATCTGACGCACGAAAAGGTGCGTGATGTACAGGTTGTCGGTGTGCCTGACAAGACTTTCGGCGAGGAATGCTGTGCATGGATCATCTTAAAGAAGGGCGAGGAGTCCGATGAGGCGGAAATGCGCGCATACGGCAATTCCCACATGGCAAAGCACAAGGTGCCTCGTTACTTCATGTTTGTAAAGGAATTTCCGATGAATGCCGCCGGCAAGATTCTGAAATACAAGATGAAGGAGACTTCCGCTGAGCTGCTCGGTCTGAATAAATAACCGAAGAACACTGAATAAAAATTCTAAAATTTTTTTCAAAAACCTCTTGACAAGCGGATAGCATTGTGCTATAATTACTGACAACAAAAGAAAAAAGGCTATGACGAAGACGGATGCATAACATCCCGTCACAGAGAGTCGGGGACGGTGAAATCCCGATATGTGATGTGTGCAGATCCTATCACTTCCGAGCCGGAGATCCCAAAGGGTATTCCCCAAGTAGGTTCTTCCGTGATTGCTGCGTAAATGCATAGGGCGTGACAGCGTCCGAGAGCGGCACGATAACCATCGTGCAATTTGAGTGGTACCGCGGGTATGATTTTTTCAGACTCGTCTCAAAGCAATGAGACGGGTCTGTTTTTCTTTTGTCAGATCATTACATTACCGTAAAGGAGAAAAACACCATGAACACGAACACAACAATGATGCAGCTGTCTGAAATCGCCGCCCGTATCAAGGAGCTGCGTGAAATTATGGGCTGGACGCAGGAAGAGCTGGCGGCAAAGATCGACATTTCGCCCGATGACTACCGTGCATATGAATCCGCATCCGTTGACATTCCGTTCTCGTTCATTCATAAGTGCTCGCTGGCATTCGATGTCGATATGTCCGAGCTGCTGGAAGGCCGTGCGGCGAATCTGACCGGATATACGGTCACCCGTGCCGGTCACGGACAGGGAACCGCAAAGGAAGACGGCATCGAGATCAGCCATCTGGCACCGAAGTTCCGTGATGCCATCGCGCAGCCGTACTTTGTCAAATATGAATATTCTGCCTCCCAGCAGAACAAGCCCATTCATCTGGCGACACACTCCGGTCAGGAATTTGACTATATCCTTTCCGGTAAGCTGAAAGTACAGGTCGGCAATCATACGGAAATTCTCGAGGAGGGCGACTCCATTTACTACGACTCCTCCAAGCCGCACGGTATGATCGCCGTCGACGGAGAAGACTGCGTATTCTGCGCGGTCGTCCTGCCCGGTGAGAAGACGCAGGAGGTCGAGGTTCGCCGCAGCATTGTAACCGCAAAGAAGTCCCAGCCGCTGATGTGCGAGGAATTTGTCGAGCTGCATGAGGATGAAAATGGCTGCCTGAAGGATCTCAAATTCAAGAACACCGAACGCTTCAACTTCGGTTACGATATCGTCGACAAGATTGCGGATGCGTATCCGGACAAGCTCGCAATGATCCACATCGACAATAAGGACATCGAGCGCCGCTTTACCTACAAGGATATCAAGCGTGCATCCAACCAGACCGCACACTACTTTGCGTCCCTCGGCATCAAGCGCGGCGACCGCGTCATGCTGGTGCTCAAGCGTCACTACCAGTTCTGGTTTGCGATGGTCGCACTGCACAAGCTCGGTGCAATTGCCATCCCCGCAACCAATCAGTTAAAGGAACACGACTTTGAATACCGCTTCAATGCGGCAGGTGTTTCGGCACTTGTCTGTACCGGCGACGGCGATACCGCAGAAATCGCACAGCGTGCGGCTGCAAACTGCCCGCAGGTCAAGAATCTCATCATGGTAAGCAATGACAGAATCCTTGATGGCTGGCACGATTTCAATACCGAATTTTCGCGCTTCTCCTCGCATATGGACCGTCCTGCAGACTGTGCGGCAGGCGACGAAACCGCGCTGATGTTCTTCACATCCGGCACGACCGGCAACCCGAAGATGGCGGCGCACAAACACACCTACGCGCTCGGTCACTTTGTTACAGCGAAGTACTGGCACTGCTGTGAGCGCGACGGTCTGCATCTGACAATCTCCGATACCGGTTGGGGTAAGTCCCTGTGGGGAAAGCTCTACGGTCAGTGGGAATGCGAGGGCGCTGTCTTCGTCTACGACTTTGACAGATTTGATGCCGCAAAGATCATGCCGATGTTCGCAAAGTACGGCATCACGACGTTCTGCGCACCGCCGACCATGCTCCGTATGCTCATCAAGGAAGACCTGTCCAAGTACGATCTGTCCTCCATCCATCATATGACGACCGCCGGTGAGGCACTCAATCCCGAGGTCTTCAACCAGTTCAAGCAGGCAACCGGTCTTGAGATCATGGAAGGCTTCGGTCAGACGGAAACTACGCTGATCATCGCAAACCTGCTCGGCACAACGCCGAAGGTCGGTTCGATGGGTCTTGCAAGCCCGCAGTTTGATGTCGACATCGTCGATCCCGACGGCAATTCGCTGCCTGCAGGTGAGGTCGGTGAAATTGTCATCCACACGGACAAGGAAGTTCCGGTCGGTCTGTTCAACGAGTATTATCTGGATGCCGAAAAGACCACGGAGGCTTGGCACGACGGTATGTATCACACCGGTGATACCGCATGGCGTGACGAAGACGGCTACTTCTGGTACGTCTCCCGTATCGACGACGTCATCAAGTCCTCCGGCTATCGCATCGGTCCGTTCGAGATCGAATCGGTCATCATGGAACTGCCGTATGTCCTCGAATGCGGTGTCTCCGCAGTTCCCGATGAGGTTCGCGGTCAGGTCGTCAAGGCGAGCATCGTTCTGACGAAGGGTACCGAGGGCACAGACGCTCTTAAGAAGGAAATTCAGGAATACGTCAAGTCGCATACCGCACCGTATAAATATCCGCGTGTGATCGTCTTCCGCGATGAGCTGCCCAAGACCATTTCCGGTAAGATCCAGAGAAATAAGCTGTAATTTTTTGCGGCTGCGATTGTGAAAAAAGCGAAAAATTTGCGCATATATATTGACAAATAATATCGGGGTATGATATAATATAGTATATAAAAGCGTTGACGAGGAGAATATCGGACATGCTTGACACAGAGAATGCGGCGCGGGAAGGAACATTCCCACGGTGGAAGCCGCTTTGAGTGTGCCGATGATTTGTAGCCTCTGAGCTGATGGGAAGAACGAATACGGTATACATTTTTATGTATCCCGGTTTCCAGTAGAACCCATCCGTGATTGCTGCGTGAAGGCATACGGCTTTTTCAGAGAGCCTGAGGGGTACAGCGGGCAACTGCTGTGCAATTTGAGTGGTACCGCGGGATATTATGTTTCATTTTCACATGAAATGCTGATAGCTCGTCTCAAAGAAATCATATCTTTGAGGCGGGCTTCTCTGTGTTTTTCAGATCACGTCCGCCTGCCATTACATGAAAAGGAGTACATACCCATGCAGAATGCAACCGGCCTGGAATTCAAAATCCGGGAAATGGCGCAGCGTATCCACACCCTGCGCGAGATCATCGGTCTGTCCACTGCCGACATGGCGGCAAAAACAGGCATTACCGAGAGGGAATATATTGACTGCGAATCCGGTCATTCCGACTTGAACTTTGCGTTTTTATACCGCTGTGCGCTGGCACTGAATGTCGACGTCACAGATATCATTGAAGGCTCCAGCCCCCGTCTGGCAGGCTATACCGTCACCCGCCGCGGAGAAGGACAGCAGATTCAGAAAGCGCACGGCATGACCTATTACAATCTGGCTTCCGCGTTCATGAACCGTATTGCTGAGCCGCTGTATGTCATCTCTGACTACGACGAGGCAGCGCAGGATGCTGATATTGAGCTGACTACACACGAGGGACAGGAATGTGATATCGTCATCTCCGGTGCACTGAAGGTGCAGGTCGGAGATCACTTTGAGATCCTGCACGCAGGTGATTCCATTTACTATGACTCCTCCGTTCCGCACGGTATGATCGCCGTTGAGGGACAGGACTGCTGCTTCTATGCGATCGTTCTGAATCCCGCAAGCGAATCCACACCGGATACGGTATACGCACACGGTACTGCGACAAGAGCGGTCACCCGTGATGTCGCACCGAAGAAGAAGGATACATCGTACCGTGTCTGGGAAGACTTCGTGCTTCCCACAGAGGATGAGAGCGGCGTTCTGCAGTCGATCTCCTTCAAGAATGACGAACACTTTAACCTTGCCTTTGACGTCATCGACCGTCTCGGCCGTGAGAAGCCCGACAAGGTCGCAATGGTGCACGTCGCAAAAGACAAGACCGCCCGCACATTTACATTTGCGGATATGAAGCGTGCATCCTCGCAGACCGCAAACTACTTCAAGTCGCTCGGCATCGGACGCGGCGACAGAGTCATGCTGATTCTCAAGCGTCATTACCAGTTCTGGTTCTCGATGCTGGCACTGCACAAGCTCGGTGCGGTTGCGATTCCCGCGACCAACCAGTTAAAGGAGCATGACATCACCTACCGCTGCAACAAGGCGGGCATCAAGATGATTATTTCCACCATTGATGACGGCGTTCCGGAACAGATTGAGCTGGCGCTGCCGCATGCACCGACGGTTGAGCAGAAGGTGCTTGTCGGCGGTCACCGCGACGGCTGGCGTTCCTTTGACGACGAATATGCACTGTACACCGGCAAGTTTGACCGCGCTGAGGATGCTCCCGGCGGCGACGATCTGATGCTGATGTACTTTACCTCCGGTACCACAGGCAATCCCAAAATTGCCATGCATAACTATAAATATCCGCTCGGTCACTTCATCACCGCAAAGTATTGGCACTGCGTCAATCCCGAGGGTCTGCATCTGTCCATTTCCGATACCGGCTGGGCAAAGGCGGCATGGGGTAAGATCTACGGTCAGTGGCTGTGCGAGGCAGGACTCTTTGTCTATGACTTTGACCGCTTCGACGCATCCGACATTCTGCCCATGTTCGCGCAGTACGGCATCACGACATTCTGTGCACCGCCGACGATGCTCCGCATGATGATCAAGCAGGATCTGTCCGGCTACGATCTGTCCTCCGTTGAACATATGACAACGGCAGGCGAGGCACTCAACCCCGAGGTCTTCCGCCAGTTTGAGGCGGCAACGGGTCTGCAGATCATGGAAGGCTTCGGTCAGACCGAAACCACCGTTGCTCTTGCAAATCTGTTTGGTACGAAGACCAAGGTCGGCTCCATGGGTAAGCCGGTTCCGCTTTATGACATCCATCTGCTTGACGCAGACGGTCGGGATGTCGACGACGGTGAAGTCGGTGAGATCTGTATCAGAGTTGCTGACGGAAAGCCCAACGGCTTGTTCTGCGGCTACTACGACGATGCCGAGAAGACTGCCGAGGTCTGGCACGACGGCTATTATCACACCGGTGATACCGCATGGCGTGACGAGGATGACTACTTCTGGTATGTCGGCCGTGTCGATGACGTCATCAAGTCCTCCGGTTACCGCATCGGTCCGTTTGAGATCGAAAATGTCATCATGGAGCTGCCGTACGTTCTCGAGTGCGGTGTCTCTCCCGAACCCGATGAGGTGCGCGGTCAGGTTGTCAAGGCAAGCATTGTGCTTGTCAAGGGAACCGAGGGCACAGACGCTCTGAAGAAGGAAATTCAGGAATACGTCAAGGCACGTACAGCACCCTATAAGTATCCGCGTGTTGTCGTCTTCCGTGACGAGCTTCCGAAGACCACGTCCGGTAAGATTCAGAGAAATAAGCTGTAATATACGTAACTGTGTTCATTGTAGGGGCGATTCAGGAATCGCCCGTGCAATGTTGTATGAACAATACCTATATGCAAGGAGGTTTCCGATATGTCTGTTGAAAACACAACCATTGAACTGCAGCTTCCCACCACAGGGGAAGCACCCGTGGCGGAACCTGTCATTCTTCCGATTCCAAAAGAGGCGGCAGAAGCTGTTCCGCAGATTGTTCTGACACCGGAGGAAACACAGATGGTGGCGGACTTTGCAAAAAAGATCGATTTACGCGATTCCGCTGTCGTTCTGCAGTACGGCGCCGCTTGTCAGAAGAAGATCGCGGCATTTTCCGACAGCGCATTGGAGGGTGTCCGCACCAAAGACCTCGGCGCAACCGGCGAGATGATTACCGATCTTGTCGGCGAGCTGCGCGGCTTCTCCGCTGTGGAAGAACGCAAAGGATTTCTCGGGCTGTTCAAAAAGACCGGCGACCGCGTCACACAGCTGAAAGCAAAATACGACGATGCACAGGTCAACATCGACCGCATTGTCGGTGAGCTGGAAGGGCATCAGAACCGGCTTTTGACCGATATCGTGATGCTTGACAAGCTCTATGACGCAAACCTTGCGTACTTCAAGGAGCTGTCGATGTACATTCTGGCGGGCAGACAGAAGCTCAACGAGGAACGTACAACGACGCTTGTGTCCCTGCAGGAGCAGGCAAAGCTGTCCGGGCAGACCCACGACGCACAAACGGCAAACGATTTTGCGGCGATGTGCGAGCGGTTTGAAAAGAAGCTGCACGATCTGGAGCTGACGCGGACGATCTGTATTCAGATGGCACCGCAGATCCGGCTCATTCAGAACAACAACGCGATGATGTCAGAAAAGATCCAGTCCACGGTTTCCAATACGATTCCGCTTTGGAAAAACCAGATGGTGCTGGCGCTCGGTATGGCACATTCGCAGCAGGCGATGCAGGCACAGCGCGCGGTTTCCGATCTGACAAACGAGCTTCTCCGCAAGAACGCCGAGGCGCTCAAGCAGGGAACGGTTGAGATCGCACAGGAGTCCGAACGTGCGATTGTCGATATCGAAACGGTGCAGTACACCAATGAGCAGCTCATCGGCACGCTCGATGAGGTTCTGCGCATCCATGAAGAAGGCAGACAGAAGCGTCTTGACGCCGAATCCGAGCTGCTCCGCATCGAAAACGAGCTGAAGCACAAGCTGCTCGAGTTCAAGGGTTAAGGCGTACGCCTACGCAGCAAATGACGCGTAGGGCGGGGGATTGCTCCCGCCGGAACAACATTTTTTGACTGTGTGTATCCGATAGGAGGAACAACATGAAAAACGGAAAATCCGGATGTCTCAGCACCATTGCTGTTATAGCACTGATTATCCTGCTTATCAAGATCGCGCCGATGCTTTTCACACTGATCAAAATCGGTATGATTCTGTCGATTGTGGGCATTGTCGCGCTCGTTGTCCTGGTCATTTACTTTGCCTTTCATCAGAATGAAAAGAAGACGGATGATGCGGAAAAGACACCGGATTCGGACGACGTTCCACCCAAGGACAAGGAGCCTGATCCGGATCTGACCGACGAGCAGAACGAGATTCTGAAAACGGGACGCGCGCATCTCATGGACATCCGCCGCAGGATTCCGTACATTCAGAACATTCCGATCCGGACTGTCAGCGGAAAAATCTGCGATGAGGCGGACAAGATTCTGAAAACCCTGCGCAAAAAGCCGGAGATGATTGTCCGTGTCAGACAGTTTCTCAATTATTATCTGCCGACGCTGTCCTCGATTCTGGAAAAGTACCTCCGCCTCGAGCAGAGCGGTGTTGCTGCCGACAATACTTCCGAGATGACGCTGGAGCATCTGATTGATATCAAGCACGCGATGGAGCGGCAGTATGAAGCACTGTTTGACGACGACAAGCTCGATCTGACAGTGGAAATGGAAGCACTCAAAATTGCGTGTCTGCGCGACGGACTGCTCACCGAGGACGATTTTGCACCCAAAACAGAAAACGATACAAAGCCGAATCTGACGCTTTGATACCATAAATACTTATTTTTTACAGGAGTATGTGAGAAATGAAATACGAAATTTCCATTACCAAAACGACAACACCGGCTGCCAAGCCTGCTGACGAATCCAAGCTCGGCTTTGGCAAGATCTTTACAGACCACATGTTTATCATGGACTACAACGAAGGACAGGGCTGGCATGATGCCCGCATTGTTCCGTTCGGTCCGCTGCCGATCCATCCCGCATCCACCGTGCTGCACTACGGCGCGGAAATTTTTGAGGGCATGAAGGCATACCGTCAGGCAAACGGCGACATCGCGCTGTTCCGTCCGATGGAAAACATCCGCCGTCTGAACAATTCCGCAGAGCGTCTCTGCCTGCCGGAAATCGACGAAGAAGGCTGCCTTGACATCCTCAAGACCATCGTCGAGCTGGAAAAGGACTGGGTTCCGCACTCTGAGGGTACCTCTCTGTACCTCCGTCCGTACCTGTTCGGCAATGACCCGCACCTCGGTGTTCACGCTGTTAAGAACGCGACCTTCGTCGTGATCTGCTCTCCTGTCGGCGCATACTATGCAGAAGGCATCAAGCCCGTCAAGATTGCCATCGAATCCGAAGACGTCCGTGCAGTCCGCGGCGGTACCGGTTACGCAAAGTGCGGCGGTAACTATGCGGCTTCCCTGCGTGCCGGCAAGAAGGCAGAAGAAAAGGGCTACACCCAGGTTTTGTGGCTGGACGGTGTCGAGCGCAAGTACATTGAAGAAGTCGGCGCGATGAACGTCATGTTCAAGATCGACGGCACGATCATCACGCCTGCGCTGACCGGTTCTGTTCTGCCTGGTATTACGAGAAAGTCCTGTGTGGAACTGCTCAAGAGCTGGGGCTACAACGTGGAAGAACGTCTCTTCTCTGTTGATGAGCTGTTCGGTGCTGCGGAAAGCGGTCATCTCGAAGAGGCATGGGGTACCGGTACAGCGGCTGTCGTTTCCCCGATCGGTCATCTGTCCTACAAGGGCAATGTTTACGAAGTTTCGAACAACGAAATCGGCGCGCTGACCCAGAAGCTCTACGACGAGCTGACCGGTATTCAGTGGGGTAAGGTCGAGGACAAGTTCGGCTGGATTGAATTTGTTTGCAAGGGTTAATTCATGAGCCTCCCTCCTTGAGGGAGGTGGCACACGAAGTGTGACGGAGGGAGTAGTGCGCTTCTTGACTCAACTCCCTCAGTCATCCTAACGGATGACAGCTCCCTCGGTGAGGGAGCCGTAACATCAATCCATATGATATATTGTTTCTATAAAAAACATGAACAACACAAAACGAATCTCCATTTTCTGCGGACACTACGGCTCCGGCAAGACCAACATTGCGGTCAATTACGCACTTTCCCTCAAAGAACAGGGAATCCCGGTCAGAATTGCCGATCTTGACATTGTCAACCCGTATTTCCGCACCAAGGACTCCGCAGATGAACTTGAGGCGGCGGGAATCCCGCTGATCTCGCCGACGTTTGCCAATACCAACGTCGATCTCCCGGCACTCCCGCAGGAGCTCTATTCGCTGGTGCAGCAGACACACACCCATGCGGTGATGGATGTCGGCGGTGACGATCGCGGTGCCTATGCGCTCGGACGGTATGCACCGTACATCCGCGAAGAAAACAACTTCGATCTTTTCTGCGTTGTCAACTTCTACCGTCCTCTGACGACTACGCCGGAGGAAGTGATGGAAGTGATGGCGGAGATTGAAGCGGCGGCACATCTGCCGTTTACCGCGATCATCAACAATTCCAATCTCGGCGAGGCAACCACACTGGAGGATGTTTTAGCAACAAACGAAAAGTGCGAAGCGCTGTCGCGTATGACGGGTCTGCCGATTGCGGCAACGTGTCTGCGCGCCGATCTGATTCCCGCCGGGGACGAACAGAAGTACATGGCGCTTACTTTGCAGAAAAAGTATTTCTGATTCTCTGATAAGTCATACATTGCATATGCCCGTCTGACGGGATGTGCTTCAAACCCAATACATAAGGAAGGAAATGATTATGGCAAAGG
>JAFTLK010000192.1 GCA_017455975.1 Clostridia bacterium | reverse complement strand
GGGTTTGTGCGCAGTTCTTCATAGAAGATGGCTTCCGGCGTGCGGGTGATGACGATACGGGAGGTGACCGAATCGAGCAACGCGCAGAACGCATCCGCCCACTCCCGTGTGATCTTTAGCTTGACACCGGGCATGGTTTCGGCTTCCGCGTCGGTGACAATCCACATCGAGCGGTCTTCCTGCACAATCGTCATACCATCGTATGCGGCAAGCTGTTTGTCAATATCCTGACGGTAATAGACCGCCGCCAGATCGGGCAGAAGATCACCGTTGATTGTGATCATATCGTCAAGATGCGCCCGGAGCAGCTTGATACATTCCGCTTTGTGCTCCGATGCGGCGGTAATGGCAAAGAATGTGCCGTCCGTATGGTAGACACAGTGTTCTCCCCGGTTGTTGGGATAACCGACAGCGGTGAGATCATCGGGGGTCTGGGCGCCGAGGTCTTTCATCGTTGTGACATAGTCATACAGCGAATAAGGCATTCTGACATCGGCAAACAGCAGCGTTCCTTCACGGAACAGCGTTTGCGCGTTGATGTTGTCCATACCGACATAATGAAATCCGTTGCCGAGTGCTTTGGATCGCGCGATCAGATCGGAGAGTGTTCCGTCATCAAAGGAGCAGAATGGGCGAGCCATGGCGGAACCGATGTCGTAATGCTCGGAAATGATCCCGTCAACGGGGAACAGGGTGTTGGAGAAATACCGGATCGCGTGATCGGGGCTTTCTGCAAGATGCGCCTCAGCCAGCGCAAGATATGCATCGGGTGTCAGCGGCGCATCGGCAGTATCGGTATGTGCAAAGACGGTGGAGGCTCCGGCGAAGAGCGGGAACAGACGCTGTTCCATGTGGAATTTGCCCTGAATCTGATACGGCTTTGTCACATAGGAAAGCAGATCGTCATAGTGAAAATCGGGGTCAGCCTGCATAAGCGGCGTCAGATCACAGAGCAGGTCGGAGGTCTCATAGGTGTTGACGACGGTGCCGTCGGTCTGGCTGTCTTCCATTAGAATGATATCGGGAATGTCCCCTGCGGCGAGGTCGGTATCAAAGACGAGCTTGCGGCGATCGGCAGGATAAACGGTATAGTCGCGGATGACAAAACGGTGTGTCCCGGATGCGCGGTTGAAGTCGATGATCGCCTGTCGGGACAGGGTGCCGTTGTCGCCGAGCTGTGCGATCACGATCTCCTCTTTCTCGGGAATTTCATCGGCGGGGATCATGCGTAAGACCGAGAGTGTGCCGGGAGACTTGGAATCTCTTGCACTGTTGTCGGCGACAATGACGGTTGTGTCGTTGATGATGGCGATTTTGGTGTAGTATTGGCTGCAGATCATGTCCGATGCGAGCCAGTCAAGGAACAGGGTGGCTTCGGTCTTGTAGCCGCCGTCCTCGCCCTCGGTTTTTGTCATGGAAATGGCGTAAATGCCGCGGCTGTTGTAAGCAAACAGACCCGCATCGCTGCCCACGAAGATCGGCTGTGCGCCTGCCATCGAGGTCGGGAGAATTTCACCGGGCATTTCCACGGTGTCGGACAGCTTTCCTGCCGTCAGATCGACGCGGCGGAGAGAGCCGGTGCCGTCCTGTCGGCGCGTCATGTAAAAGAGCTCTCCTGCGGTTTCCAGCAGTGCCGTCGGGTCGTTGGCATCGCGGATGACAAAGGCTTCCGTGCCGTCGGCGCGGTATGCGCACAAGCCCTCTGACGTGAGGATGACATACAGGGTATCCTCGCCGTGGGAAACAGCGCGGACATCGAGTACGGTGAACACCTCGCCCGACATACTGCCGACATCGCGCGACAGATCGTATCCGAGGGCATCGGCGGGATGGACGGTGAACAGGGCAACATCGTCCTGCGAGAGTGTGACGGTCAGATAGGTATCAGCGGGGTCAAGCATGACGGAAACCGCAGCCGTTGTGCCGTCAGATAACAGATCGGTTTTGGTTCTGCCGGTGCCCTTGGCATTGGCATCGGCGAACGCGGAAAAGGCAAGTGCTTCGCCGTCCCATATAAAATGCGCAGGTGCGGTTTCATAAAGGTAGGCACCGTATTCGTTTTCTCCGGTCTTATGGCGCAGGACGGCGGTCAGCGTCCCGTCGATGTACGATATGTCCGGCGTCATTTCCAGTCCCCATCCGTCGGGGAAGGCAACGGATTCTGCGCGGAAGACCGCGGAGCGGTTGTCATCGGGCGGTGTATCGGGATCGGGGGTCTGATTGCAGGAAAACAGCAGAATGGCGGTCAGGCATAAGATCAGCGCGGTCAGTATCTGTTTCATCTTGCGGCTCCTTTCATGGTCGTGACATCTGTACAATATCATTATACCATACCGCAATACATATGTCAATATGCTTTTACAAAAAGGAATTAGGAATGAGGAATTAGGAATGAGGAATTAGGAATTAGGAATTAGGAATGGGTTACAATGGGGACTCTGCATCTGTAGGGGGCGATCTCGCATCTTTGCCTTCCCTGGCCAGGGAAGGTGTCACGCGGAGCGTGACGGATGAGTCGTGGTCAGGCGCACATGATATCAATCTCACACTGGTATGATCGGGAGAAGTTTGTTCTCGTTTCCATAGGATATACAGCATTGCAGCCGCCATGACGACTCAGATCCGTCGAAGATGCCAAAGGCATCTTCTGGAGAAACCTACGGTTTCTCCGTCACCTCTCCCTCGCCAGGGAAGGCAAGGACGCGAAGTGCGCACGACATCTTAACTTACAAACGGAATCACCATCGAATTGTGAGGTACGGCGGCACCAAGGCCGAGGCATACTTGCCTCTCCCTACGCGCGTAGAGAGGTATATGCACATACCATAACCATCATCAAAATCTTAAGTTGACAGCATTGCCGAACAACACTAATCGAGTTGTTCCGACAAGTAAATGGACATCTTCGACTGGACGATTTTCAGAAATTCGTCAAAGGGCTTTTCGGGGTCTGACCAGTATTCGTTCCAGAAGACCGCTGCCGCCGGGGTATTGTCATCGACGCGGCGTTCGATGGAATCGAGCATGGCGGCAAACGCATCGGCATCCGCACGGGTCAGCTTGAAGTGCACACCGGGTTCTCCCACGGCTTCTTCATCGTCAAGAATATTGGTCAAACGACCGTTGACAATGATCGTTTTGCCGTCGTATGCGGCAAGCTGTTTTTCGATATCCTCGCGGTAGAACGTATAGCCGGAGCTTGACAGGTGCTGCTTGTAGGTTTGTCCGCGTTTGATATCGACCATCGTTTGCAGGAAATCGACACACGCGGCTTTTTCTTCGCTGACTTCGGTGATCGCAAGAAGCGCATAGACAATGGCACTTCCCATCGACATGACACCATCCTCGGTCGGATAACCGATCACAACGGCATCCTCACCAAGGGATTTCGTTTCCTTGACATAGTTGTACAGAGATGTAAAACCGCTGTGGGATTCGCAGAGACGGATTTGACCTGTACGGAACAGTTCTGCTTCTTTGATGTCGGACGGGAGATTCTCGTTGCCGACGGGAATTTCGCGTGCGCGTGCGGAAAGTGCGGATAAGGTTCCGTCATCAAACGTACAGACGGCTGTTTTTTCATCATACTGCTCATGCACACCGTTCGCCATGACAACATTCCACGGATAAATCCGCACGGAAAGTGCTTTTCCGTCTGCCGCGCAGGATTCCATCACAGACAGAAATTCGTCATGCGTGATGGCACCGCCCTCGCCAAAATCTTCTGCGTGACCGAACAGCAGATTCTGTACCGGGGTGATGGGGAACAGGTACTGCGCTCCGTAATACTGATACGGCTTTGTGATGTACCCAAGCAGACCGTCATAATTGAAATCCTCGTCTGCCTGCAGAAGCGGTGTCAGATCGGCTAAAATGCCTGAGCGCTCATAGGTGGAAACAAGGGTATCAAACATATTGGAGAATGATCCCATCAGAATCAGATCGGGAACTTTTCCGGCCGCAAGGTCGGTGTCAAAGGCGAGCTTCATCTGCTCGTCATCATACTGTGTGTAATCGCGGATGACGGCACGGTGGGTATCGGAGGTTTTGTTGAAGTCGCGCACGGCAAACTGCAGCATCCAGTCCTCGGTCAGCTTTGCGATGACGATTTCACGCTTGGGAACCACTTCGTCGGCGGGAATCATGCGGTGCAGGGACAGCACACAGTCCGTACCGATATCCATCATATCGGAGGTCACAATCGCGGCGGTTTTGTCGTCGATCATGCATACGGTGCGGATATCGGACGGCGCGATATCGGACAGCGCCCAGTCGATGACGAGCGTGGAGGATGTATGCAGCTCTGCATCCGTGAAGTTCACGCCGTAAAGACCGCGTCCGTTGTAGGCGTAGAGGTCATAGCCCGCGCCGGATAGCAGCTTTGTGGAGGAGAACCCGATTGTCTGCGCGGTCAGCTCCTCGGGGAGGGTGATTTCCGCGCCGAGCTTGCCGACGGTCGTGTCGATCTGCCGCAGGCTCTGTTTGCCCTGCTTGTTCTCGGACAGAAAGAGCAGTCCTGCGTCGGTGTCAAGGATGGCAGAGGTGCCGCCGCCATCGCTTATTTTGAACGACAGGGAACCCGTATCGTCATAGACGGCAAAGCCCTCGGTCGTCAGAATGCCGTACCGCGCGGGTGCATCCTCGCCGACACCGGGAACGGAGAGCATCTTTTCAACGGAGAACACGTCACCCGACATATTGCCTATATCGCGGTGCAGTTCATATCCGAACGCCTCCGCCGGCAGCAGTGTGCGCACATAGTTACCCTTTTTGTCGTAGTGATGGACATAACAGCCGACTTCATAATCGGTGTACAGTGTTTCGTAAACCAGTGTTTCGCCTGTGGGAAGCTCTGCGGTGTCGATGATTCTGCCGTCATGACGCGGGGAAAATGCGGTTTCGGCATCCTCCTGTCCGCTGTCGCCGCCGACCGAGAGAAATGTGCCGTCCGTATCAAAATACGCCCGGTTAAACTCCTGATCGGGCCAGCCGTTGCCGTCGTTGTCAACGTCAATTTCGCGCCAGATATCGACGGAAAGTTGTTCGCCGTCAAAGGTCAGCGCGGGGAAGTTGTTGATCTTCCAATCGTCGGGCACGGACAGAATTTGCTCGGAGAAGACGGTGGAGCGGTTTATGTCATCGGGTGTTTCCTGCGGCGGGGTTTTGTCGCAGGAGGAGAGGAAAAAGACGCAGATGAGCAGGAGGGGGAGAAGGATTTGTTTCATAGACGGCTCCTTTCTGAAATGAGGAATTAGGAATGAGGAATTAGGAATTAGGAATTAGGAATTAGGAAT
>JAFTLK010000191.1 GCA_017455975.1 Clostridia bacterium | reverse complement strand
GAGGATATGCTGCAGAACGGCACCGTCATCTCCGATACGCTGCTGGAAAAGCCGCACAGCTTTGCGACCGCCTGCAACATCTCCACGCAGATCATCGCACAGGTCGCCTCCAACCAGTACGGCGGTCAGTCGATCTCCCTGACGCATCTGGCTCCGTTCGTACAGGTTTCCCGCGAGAGCATCCGCCGCAGCGTCGTTGAGGAAATGCGCGACTTTGTCGGTGCAGTTTCTGAGGAAGCGATCGATGAGATCACCGAACGCCGTCTGCGCAAGGAAATTGCCAAGGGCGTACAGACCATCCAGTATCAGGTCATCACGCTGCTGACCACCAACGGTCAGGCACCGTTCATCACGATCTTCATGTATCTGGGTGAGGCAAGAAACGAGCAGGAAAAGCACGACCTTGCGATCATCATCGAGGAAATGCTCATTCAGCGCTATCAGGGCGTCAAGAATGAATCCGGTGTCTGGATCACGCCGGCGTTCCCCAAGCTCATTTATGTACTCGAGGAGGACAACATCCACGAGGACTCCAAGTATTACTATCTGACCAAGCTCGCGGCAAAGTGCACGGCAAAGCGCATGGTTCCCGACTACATCTCCGAAAAGAAGATGCTCGAGCTGAAGATCGACAAAAACGGCAACGGCAACTGCTATACCTGCATGGGCTGCCGCAGCTTCTTGACCCCGTATGTTGACGAAAACGGCAAGCCGAAATACTACGGACGCTTCAATCAGGGCGTTGTCACCATCAACCTGCCCGACGTCGCGCTGTCCTCCGGCGGTGATCTTGACCGTTTCTGGAAGATTTTTGATGAGCGTCTGGAGCTGTGCCACAGAGCGCTGATGTGCCGTCACAACCGCCTCAAGGGTACGCTGTCCGATGCGGCACCGATCCTCTGGCAGTACGGCGCACTGGCACGCCTTGCAAAGGGTGAGCCGATCGACAAGCTCCTCTACGGCGGCTACTCAACGATCTCCCTCGGCTATGCAGGCCTTTATGAATGTGTCAAGTACATGACCGGCAAGAGCCATACCGATCCCGCCGCAACCCCGTTTGCACTGTCCGTCATGCAGTACATGAACGACGCGTGCAAGAAGTGGAAGGCAGAGCACAACATCGACTTCTCCCTCTACGGCACGCCGCTGGAATCCACGACCTACAAATTCGCAAAGTGTCTGCAGAAGCGCTTCGGCATCGTCGAGGGCATCAACGACAAGTCCTATATCACCAACAGCTATCACATCCATGTCACCGAGGAAATCGACGCCTTCTCCAAGCTCGCGTTTGAAGCGAAGTTCCAGGCGCTGTCTCCCGGCGGTGCGATCTCGTATGTCGAGGTCCCGAATATGCAGAACAACCTTGAAGCTGTCCTCGGCGTTATCCGCTTCATCTACGACAACATCATGTATGCCGAGCTGAACACCAAGAGCGACTACTGTCAGGTCTGCGGCTATGACGGTGAGATCGAAATTCAGAAGGACGAGGAAGGCAAGCTCGTCTGGGTCTGCCCGAACTGCGGCAATACCGACCAGTCCAAGATGAACGTCGCCCGCCGCACCTGCGGTTATATCGGTACCCAGTACTGGAACCAGGGCAGAACGCAGGAAATCAAGGAACGCGTATTGCATCTGTAAGATACACAACCCAAAGGGAGGAGAGATTCCTCCCTTTTTTGGGATTTTGGATATCCTGCAAATTACTGCGTAGGGCGGGGGTTTGCTACCGCCGCTGTGGTGAACAACATACCAATATCCGATAACAATAGAGAAAAAATATGATTCTTATTTTGTATCGTTGAATTATAATCATTCAATTTAACTGAATCGAAATTTTCTGCACGAAACAACATAAATATCTGAGG
>JAFTLK010000190.1 GCA_017455975.1 Clostridia bacterium | reverse complement strand
TTCTGAAATGAGGAATTAGGAATTAGGAATGAGGAATTAGGAATTAGGAATTAGGAATTAGGAATTAGGAATTAGGAATGGGTTACAATGGGGACTCTGTATCTGTAGGGGGCGATCTCGCGTCTTTGCCTTCCCTGGCGAGGGAAGGTGTCGCGCGAAGCGTGACGGATGAGTCGTCATGGCGGCTGCAATGCTGTATATCCTATGGAAACGAGAACAAACTTCTCCCGATCATACCCGTGTGAGATTGATATCATGTGCGCCTGACAACGACTCATCCGTCTTTCGATAAAATCGCAGGGGCGATTTTGTCGAAATCCACCTTCCCTCGCCAGGGAAGGCAAGGTCGCGAAGTGCGCACGTCACCTTAACTTACAACTGGAATCGCATCGAATTGTGAGGTACGGCGGGAGGCAATCCGAAGCAGGTATGCTTCACGCCCTGCGCGCACCTTGAAACCGCCGGAGTCTTAATATGACAGAATGTTCCTTTGATCAGATATCCAGACAACACTAATCCATTTGTTCCGACAGATAAATCGCACAGCGGGACTGCGCGGCGGTCATGACTTCTTCCCATGATCGGTTTCCGCGGTCGTAAAATTCCTCCCAGAAGATTTCCGCCGCCGGGGTATCGGTGCGCACCCGTGCGTCGATGGCGTCCAGAAATGCGCGGTACGCATCGGCATCCGCCTCGGTCAGCTTGTATTTCAGACCGGGATGCGCATCGGCGAAGTTGTCATGGACAAATCCCGTATTCTCGCCGTTTTCAATGAAGGTCTGATCGGCATACAGCGCAAATGCCGCGTCGATGTCACCGGAAAAGAGCGGTGTGCTTCCATACAGCTGTGCGGCGTTGTGCGCAAACCACAGGGTGAGAAATTCCGCAATCTCGGCGGTATATGGTGTCTGCGACGACATGGCGCAGCACGCCCATACACCGATGCCGGCGTAGTGCCTGCCCTCGCGGTTGGGATACCCGACGG
This sequence comes from Clostridia bacterium, assembly GCA_017455975.1. Classification (GTDB taxonomy): domain Bacteria; phylum Bacillota; class Clostridia; order Oscillospirales; family CAG-272; genus RGIG3925. Next base: position 2,315 of record JAFTLK010000190.1, on the reverse strand, counting down.
GCGTGAAATCGCCGAGTGCACGGTGCAGCCTGACCCAGCCGGGAAGTCCTGTGACGGCGACCTCGTGAAGACGGAGTGTCCCTGCGCGGAAATCGTCGTGGAAATCGGCCGACGAGGAGAAATTCTCACCGAGATAGTCCGCGCTGTCGTAAATGGATTGGGAGCCCTCCATCAGCGCGGCAAGATCACCGTCGGCAAACGTACAGACGGCGGTATTCCGATCATAATAGCCGTCGAGGTTCGCCCAGAGCAGATATCTCTGCAGATCGTAGCAGCTCTGCATGATATAGCGGTCCTCGGGGACACTTCGGTAAAAATCGAGCATTTTCTCTGCAGTCGGTGCGGCATAGACCGTATCACCGAAGTCTTCCGTATGACCGACGAACGTGGTGATCTGATAGGACAGCGGCAGAAGATACTGTACAACCTCTCCCGACGGGCGCGTTTCCTCAAACGGCGCGGTTACGCATCCGAGCAGGCGGTCATGGCGCTTTGACTCGATGTCCGAGAGCACAGGCTTCAAGTCGGCAAACAACCCGGCATCCGCGTAAATGTCGGCAAGCGTGCAGGTACCGCCGATACCGCTGCCAAACAAAAACAGATCGGGAATGTCCCCGGCGGCAATGTCGGTATCGAGTGCCATCTTGCGGGCACCCTCATCCGCATAGCCCGTATAGTCGCGGATCACGATGCGGTGGGTATCGGAGGACTTGTTGAAGTCGCGGACGACGGTTTCCAGATATTCATGCGTGCCAAGGCGCGCAAGCACAATTTCTTCCTTGACAATGACATTTTCCGGCAGAACATAGTCATAGCGGTACAGCCGGGAACGGGCGGTTTCGTCGGAGGTCTCGTCCGTCAGCGCAAAGAAGAACGCCGTTTCATCCAGTGCCGCGACGGCCGAAACGTCAAACTGCGCAAGTTCGGACAGCGCAAAGTCAAGACGCAGGGCTGCGGCGGCGATTGTCTCCCCGTTCTCGCCTGTGACGGGTGTCAGCGACCAGATGCCGCGGCGGTTTCTTGCATACAGTCCCCCGTCCCCGCCGGAAAACAGCGTGATGCTGTCGCCGTCGGTTGTCATGGCGGGGTCAAGGGACAATGTTTCGGCGGCACGACCGTTGTCGGGGTTCAGCCGGATGACATTCTGTGCGCGTCCGACATCACAAAGCAGGAGCAGACCGCCGTCCTCCGTCTGCATCATCGAGCGGACACCGCGCACATCGGACACCCATGCAAGCGTCCCGTCGCGGCGCACCGCCGCAAGTCCCTCGGAGGTCAGCAGAACATACAGCATTCCCCCTTGGCTGTCCGTCAGAGCAGCCATATCATACATGGCGAAAATCTCCCCGCCGCCGTGACGAGCGCCGATGTCGCGCTGCATATCGTAACCAAACAGATCGGCGGGTGTGATCGAAAACAGCTGTGTCCCCGCCGCATCATACGCGGTCAGCCAAAGACCGGCATCGTGGTCGGTGTACAGCGCCTCCACGGCGAGCTGAGTACCGTCGGACACAGTTTTTGTGTTCCATATGACAGCACCGTCATGCAGCGGCTGCACCGCCACGACATCGGTCGGTGCCTTTGCATCGGTTGTCACGGACGGCACCTCGTCCTCGTTCTCGCTCCGAATGGACAAAAGTGTTCCGTCGGGGGCAAGCGTTGCCGTGCCGTAGATGAAAGGAATGAAGCCGATGTCCCCGATCGGCGGCAGCTCATAATGGACATCGACCGTGAGGGTCTCCGCCAGTCCGTCATACGACAGCTGCGGACGTTCATCAAAATACCATCCGTCCGGCAGGGTGATCTCGGTCGGCGCGTAGACATAAGACCATGCCTGTTCCGCATCGGTGGGATTCTGTGCCGGGCTTTTGTCGCAGGCAGTGAGGAAAATAATACCGAACAGCAGAAATGGGAGCAGGATTCGTTTCATGGGAAGCTCCTTTTTGAAATGAGGAATTAGGAATGAGGAATTAGAAATTAGGAATTAGGAATGAGGAATGGGTTACAATGGGTGGAGAGATTGGTTCTATTTCTGTAGGGGCGATTCACGAATCGCCCGCTGTATTCGATTAAATGATGGTCATGGGATACGCAGGATGCTTTGTTTTCCGCGTAGGGCGGGGGCTTGTCTCCCGCCGCTGTGGGTGAACAACATTCCGTTTCTATATATCATTCATCGGAATATATGTGTTTTCTATTATTTCCATCATCGAATTGTGAGGTGCGTCGGGAGCAAGCCCCCGCCCTACGCGAACCTTGAAACCGCATACCTCTTAAGTTGACAGCATTGCCCTCGCCAGGGAAGGCAAAGACGC
>JAFTLK010000189.1 GCA_017455975.1 Clostridia bacterium | reverse complement strand
TCATAAGCCCATTCGGAGATATCTGCGATATCGTCATAGTTGAGACGGAACATCCACAGATCCTTGAATCCGCCGCCCTTGTACTGCTCGTAGCGGTACAGAATGACGGACATCTGCTCCAGCGTGATCGGGTTGTTGACGCCGAACGTACCGTCGTCATAGCCGAGGACAATGCCCTCTGCCGCTGCCCAGCGAATGGCTTCGGTATACCATTCTTCCTCGGCAACGTCGGAGAACTGCATTGCGTAATTGACGTAAGGAGTACCCTCCATGCGCCACAGCATCGTGACGAGCATCGCACGGGAGAGGGTCACATCGGGGGAGAAGACATTCGGCTCGGTGCCGTTCATCAGTCCCTTCTGGTAAGCGCCTGCGATATCTTCATAGTACGGATGGTCTTCTGTAATATCGGTAAACGGATGCGCGGGGCGGAGGGAGATCGGATGTGTTCTTGTCTCCGCGCCGCAGGTCAGGGTAAGGATGTATTTGCCGGCTTCCTTCAATTCGGTGACCTCCTCGCCGTCAAGGGTCAGTGCAGCGGTCATGCCTTCAAAGGCGACAGCCTTGCCGCCAAAGGTCAGAGAATAGGTAACGGTATGTGCCGTACCGTCATAGAAGGGATACGGTGTATCCGAGGTCAGTGCCTCGCCGTCAATATATACGGTCAGATCGGCCTGTGCAAAGGCAATCGGGGAAATCGTGCCTGCGTTTTCGTATACGATGCATCCGGGGGTCATCTCGTCAATGGCATACGCGCCGCCGAGGGCGGTAATCTCGCCGCTGTTGTAAAGAACCTCATAGATATCCAGTCCGCGGGACATGACTGCGTTTGCATATGTGACGGCGACCTGTTCGGAATCGGCGGTCACCTTGCCTGTGGTGATCGTGCCGCGGTTGTCGAGGACAACTGCTTCGACAGAATAATCTTCGCCATAGCCGTTTTCTGCCGCATTCAGCTTCTGCCAGCCGACAACGCCTGCGGAATTCGATGCCGTACCCTCCTTTGCGGTGGAATGTGCGTCACCGCCGCGAATGGTGCCGGTATTCAGACCGACAGCCCCGTAGACACCGGGACCTGCATTGACGTTCGGGCTGTCCGCCGTGGCAGAGCCGCCGATGATGGAGCCGGTATTCTGATAAACAATGCCGTAAACCGCCGGACCGCAGGTGATCCATTCGTCGGTCGGTTCGGTGCAGACAACGCTGCCGGAACGGATGACACCGGTATTCAGCGTGACACCGTGGTAGCCGCTGACGCCGCATCCGCCGTCGAAGGTCGTGTGAGGATTGTTGGTTTTTCCGTCACCGCCGGCGATCGTACCGTGGTTATAAACCTCGCCGCCGCCGTTCTGGACAGCTGTCGCGGATGTACCGCCGATGATCGTGCCGTGGTTGACGAGCGCACCGTTTGCGACACGCACGGGAATGGTGCCGAGGCGTTCCATGAGGACATCGTCCGTCCCCTCTGCATGGATCACCGTATTGCGGTCCGCGCCATTGACCGTGACATCCTTTTCAAAGATCACGGTCGCACGCTCGTGTCCGATGCTGATGCCGAACAGATCGGAGCTGTACGGACCGGAGGTTGTAATGCTGCCGTTTTTGATCGTCAGCGTACTCTGACCGACAATGGTCAGATGCTTGATATAGTGATGGAAGCCGCCGAGATCAACGGTGATGGGGCTTGTGAATTGGGACATGGCACATTCAAAGGTGTAGCCCGTAATCGGTGCGAGGAGCGTTACTGTGACCGTTTGATCGTGAGACTGTGCCTCGGCGTCCGCTGCATAGAATGCAGCCTCGGCAAGTTCATACAGCGTTTCGGTCGTCTCACCGGTCTTGACGGATGTGACGGTCAGCTTGGCTGCCGGATTCTTGATTTCGGTTTCTGCGGTTTCTGCGGCTGCGATCGGACACAGCATGCCGAGCATGAGCGTTACGGTCAGCAGAACCGACAGCAGAATGTGTTTGCCTGTGCGTGTGTGTTTCATAATGATACCTCATTTTTTCTGGCGGCTGTCCCGTGACGGATTTCAGCGGGATCTGTATACAGTATAAACGACAGATGTGTCGGAAATATGAATATATTCGTAACATTTATGTACAAACCTATTTTTGTTTCGCGGCAAACGGTGTCGATCATACCGTCATAGTATATAGACGCAAAAAATGCAAAAAAGTTCCCGATATTTTGAAAAAATCTCAAAAATTTTCGGATTTTCAGAGCTGCAGGAAAACCGCACCGATGCTCCATGAGAGTGCGTTGGCGATCAGCGAAAATACAAAGCAGATCCGTACGGATTTGTGCAGCATCTTCCGATACAACCATGCCTCGGTGATCACAACGGCGCTCTCAAGCAGCAGCGTGATCCCCGCAGTCAACCCTTGGTTCGGTATATACGTGTTGACCAGGAGCATCAGAAGATTGATGATCGGATTGGTCACCACGTTGCAGAGGATCCCGGCCTTCCACCATGCGCTCCTGTTTCTGACAAAAAGCACCGGAATACTTTCAAGCAGGACGGTGATCAGACACACAAGGGCAAGATAAAAGATAAGAAGAACGGCAGCGATCATTTGTCGTCCTTGTCATCGGAGGAGATCTTGTCTGTCGGGGTTGTCTTTCGGTGATGCTTCAGAACAACGATATTGACAACCGATACGGCGATCACCAGAAGCACAACCAGCAAAAAAATGACGATTACCGTGTTTTCACGGATAAAATAGGAGAGCATTTCCGAAGGGGAGGGGGCAATGAGATCTAACAATAACGGACGCATATTCATTTTCCTTTCTTAATACAAGTGATGATCGCGGGAAGCGCCGCCGCGGACAGGACAAGGACAACCGTCTGGTGTGCGAGCAGCGTCTGCGGTCGGATGAAAAATACGGGAAGTGTCCCAAAGAACAGTCCGGTCGTTGTAATGCCGAATGCAAATCCAGGCTGATGCGGAAATCGGGACACAAGAATTGCAACGGTGACCGACATGGTCATAGAGAACAGCGCAACACCGATTAGGGACAGTGTCATGACAGTATTTCCGGCTAATAAAAACGGCAGACTTCCGACAAGGCTGATCACCGTCACACGACGAAAGCCGATTCTGTCGCAGAGAAAACCGCCCATGATTTTTCCGATCCCCATACACACAAACAGGGCAACGGTCTGTATCACGGTTTTATTCCATTCGGTCGGAATCGCATAGGCGATATAGCTGCGCACCGCGACACCGAAAAAGGCACAAAAAACGACAGCAAGATCACTTTTGTCCGCACAGATATCCAGCGTCGCCGGCTGATGTGCCGCTGGATCGTTCCTCTGTACGGAAACCATGACAACGGCGCTGAGCAGCAGCAGGCACAGGGGAATGAGAATCAGGAACTGACCGGAGACACCGCCCAGAAGCTGACCGGTGATGACACCGAACGAACCAGAGCCGACAAAAATGGCATTGGGCGCGATTTTTCCGCCCGAATCACGCAGGGTATGATTGGCGCCGGAAACGTGGATCATGGCATTACCGATTGCGGTCATACATAATGCCGGAATATCTGCCGGGGTGAGAAGTCCGAGAATCATCAGCACAGCGCCGGTCAGACCGATGTTGTATTTCGGATATCGGTCTGTGACGGTGCCGAAAATACTCTGCGGAAGAAATGCCAGAGCATCGTACAGAAGTGCCAGCGCCCACCAGAGCGGGCTTGTACTGATTCTGGAAAACAGAAGAAAAAACGACGCGACTTCTACGGAAAAATGAACGAATCCGTATAGGATCCCCTGTACAGTATTTTTGTGCAGCATACATCCTCCCTCGTTTTCCCGTGACGGATTTCAGCGGGGCTGTATACAGTATAAACGACATATGTGTCGGAAGTATGAACATTTGTGAGAAAAAGAAATCCGCTCCCGAATTTCGAGAGCGGATAAATATCTTTGGAAAGAATTACTTCTTTGCAGCGATTGCAGCCTGTGCAGCGGACAGACGAGCGATCGGAACACGGAAGGGAGAGCAGGAGACATAGTCCAGACCGATCTTCTGGCAGAATTCGATGGAGGACGGGTCGCCGCCGTGCTCACCGCAGCTACCGCAGTGGAGCTTGGAGTGGGTAGCGCGGCCGAGATCAACAGCGATGTTCATCAGCTTACCGACACCGGTGGTATCGAGCTTAGCGAAGGGATCGTTTTCGAAGATCTTTGCATCGTAGTAAGCGTTGAGGAACTTGCCTGCGTCGTCACGGGAGAAGCCGAAGGTCATCTGGGTCAGGTCGTTGGTACCGAAGCAGAAGAAGTCAGCTTCCTTTGCGATTTCGTCAGCGGTAAGAGCTGCACGCGGGATTTCGATCATGGTACCGACCTCATATTCGAGTTCGACACCTGCAGCTGCGATTTCAGCGTCAGCGGTTTCAACGACAACCTTCTTGACGTACTTGAGTTCCTTGATTTCGCCGACGAGCGGGATCATGATCTCAGGCTTGACATTCCAGTCAGCGTGGTTCTTCTTGACGTTGATTGCTGCACGGATGACAGCAGCAGTCTGCATCTTTGCGATTTCAGGGTAGGTGACAGCCAGACGGCAGCCGCGGTGACCCATCATCGGGTTGAATTCGTGCAGGGAAGCGATGAGAGCCTTGATGGTTTCAACGGTCTTGCCCTGAGCTGCAGCGAGCGCTGCGATGTCAGCTTCTTCGGTGGGAACGAATTCATGGAGCGGGGGATCCAGGAAACGGATGCAGACGGGAGTGCCTTCGAGTGCTTCGTAGAGCGCTTCAAAGTCAGCCTGCTGCATGGGAAGGATCTTTGCAAGAGCAACTTCTCTTTCTTCAACAGTTTCGGAGCAGATCATTTCGCGGAATGCGTCGATTCTGCCTTCGCCGAAGAACATGTGCTCGGTACGGCAGAGACCGATACCTTCAGCGCCGAGTTCGCGAGCCTTCTTAGCGTCAGCGGGCGTATCAGCGTTGGTGCGGACCTTCATGGTTCTGTACTTGTCAGCCCATGCCATGATGCGGCCGAATTCGCCTGCGATGGAAGCGTCAACGGTCGGGATGATGCCGTCGTAGATCTTACCGGTGGAACCGTCGATGGAGAGAGCGTCACCTTCGTGGAACGTCTTGCCAGCGAGCGTGAAGACCTTGTTTTCTTCATCCATGTTGATTTCGGAGCAGCCGGAGACACAGCAGGTACCCATACCACGAGCAACGACTGCTGCGTGAGAGGTCATACCGCCGCGGACAGTCAGGATACCCTGAGCAGCCTTCATGCCTTCGATATCCTCAGGAGAGGTTTCGAGACGGACGAGGACAACCTTTTCGCCCTTTGCAGCCCAGTTCTTTGCATCTTCTGCGGTGAAGACGATCTTACCGCAAGCAGCGCCGGGAGATGCGGGCAGAGCCTTACCGATCGGTTCAGCAGCCTTCAGAGCCTTTGCGTCGAACTGCGGATGGAGCAGAGTGTCGAGGTTACGGGGATCGATCATTGCAACTGCTTCTTCTTCGGTCTTCATGCCTTCGTCAACGAGGTCACAAGCGATCTTCAGAGCAGCCTGAGCGGTTCTCTTACCGTTTCTGGTCTGGAGCATGTAGAGCTTTCTGTTTTCAACAGTGAACTCCATGTCCTGCATGTCGTGGTAGTGGTTTTCGAGGATGGAGCAGACTTCAACGAACTGCTTGAACG
>JAFTLK010000188.1 GCA_017455975.1 Clostridia bacterium | reverse complement strand
GTGATTCTTATTTTGATTAAGCTCACCAACAGAAAGGACAATAAAATCATCTTGAGAGAGATTCAATTCTTTGCTAATATAACACTGATCTTTATATTTATGTAATATTTATGTATTAAAACCGATGCCATGAATATATTCTACTTTGGGAACTTTGAACGTGTTGGCTATAGCTTCATCTTCACGATTAATAACTACAATCACATCGCAGTAATGTGCCATTATTCTCTCAATCGGATAGAATGTCAACCAGCTCAGCTTACTTGCCCCTTTGTAGAAGTGGAATCCATGACACATATATACCACTTTCGTTCCATTCTTCCGTGCTTTCCGTGCCGCAAGCCTCGTCATAACGCCCATCACCGGCTCGTTTGTCCAGATCACGTCATAACGATTCTTTTCTAACAGCTTTTTCAAATCGCTGTATCCGCTGAGATTTTTCAGTGAATAAGGACTCCGCACCAGACGGACTGTGTGTATCTTTACAATATCCCCTACCGCTTTCTGTAGATCTTCCAGACGATTGCCGACCACAGAACAGGCAAGCTCCACATCAAATCCGTTTTCGGATAAATACCGCATATGCGGCACCATAAACTGGATCGCCATCAGATCTGTACAGGTCAGCAGCAGACGTTTCATTTCTTTACCTCATGAATAATCTTTTCAAATATCTTCTTTCCGCTCATACCATACTGATCCCGCAGGTATTTCTGATTTCCCACAAGCGTGCTGTACTGATCGTTCATACCGATCCGCAGCAGACGTGCATGAGACGGCATTTCCGCCAGAACTTCCGCAACCGCACTGCCGAATCCGCCGGAAAGATTGTGTTCTTCACAGGTCACAATCATTTCATGTGTAGATGCGATTTCACGGATCACTTCCGTGTCAATCGGCTTTACCGTCGGGAAAGTATATACGGTAGGATAAATTCCCACATCTTTCAGCAGATTACAGGTTTCTTCCACTTCTTCAAAAATCGCACCGGTAGAAAAAATGGCAATCCGTTCGCCGGTCTGAACCGGAATCGCTTTTCCGATTTCAAAGTCCGGCAGTTCTGCATGAATCCGCTTTTCACCGCCGCGTCCAAGTCTCAGGTAACAGGTCCCCTGATGCTTGGCAATTGCCTTGGTTGCGGCTTCCGCTTCCACCAGGTCACCGGGACACATTACGACCACATCCGGGAGCGCACGCATCACAGCGATATCTTCCATGGCATGATGGCTCATGCCGAGGGAACCGTACACAAATCCGCCGCCGACGCAAACGATCTTCACATTGGCATGGTGGTATGCACAGTCATTTCGGATCTGTTCCAGACAGCGGAGCGTCGGGAAATTACCGATAGAATATGTAAAGACATTCTTCCCTTCCAATGCCATTCCGGCTGCGGCAGAAGTCATATTCTGCTCTGCGATACCGGCGTTGATAAACTGATCCGGCAGTGCTTCCCAGAAAGGTTTCAGAACCCCAAACCCGAGGTCACCGGTAACAATTTCAATATTTTTATCTTCCTTCGCAAGTTCGATCAAAGTTCTGACAAAAGTATCTCTCATTCTGCCTTCTCCTTTCCGAACCACGTGGGATGATACGTAGCTGATGTGGTATGATCCCGATAAATATCCGCATTTTCATCCGGCATTATAGGATCTGCAATTCCATCCGGAGTATACGGGTCTACAACATCAGCGGGCTTTACTCGGTGCATCTCCGTGACAGCAAGATCGTATTCCCAGCCGTCATGCGGGAAACGGTAATGCCACAGGATGTCGTTTTCCATGAAAGACACGCCCTTGCCTTTTGTTGTATGCGCCACAATAACCGTAGGTTTTCCGGGAACAGCGGGAGCGGTCAATGCGTTCCGAAGCTGTTCGTGGTCATTGCCGTCAACCTCAACCGTATTCCATCCGAATCCGCGCCAAATCCCGGCAAGCGGAAAGGTGGAAAGTGTGTTATCGCAGGTATCCAGACTCTGCATATGGTTATGGTCCACAATGCAGATAAGATTATCAAGTTCAAAATGTGCGGAAAACAGCGCTGCTTCCCATACGGAACCTTCGTTGCATTCGCCATCCCCGAGGACAACATAGACTTTATGCTGTTTTTTGTCTTGCTTTGCCGCAAGAGCCATTCCGGCTGCTGCGGAGAGACCGTGTCCGAGAGAACCGGTGGAGAAATCCACACCGGGAACGTGATGGGACACATGACCGGACAGACGGCTGCCGTTCTGATAATGGGTCTTTAATTCCTCAGTAGCAAAAAATCCGCTTTCCGCAAGAGCGGCATAAATCGACGCTCCTGCATGTCCCTTGGACAGAATGAACCTGTCACGGTTGTCCGCCTTCGGTTCAGCAGGATCGAAGTGCAGTATATCGGCATACAGCACGGCAATAATATCCGCAACGGACATTATCGCACCGATGTGACTGCCACCTGAAAGGTGGGTCATTTCGATGCCGTGCCGGCGGATCAGCCATGCGAGATTTTGGCTTTTCATATTATTTATTATTCTCCAAATATATTGCTTCAGGAGCAACAACGATACTGTCATTGGGTACATCATGTACAACGACTGCGTTAGCTCCGATTTTCACATTATCACCAATTCGAACATTCCCAATTATTTTTGCCCCAGCTCCGATATATACATTGTTACCAATGCGTGGCGACCCACTTTTGGTGTCACCAATTGTTACTTGATGGAAAATTGTACAATTTTCACCAATGAAAGCATTATGAGAAATCACCACACCATATAAACCGTGAACCAATATCGGATATGAGTGTTCGTTTGGAAATGTGATTCCACATCCTAAATGTGCACCCAAAGAAGCGTTATTGAAAGCATCACACCTCTTGATATAAAACAAGTAATAATACTTCAGAAACCTCGGAGTCTTATTGTTTGGATTTGTTACAGTATGATATCTTTTCCAGTATTTTTTCTCATCATAATGCTGAATTAACGCACGGATTTTTTTCTCCGCTCCAGTTAAAATGATTTCAGACACCGGAATGATACCTCCTCTAATTTATTCTGTTCATCACTACCCAGTTTCCAGTCCATTGCTTCAACATTGGACAGTAACTGTTCTGTCCGCTTCACGCCCGCTAAAACCACGGATTCCGGCATTTTATCAAGGATATACCGGATCGCACACGAGGCAATGGATTTGTTATGTACCGCTGCAATTTCCCGCAGAACATCGACAATCAACAGATTCTGTTCCAGTTTTTCACCATGGAAATTCACATAGATATCCCGGCTTCTGCGGTCATCTTTTCCGAAAACCGTATTTCGATCATATTTTCCAGTAAGAATACCTTGACCAAGGCTTCCCCATGTCAGAGGCGTAACCCTCAGATCATTCTGCAGTATTTCCAGATCCGCTTCATATTTACGGCACGCCAGCGAATATTCATTTTGACAGTTTACGAACAGACCCTTATATGGCAGAAGTTCCGCCATTGTTTCAGCGGTAATATTGGATAATCCGAAATAACGGATTTTTCCGCTGTCGCGCAGTCGAAGAAGCGTTTCGACAACTTCACCGATAGGTGTTTCAGGATTACGGTAATGGATCGTATATACATCGATGTAGTCCGTATTCAGCCGCTTCAGGCTTTCATTCAAAGCCGCTTCGATATATGCAGGGGAATTGTCATAGACGGTCTTCCCTCCGCCTACACGAACGCCGAATTTACTCTGAATAACTACGTCTTTACGACGATTTCCAAGTCCCTTTGCCAAGGTAATCTCAGACTGACCGAGACCATAGGTATCTGCGGTATCAAAGAAATTTACTCCGACATCCAGTGCAGCATGGATCGCGTCCAGCAATTCGTTCTCCTGAACATTTCCCCATCCGTATCCACCCATGGGACATCCGCCCATGCAGAATCGGGAAACCTTTAAATCGGAATTTTTCAGCGTCAGATATTCCATAACCACTCCTATTTATGACAGATGACCCGGAATGCCTTTTTCAGCACATACCAGACTGTCTTACAGAACAGATATACATCCGTTTTCAGTGATACTTCTTTTGCATACTTGATACGAAGTTCATTTTTCTTTTTCAGAACATACTTTTCATACATTTCTTCCGGATTCTCTTCACCGACGATTTCATCCAGATTGATGAATTCAATGGAACTGAAATCGGTGATACCGGGGCGCACTTCAAGGATCAGTTTTTCTTCTCTGTCATACTGTTCGGTATATTTCAGCAGTTCCGGACGGGGACCGATAAAACTCATGGTTCCCGCTATCACATTGAAAAGCTGTGAAATTTCGTCAAGCTTTGTTTTTCTGAGGAATCTGCCAACACGGGTAATTCTGGAATCATTCAGTGCAGTGGTTCCGCTTCCCTTGTCGGCATCTTTTATCATCGTACGGAATTTCAGAATGCGAAACGGCTTGTTCTTATAACCGCCGCGGAGTGGTCTGTAGAATACAGGAAATCCGGTATCTATCACTACAGCTGCAGCTATAATCAGATAAATCGGCAACAGTACAACCACAAATCCCAGGGCGATTATGATATCAAAAAATCGCTTAAATATTCGATTATAAATAGATTTATATCCGTTCTTTGTCATACTCGCTGTCCACTATTCATGATAATATAAGGTGAGGAGCGCAATTCATCTCACCACTCCATCCCAATGTCATTTAATCTTTCCACCTGCGATTTCCGCAGTTTACCTTTATGAAACGCGCCCCGCTGTTTGATTACCCAGCGGTACAGCTGTTTATTGCTGTCAGAGAGAACACGCAGATGCCCGTTGTGTTCATAGAACACCTTTGCATCCTCGTAGTGCTCATCCCATATGGATTCGCTTGCATTCTGCCAGACGATTCCGATATCCTCCAGCAGATGGATCTGTTCGTCCGTCAGCGACTTACCGGGGCGATTGCCGCGGTAGATGTGTTTCTGTTCGTTGATCCACTTACTGACCCAGATTCCGTCGGGAGCGTAATCCGCAGGCATACCGGAAATGGTTCCGTGCTGGCGGAAAAATGCTGTCGCTTCTCTGATGCCCTCGTTCCATTGACGGCTGAACTTGTTGTCCCATTCCATTCCGATGGCGTCCAGACGCTGTTTCTGCTCGGTCGGCACAGAAGTCGGATCGTTCCGATATTTCTTTCGGAGCGTGCGGATCCAGCCGCCCAGTTTCAATCGGGTCTCGGGGCACACATATTCACCGGGGATATCCAGATCACCGTGCTTTTTATAGTATACAAGCGCTGCTGCGTAGTTTTTCTCAAACAGGTAGTCTACCTTATCCCAGATCATTCCGAGCGCATCCAGCGCTTCTACGCGGGCAGCAGACAGGTACCGGGTTCGGATATTTCCCGCATGCCACGTGCGCAGATTGCGAATCCAGCTGTCGAGCCGGATGCCGCTGTCGGTCACGTAATCAGCACAGATATCAATGTTGTCGTGTTCTGCGTGATACGCATTCAGCGCCGCAAAGTTACGCTCCCAGTTCATGTCGTAGATGCTCTGCCAGATCATACCGATTGCGCAGACAGACAACGTAACCGTGTTCCTCGAGTTCCAGGATTCCCTGACGGACGGAATCGATCCCATCGGAGAACAGAAATGTAAGACCTTTGAGTTTGTAGTTCCAGTCATCGGGCAGGGACAGCATTTCGGCAAGCATTTCTTCG
>JAFTLK010000187.1 GCA_017455975.1 Clostridia bacterium | reverse complement strand
GATACCTTTGGCTATATCGACATTCTGATCAACTGTGCCGGCGGTGCGGAGTTCCGTGTCTTTCATGCAGGCGGACCGTTCCACGAAATCCCGATCGATGTCTTTGACTGGGGTCTGGACGTCAATCTCAAGGGTGCGATCTATTTTGACCATGCGGCAATGAAATATATGGCAGAACAGAAATCCGGCGTCATCGTCCATCTCGGCTCGATCACCGGCGAGGAAGGCTGTGCATCAAACATCGCTTATTCCGCATCGAAAAGCGCGCTGATGAACGGCATGACCAAGGCGATTGCAAAGGCAGGTGCGCCGTACAATGTTCGCTGTGTCTGTATCGCCCCCGGTCCCGTCCTCACCCGTCCCGGTATGGCAAGCATGAAAACGCTTGTCGGACGCGCTGCCGAGGTGCAGGAGCTGGTCGACATGATCATGTACGCCGCATCCGACAAGGCCGCGTTCTGGAACGGCTCGACCCTGCTCATGGACGGCGGCAGAAATGCAATGGGAAGGGGATAAACCATGAAACACAAACCGACCTTCCTTCACCAGAACAAGCCGCTCATCACCTGCATGGTGCAGGCGAAAACGGTCGATGATACGCTGAAGCTCGTCCGCGATGCGGCCTATGAAGGCTGTGATGCCTACGGCTTCCAGTACGAAAATTTCACGGACGATCTGCGTACCGATGCCAATCTGCGCGCAATCTTCTCGCAGATGGACGGCAAACCGATCTATGTTACCAATTACCGCCGCGGCAAGACCGACGAAGAACTTGCTGCGGGGCTGTTCCAGATGCTCTCCTGCGGCGCGACGCTGCTGGATGTCATGGGAGACTACTATTGTCCGACACCGGGGGAACTTACAGAGGATGCCGATGCCATCAAAAAGCAAATGGCGCTGATTGATGAGATCCATGCGCGCGGCGGTGAGGTTCTGATGTCCTCCCACGTGCTGAAATTCACACCAGCCGAGGAAGTTTTGCGCATTGCCCGGGCGCACGAAGCACGCGGCGCCGATATCTCCAAAATCGTCACGGCGGCGGAAACGGAGGATGAAGAACTGGAAAACCTGCGTATCACCGCACTTCTGCGAAGAGAGCTGAGCATCCCGTTTCTGTTCCTCTCCGGCGGCTCGCACTGCAAGCTGCACCGCCAGATCGGACCGACACTCGGCAGCTGTATGTGGCTGACCGTGCACCATTATGACAGCTGCGCGACGCGCTCCCAGCCGATTCTGCACGCCGTCCGTGCCATTGCAGACAACCTCTCCTACGATTTATGATATACGAAAGGACATACCATGAAAGCAATTTTAGTCAATGACGACCGTACCCTGCGCTGGGACAATGTACCCGATCCCGTCCTCGGAGAACGCGACGTACTGATCGAAATTCATTATGCCGCGCTCAACCGTGCTGATCTGATGCAGCGTGCGGGTGATTACCCGCCGCCGCCCGGCTCCCCTGAATGGATGGGGCTGGAGGTATCCGGTTACATCCGCGCGATGGGCGATATTGCAGCAAAGGAATCGGCGTGGAAGATCGGCGACGCAGTCTGCGCCTTGCTCGGCGGCGGCGGGTATGCGGAATATGTCACCGTTCCCTATGACATGGTCATGCCGATTCCTGCGGGAAAAACACTTGCGCAAGCCGCGGCGATCCCGGAAGCATACTGCACCGCTTATCTGAATCTGTTCCATGAAGGCGGCGCAAAGGCCGGAGATACGCTGCTCATGCACGCCGGCGCATCGGGTCTTGCTTCGGTAGTCATTCCGATGGCAAAAGCGTTCGGTCTTCGCGTCATCACAACGGTGCGCGGGGAAGATGCGGCAGCGCGCATTGCCCCGCTCGGTGCAGATGTTGTGGTGGACTCCACCCGTGTGGACATCCGCGCGGTGTTAAAGCAGGAGCTGGAGAGAGGCACACCGGTTTCTCTTGCGATCGACTGTCTGGGCGGGGAGAACATGGGCGGTTGTCTTCCCTATCTTGCCCACGGCGCACGCTGGATCATGATTGCGGCGCTGGCCGGAACGCTGACGGAAATCGACCTCAAAACCGTCTACGTCCGCAATGTCCGTATCATCGGCTCGACCCTGCGTTCAAGAACCCCTGCCTTCAAGGCGGAGCTGATTGCCGAGCTTGTCAAAAATGTCTGGCCGATGATCGAAGACGGAAGAATCCCGTCTACCATCCATGGCATTTATCCGATAGAGGATGCAGCAACGGCGCAGGAGATCATGCAGCGCGGCGGACATAACGGCAAGCTTGTCCTGCAGGTGCGGTAAAAATGAAATAATGGGTCATGTGGTCGGTACAGCTTCAAAAAAGAAGGTACCGGCCGCGTTTTTCATCCCTGGAATCAATCGGATCGCTTGCACGGTTCAACCTATGCAATAAAGGTTGTCTGTTTTTGAATGCCGCATTTTTCATACCATTGACAACAGAAGAATGTTATGGTATAATGACCTTGCAATCCGGAATATGGTATTTTCCGGATGTCTTATGCGAAGAACGGACGAAATGAAAACGCGTATGATTCACGATTATGCACATAAAGGAGCGTATTTGACTTATGCAATATTTTGTTGATTCAAAATGCGGATGTGACCGAAACGACGGCCTGACACCGGTTACCCCGTGGAAGAGCCTGGAAAAGATCAATGCAACCACTTTCCAGCCCGGCGATGAGATTCTGCTTGCCACCGACAGCGTGTTCCGGGGGCAGCTGCATCCGAAGGGCGACGGCACTGCCGATGCACCCATCCGGATCCGCAGCTATGGCGGCGGACAGAAGCCATGCATCGACGGCTGCGGCAGCCACGGTACCCGCGAGGGCAATTTTCTTGACGGTGCGGCCGTTCTGTTCTTCAATCAGAATTATTGGGAGGTCGACGGACTTGAGATCACCAATTACAACCCGCGCTTCAAGCAGCCGTTTTTTCACGCGCTGGAGCCGCATACCCACAGCGTGTTTGTCAAATCGCCGAACAACCGCTACCGTTACGGTGTGCTGATCCGCTGGGACAATTACGGTACCGGTCACCACATCCACATCAAAAACTGCGATATCCATGACATCAACGTGGAAATGTCCCGCTTTACCGGCGAGGGCATTCTGGTCGTGTCCACCGGTACCGAGGATGGTGTGCCGACCAACTTCGACGATGTTCTGCTGGAGGGCAACGTCATCGAGGACATCGACCGCACCGGCATTTCGGTCTGGAGTGCATGGGCAGAAGGCCGCGGCATCGATTATCACAACGATCTTGCCACCACCAACAACTTCTACCATACCACCGTCGGTCCGTGGCTGGGCAGTACCAACCTCATCATCCGCGGCAACAAGATCTACCGTACCGCCGGCGATGCCATTCTGGTCAATTCCACCATCGGTGCGCTGATCGAGCATAACTATGTCGAGCACTGCTGCTATGAGATGCGCATCGGT
>JAFTLK010000186.1 GCA_017455975.1 Clostridia bacterium | reverse complement strand
TCCCATGTATATCCGGTTTCATACGACAGCACCTCAAAACCGAGCAGGTCGGCATAATTCTGCCCCTGCGCAAGCATGACATCATCGGATAAATAGACCGGCTTACCGGAAAGATCGTAAAACGCAAGATTTTTATAAACCGGAAGCGTTTCGGGCGTGCCGTACTGATCGAGCAGATTGAAATTGCAGTATACATCATCGGCATAGAGCAAAATTCCCTCAAAGCCGAAGGCATCCCTGATTTCCTCCAGCGGGATGACCGGCAGCCGCACCGACGATTCACTCTCGACAGACAGAACCTTGTCGGATGCATCATCCGAGGCAGGGATATCCCCGGCCTCATCCGCGGCAGGCGGCTCCTCCACGGGCGCATCCTCCTCTATGACATCCTCCCATTCCGCTTCTTCCTCCACTTCCTCGGCGGTGTCCTTCTTCGGTGCGGTCTCTCCGGATGCGGCATTTTCTGCGTCATCGGCCTCCGGCTGCGGTACCTCTTCAACCGACGGAAAAACGATATCCTCCGACGCCTCGTCGTTCTTTGCAAGATCGACGGTGACCACTGCATCGTCCATCGTCTTGGAATAGGTAAAGGACGGATCTGTGACCGTGTCCACCGGTGCGAAATCGACAGCAGAATTCTGTGTCTGCACAACCGCCTCCGTCACGGCGGAGGTCGTCAGCGCGCCGTCCTCTGTCCGGTCAAACACCGGCAGCATGCGGATGCCGACCGACAGCGCAAGTACCGCGCAGATACCAGCCGCTGTCCGTACGATCATTTTCCTGCGCCGCGCAAGCATAGCCGTATAGTCCTCGCATGCAAGAAGCATCGCATCGTCCGTCTCGCCAAGAATCTCCATCAGATCATATGCGTTCATCGGCCATCCTCCTCTCCAAGAAATGTTTTCAGTTTCTCCCGTGTCCGGGACAGAATTTTGGATACATTGTTCTCCGATGTCCCAAGCTGTCCGGCAATGTCTGTCACCGCCATCGCATAGAAATAGCGTTTCAGAAATACGGTGCGGTCCCGCAGAGGCAGCTCTGTCAAAAAGCTGTGCAGCCGCTCTGCCATCTCCCGCCGTTGTACTTCCTCATAGACGGTATCGTCGCCGCTCGCGCATTCGCCCAATTCTTCCAAAAGGATCGGCATCTCCCCGCCTCCGCGCTTATCGGCGTGCAGGCGGCGGTAACGGTCAAGCGACAGATTCCGCGTGATGCGTCCGAGGAACAGACGGAGGCTGGACGGCTTCTGCGGCGGGATCGTATTCCATGCGCGCAGCCATGTATCGTTGACACATTCCTCGGCATCATGCTCGCTCTGCAGGATCCTGTCGGCGATCGTCTGGCAGTAGATATGGTA
This sequence comes from Clostridia bacterium, assembly GCA_017455975.1. Classification (GTDB taxonomy): domain Bacteria; phylum Bacillota; class Clostridia; order Oscillospirales; family CAG-272; genus RGIG3925. The sequence continues at coordinate 3,234 of JAFTLK010000186.1, read as the reverse complement.
TTTTTCGTCGGTGTGCTGGATGGCACGTTCATCCCGTTCCCAGTACAGCGCAACAATGGCGTCATCCTGCATGTCCTCACGCTCCTTTTATCATTGTTCATTCACTTAATAAGACGGATTTTTTCGCAGAATCTGACAGACTTTGCGAAACTTTTTTATTTTTATCATTGTACCACGGAATACATGCTGTGTCAAGGCACGCAGATGGCTTTTTCTTGTATCCGCCCGACAGAATTGCCGAAACCCGTTGCTTTTTTGCCGGAAATCGCGTATAATATTGACAGTAAGTCAGATCGGAGGTTTCCTCATGTACGCCTACAGAATATCGGGTATCCTGCGCGCAGGCAGTTCTTTCCTCGTCCTGTCCGTCATTCTTTGTCTGCTCTGTACCTCCTGTGCCCGGGATATGACGGAAATGCAGACCGTCTCCCCCGACAACCGCCGCTTCACACTCATCAACTACAATGTCGCCGGTCTGCCGAAGCTGTTCGGCAATCAGGCGGAGGACGTCGGCGCCAATCAGGAGAAGATCGGTGCACAGCTTGCCATGCGGGAGTTTGATATCGTCGCGGTACAGGAGGACTTCGGCTACCACAGCGATCTGCTGGTAGGACTGGGGGATACCTACCCTGCCCGTACCGTTCATTCAGGCGGCGTTCCGGGCGGTGACGGGCTGAATGTCTATTCCCGGTTTGCGCTGTACAACGAGACACGGACGCCGTGGAGCGCGGCATACGGCATCATCGAGGACGGTGCCGACGAGATGACCCCGAAAGGGATCCTTTATACACTGATCGAACTTGAGGACGGTGTGTATCTCGATTTTTACGACATCCATGCCGATGCCTACGGCGATGCGGGATCGACTGCCGCACGCGAGGTACAGTTCCGACAGCTCGCCGATCTTCTGAAAAGCCGTACGATCGACCGTCCCATCATCATCACAGGAGACTTCAACACATCACTCCACCACGGAAACGATTCCGGTCTTTACGAAAATCTGATGGCAGAATGCAGCCTGGACGATGCTTGGATCACGCTATTCAACAACGGTAACACCGACGATTTTTCGGAGCATCACGATTCTGCCGCGCTCTGGGACAGCATTGAAAAGGTGCTTTTTCGCAGCGGCGGCGGTGTGGAGCTGACACCGGCGTCTTTTGCATATGAATATCTGACCGACGATGATGGTGTTTCCCTGTCTGATCATCCCTCCGTAGTTTGCTCCTTTACATATTCACTTTCAGAGACATTTACACCAACCGAGGAGGCGATGACCGTTCCCGGACGGAATCATCTGGCGGGAGCTATGAACAAGATTCGGTATATCGCAGTGGACCTGTGGAAGATATTTTCGAATTTTGATCAGCTTTGGGGTTATATGAAGCCATCGGTTGACGCATTTTTCGGGAAACTTCAATCTCTGTTTTCATGAAAGGAAGGTTTTTTTCAATGCTGATACGCTGGGTCAGAGAATCCGATCTCGCCGCATGGTTTGCTCTCGCCGACGCCGTTTCCGATCTGTTCGGCCATCACGGTCAAATGGGACAGGATCCGGACTTCAGAGCCTTTGCAAAAAGAAAAGCCGAACAGTATGAAGCACTGACCGCCGTGGATTACCGCAGCGGTCAGTGCATGGGATTTCTTTCATTTTCGCGGCAGAACAACCGCATTTCATGGTTTGCCGTAGATGAACTGTTTCGTCGGCGCGGTGTCGGTACACGACTTTTGAAAACCGCTTTACGTCAGCTGGACACCGAAAGACCGATCACTGTCACTACATTCACCGCATCCGCTCCCGGAGGACTATCCGCACGGCAGCTTTACCGACGCTTTGGCTTCACCGAGGAAAAAGCCGTGATCTTTGACGGTCAGCCGCGCGCAATGCTGATACGACCCGGTGACAACACCCAGCGCGGAAACAGCTTTCACTTCCGTTATCCGGACTATCTGCACTCAGCCGATGCGCAAACCTGTCCCGTCTGTAAGACCTTGCCTGCTTCCGCCGAACAAAGTGACATCTACAAAAACGATCTTGTCTGGGTCTGCGGCGAATATCCGGGACAGGGTCGATTGTTCGGTAAGCTGTATGTCATGCCGAAAAAGCATTATGTCCATTTTGAGGATATCCCGTCCGATGAAGTCGGTACATTCATCTGTGAGGTTCAACGCGTCGGTCGTATACTCCGTCAGGTTCCCGGCGCGGAAAAGATCAATTACGAAACACACGCAAATTCCGGTGCACACCTGCATATCCATCTGTTCCCGCGTTATCTCGATGATGATTTTCCGTCCGCACCCATTGATTTCCGCGTGAAAGAACCTGCACCGTATGAGGATTACGACGAATTCTTATGGTTCGCAGATCAGATGCGTCAGGCCCTGTCCGCCGATGATCCATCACGTTCGTCAGCTGCCGAATCGATGCGCACCACCGGGATCCATACCTCGTAATACCGCTGTTTCTGGCGGATATCATGGTCTGTCCACAGATGCAGAACCTCAATTGCCAGGTTCTCTTTCTGTCGGTAACCGGAGGCAGGCAGCCACGATTCAAAGATCAGCGAAAACAGCCGGGGAAACTCCTCCCACGCAAGTCCGCCGCATTCCGTTCGAAACGCGGCATAGGTTCCCGCTGGCAGTATCTGTCGTTCCAGCTGCATCGTCTTTACATCATCGGCTCCTCGTGCAATCATGTATCGTCCGCCGCGCCAGATCCCATACCAAATGCCGTCATATGACGTATTTCCGGGCTGATTCCAATCCCCTTCACACAGTGTTCCCGGAACATCGTCGCAGTCACTTGCCCACATGGAATGCCGCAGCTCTTCCCGTGTACGGAATCCCATTCCGTCATACTGTTTTGAAACGCCAAATACTTGCCGTTCATCAAGCTCCATCATTCTGAAATCCATTTCTTCTGCTCCTTTTATAATGATCTGAAAGGAAGCCGGTGGATATATACGCAGTGAACCGCCGCTTTTCCGATAGTCAGACGGTGTTATGCCGTGCTGTTTTGTAAACGCCCTTGAAAACGCCGCCGCGTTGTTGTAGCCGTACTTTACGGCAACATCAACAAGCGGCGTGTTTTTCGGTTCATCATAAAAACTGGTGTACAAAAGAATAAAGAACGAGCCATAAAGCTCTCAATATGGTATAATGTAAGTGACCAAACAAACATAGACCGGAGAGAATTATGGCTCACATATATGATACCACAATATACGCAGAATA
>JAFTLK010000185.1 GCA_017455975.1 Clostridia bacterium | reverse complement strand
TTTTCCGCAACAACCAAGATCTCTCGCACATTTCCCCCTACGAACCGTACGGTCCGCACATGGAGATCCCCGCAGGTGTTCCGTGGGAGGATCCGGTACGCGATTATCATCTCAGCCGCTTTGCATCGATCGATGACATCTGCATGGACGAAACCGCATTTTTCAACTGCGATATCAACACACTTCCCACAGATCCGACCGACGCACGGTGCGAACCAGCACAGGTCTGCATCTGCGAAGACCGTTTTGATGCAGCCGATCTGTATACTTCCGAGGGTCCGGCCGTTTCCTATCTGTACCGCTGCATCGAATCGCCGTGCGACCGCGAGGTGGATGTAACCGTCGGCTGTGAAGCACCGTTCCGGCTCTGGATCAACGGCGTATTGATCGGTGAAGGAAACAAGGTCTGTGCATGGACACTGGAAAACAAGCATTTTTACAGTATCCCATTCAGAAAAGGCTCCAACCGCATTCTGCTCAAGCTGGAAAATCCGAGCGGCCATGCCGCATTCAGTCTGATATACCGGATTCCCGGTGCATCCTGGCAGCAGTACGGTGACTTTGCGTCGATTCTGATCCGAACCTTTTGAATTATGTCGTTTTATACAACTCCAAGTATAAACAGCAGTATGTTTTTGTACATACTGCTGTTTCACGTGAAACATATCTGTTTTTCAGTACGGGAAATATCCGATGGGTGCGGCTTGCTGGACACATGCCTGAAAGACAATCGAACCGAGCATAGCCAGCAGTGCAGCCCACACAAACAGCCGTGTCAGCGTCTTCCGCAGCTCTGCACGCCGCCGCTGACGAATGGCCTCCTCAAAAGCACGTGCCATGCGGTCGGTACGCGCACGTGCATCCTCTGCCGCTTGTGCGTCATCGTATTCCTTCCAATGACCGCCGTCATCCGACATATGGAAATCGGAGGTAAACCGCGTCTCATCATACGGCGTTCCGGGTATCTCACGCAGCTGATTGTATGCCTCGTTGATTTCCGCCATGCGCACGGCAGCCTCTGCATCCCCGGGATGCAAATCGGGATGATATTTCTTTGCCAGACTCTTATATGCCGCTGTGATCTCTGTCTGCGTCGCCCCGCGCGGGATCCCCAGACTCTGCCACGGATCTTTGACAGCCATCGGTCGTACCTCCATACCTTTGTATTGCTTCCATTTTACCCCATCTTTTTGAACTGCGTATAAACATCGGACGATTTCCTTGACTTTTTTGCGCAAACATGGTATCATATTAGGGTAATGAATACAAAAAGGATTTTGCCCTGCCATGAAGCATTGTATCATCGCCGATTTTGAATGGTGCGTTACCCCGCATCCCACCGGCGACCGTTTTCAGTATTTTAACGAAATTTTATCCGTCGGTGCAGTCCGCGTGGACGAGGAAGGCCGCATTGTCGACCGTTTCTACTCCCTTGTTCTCCCGGAATGTGCCGCTTATCTGCACCCCGTGATTCTGTCCTCCCTGCGGCTGTCAAGAGACGCACTTGCCGCCGCTCCCGCATTTCCCGAGGTATTCCGACAGTTTCTGACCTTTGTCGGCGGTACCCGCATCTTTACATGGGGCTGTGCCGACCGTTCGGCACTTTTGCAGAATCTGCGCATGAAAGCCGGTTATTCTGCAGAAAAAGCCGGTGCGGAAGCACCGCAGATGCGCGACTTGCAGCCGCTGCTCTCCCGCGGTGCCGGTATTTCCCCGCCATACCCCAGCCTTGCCGCCGTGCTCGCCATGCTGCACATCCGCAATGAAAACCGGCACAACGCGATGGCCGACGCCGAGGACACAGCACGCATTGTCTCCGTACTCGCCGCAAAGGATCCAACACTTGTTGCACCGCTGTTTGCAGGTTCGCAGAATGTGAGCGCTGCCCCCATACCGCCGCCTTCTGCCCCCGACACAGAGGAAACACGCACCTATCGCACCCCCGGTGAGGCGCTGAATGAAGCCCGCCGCCTGCCGCGCAGATGTCCTGTCTGCCGCGCGCCCATCGGTGTCGGCACCTGGATCCGCGTATCCCGCGAAGAGATCGCCACACTCTGCTCCTGCGAGACCGATGGGCGCTTTCTCTGCACCGTCAGTGCCGTCCAGACCGCCGACAGTACTTATACCGCCCACGATGTGCTTGAGCCCTTTGCTGCAGCTGCACGCGCCCGCTACGAGGGAGCGCGCCGCGCCGCACGTATGCGTCGGCTCAAGCAGGCAAAAGCCTCAGACGGGACTGTACAGGCCGTGCAAAACGCTCCTGCATCCGACGCTGCGTCCTCTGAGCAAAAAAATTCATAAGAAAACCCGGTATTCCGCGTTCGTTCGCAGAATACCGGGAATTTTTATACAATTTTCACAGGAGCACCGGGCATCAGAGCTTCTTGACAGAAAGGGTAACCTTTTCGCCGTTGATGTTCCAGCTCTTTTCGTTGTCGGTGACGGTGTCGTAGAGGATTGCGTCACACAGGGTATCGGCGCAGATATCCGCTTCGTTCTTCTTCATGACGGAAGCGACAACATCATTGCCGGATACACCGACATGGATGTGATCCATGACCTCAAAGCCGCTGTCCTTGCGCATGGTCTGGATCTTGGAAACGATTTCGCGGACCATACCTTCTTCGAGCAGTTCCGGTGTCAGGTTGGTGTCGATGACAACCGTAATGCCGTGGTCGGAAACGGATTCGTAACCGGACTTCTGCGTCATATCGATGAGCAGATCATCCTTTGTCAGCTCTGCCGCCGTACCGTCGGGCAGGTTCAGCGTCAGAATACCGGTCGCATCCAGGGAGTCCATCGCAGCATTGCCGTCGATTTCACCGAGCAGATTGCGGATCGCGCCGAGCTGCTTGCCGTACTTCGGACCGAGTGTACGCATCTGCGGCTTGAAGGTGTACGTTGTGAAGTCGCGGACGGAGTCGGTGAAGACCACGTTCTTGACGTTCAGCTCATCCTCGATGATATCACAGCAGAACTGCGGCAGCGTAAAGTCGGACTTGACATAGACCAGACCGACGGGCTGACGGTTCTTGATGTTTGCCTGGTTGCGGCAGGCACGGCCGAGAACGACGACCCCGAGAACATCTTCCATTTCCTTTTCCAGCTCCGGCAGAATCCATGCGTCGCAGACGGTCGGGAAATCGCAGAGGTGGACGGATTCGGGCGCGTTCTTGTCGACAGAACCGACAAGATTGCGGTAGATGTCTTCCGTCATGAACGGAACCATCGGTGCTGCTGCCTTGCACAGGGTCACCAGCGCCGTGTAAAGGGTCATATAAGCATTGATCTTATCCTGCTCCATTCCCTTTGCCCAGAAGCGCTCGCGGCTGCGGCGGACGTACCAGTTGGACAGCTCGTCGACAAAGTCGGTCAGCACACGACAGGTTTCGGGGATACGGTAAAGATCCATATTGGCGTCAACCGCCTTGACGGTGGACTGCAGGCGGGACAGGATCCAGCGGTCCATGACACCGAGCTTATCGTAATCCAGCGTATATTCGGTCGGATTGAAATTATCGATGTTTGCATACAGCACATAGAACGCATAGGTATTCCACAGTGTACCCATGAACTTGCGCTGGCCCTCGGTCACAGCTTCGGAATAGAAACGGTTGGGCAGCCACGGAGCGGAGTTTGAATAGAAATACCAGCGGATGGCATCGGCACCGAACGTTTCCAGTGCTTCAAACGGGTCGACGGCATTGCCCTTGGACTTGGACATCTTCTGACCGTCCTTGTCAAGAACATGACCGAGAACGAGGACATTCTTATACGGTGCGCAGTCAAAGAGCAGTGTGGAGATCGCCATCAGCGAATAGAACCAGCCGCGCGTCTGGTCGACACCCTCGGAGATAAAGTCTGCCGGGAAGTGTGCGTCAAACATTTCCTTGTTTTCAAAGGGATAGTGCCACTGTGCAAACGGCATCGCACCGGAGTCAAACCAGCAGTCGATGACCTCGGATACACGGTGCATCTGACCGCCGCACTTCTCACACTTAATGGTAACAGCGTCGATATAAGGTCTGTGCAGCTCGATTTCCTCGGGGCAGTTGTCGGACATCGACTTCAGCTCCTCGATGGAACCGATCGCATGACGGTGACCGCATTCGCATTCCCAGATGTTGAGCGGCGTACCCCAATAACGGTTTCTCGAAACACCCCAGTCCTGAATGTTTTCAAGCCAGTCGCCGAAGCGTCCCTTGCCGATCGACTCGGGAATCCAGTTGACCGTGTTGTTGTTGCGGATGAGCTGTTCCTTGACTGCGGTCATCTTGATGAACCAGGAGTCGCGCGCATAATAGATCAGGGGCGTATTGCAGCGCCAGCAGTGCGGATATTCGTGCTCAAATTTCGGCGCGGAGAACAGCTTACCGCTCTTATCGAGATCCGTCAGAATCAGCGGATCCGCATTCTTGACAAAGGTTCCCGCATAATCGGTCTCCTCGGTCATCTCACCCTTACCGTTGACAAACTGGACAAACGGCAGATCATACTTGCGGCCGACGTTCGCGTCGTCCTCACCGAATGCAGGAGCGATATGAACGATACCGGTACCGTCGGACATCGTGACATAGCCGTCACAGGTGATAAAGAAGCCGCGCTTGCCCTGTTTATCGGCAACCGCCTTTGCCCACGGGAACAGCGGCTCATAGGAGCGACCCTCAAGGTCCGCACCCGTGTATTCTTCGAGAATCTCGTATGCCGGTGCATCCTCGGTCTTCAGAGAGCCGAGAACGGTGTCCAGCAGCGCCTTTGCCATGTAATAGGTTCTGCCGTCAGCGGCAGCGACCTTGCAGTAGGTCTCAATGGGGTTGACGCACAGCGCAACATTAGACGGCAGCGTCCAGGGGGTCGTCGTCCATGCAAGGAAGTAGGCATCCTCACCCTCAACCTTGAAGCGGACGACAGCCGAGCGCTCCTTGACGGTCTTGTAGCCCTGCGCAACCTCGTGCGAGGACAGCGGGGTGCCGCATCGCGGGCAGTAGGGGACGATCTTGAAGCCCTTGTAAAGCAGGCCCTTGTCCCAGATCTGCTTCAGCGCCCACCATTCGGATTCGATGAATGTATTGTGATAGGTGACATACGGGTCGTCCATATCCGCCCAGAAGCCGACCGTCGAAGAGAAATCCTCCCACATGCCCTTATACTTCCAGACAGATTCCTTGCACTTTTCAAGGAACGGCTCCAGACCGTATGCCTCGATCTGATCCTTGCCCTCAATGCCGACCGCCTTTTCGACCTCCAGCTCAACCGGAAGACCGTGCGTGTCCCAGCCGGCCTTACGGATGACATGGCAGCCCTTCATCGTGCGGTAACGCGGCACCATGTCCTTGATGACACGGGTCAGAACGTGACCGATGTGCGGCTTTCCATTGGCCGTCGGAGGTCCGTCATAGAACGTATACTCCTGTCCTTTTTCCCGCAGATCAATGCTCTTTGAGAAAATATCCCGTTCCTTCCAGAATTTTTCGATCTCTTTTTCACGCTCGACAAAGTTCAGATTTGTCGAAACCTTTTCATATAACACAGTATAACACCCTTTCTTCCCTGTTTTCCAAAAATAAAAAATCCCGCTCCGAAACCGAAACAGGACACAAAACTGCTCCCACGAAGACCCAGTCTTCCGGAATTGTTCCTTTGGCAAGCCGAGGATCGGCTCTGCCTCCGCATTCCTTGAAAAACAGTCAGTAACCGCTTTGTTTCAGACGCGCTTCCGTCACGTGGAAGATACGGCGCAGCTTACTTTGGAGTGTTATCCGGTTCAGCTTTGCAACTCAGAAGGGATTTTCCGCAATTGCTGTTATGCCGGATTCCACCCTCCCGGCTCTCTGGAAAAACAGGATGCAGCTGCGTACTCGCTTCGTCATCGTCTTTGTTTATGAAATATCATATATAGTATTATTATACCGCAAATGTGTGTGCTTGTCAATATGTTTTTTGAATTTCGGGGAGGCGGTCGGGGAAACTTTTTGCAAAAAGTTTCCCCATACCCCTTCAAAAACCTTTTTGCGGGATAAATATGAGAAAAGAGGATATGATAGATACTGATATTGTATGAAAGGATATAATAAATAAGGATATGATAATTTGCACGATCTTTTCATACAGGTGAGGAGAATGCAGGATATTTTCATTGACAAAATCTCCATTCACAAGATTCCAATTTCAATCAATACCATCATACAAAAAAACATAGCATCGTAATCCATCCTGTTGAAAACCGCGGGGCAGAAAATTTTCACCGGAATTACGGATCAATCATCCGCATTACCGGTGAAATTTCGCATATAAGGGAGCAGAAAAAGGAAAAAAGAGGCAGCTGCGCGTTGAAAACCGGCAGCAGCATGTGCAGAACAGTATCAAAAGAGGCATTGCAGTCGGACAGAGCGGCCTTGGACAACGACAAAAAACGCAGGGAAACCTTTTTTGAAAAAAAGCTTTTCCCCGCCCCCCTTTCAAAAAACTGTTTCACTATGTAATTGACATATTTCGGTTAAAAGTTTTTGAGGTGGGGGATGGGGAGGGACTTTTTTCAAAAAGGCCCTCCCCGAAAAAACTACCGGACAGCACTTTGACCATCAGACATGCACAGAGCCGGGGGTTCTCACCGCAAAGGCATCCAGAGCCAGCGCCAGATTTTCCTTTGCATTGAACATGCAGGAGGTCAGATAGCCGCGAATGCTGC
>JAFTLK010000002.1 GCA_017455975.1 Clostridia bacterium | reverse complement strand
ATCACGGATAACAGCACTCATACGGAGGATAATAGCGGATCTGGAAATACTACGGATAACAGTACCCACAGCTCTACTGCCGATAATAGCCAGCACTCCTCTACTGTAGATAACTCCTCAGTAGTGAGTAACACAGATAACAGCTCTAGCAGGAGTGAGAGCTCCAATACAGAGAATAGTAATAATACTACCACTTATAACTATTACCAGACAGAGCAGGATAAAGGCTCTACAGGAGCCCCACAGAGCATCTCTCAGCCTATCACGATAAATGTAACGGTACCACAGGCTAAGGAGCCAGAAACAGGCACACAGGAGCCCACAGAGGCACAGAGCATAGCCCAGAATATCCATATTGAGGCGGAGGGCGTAAATGTAAAGTACGAATATACAGCGGATGGGGTAAGCATATCCATAAGCCCATACATAGCCCCAGAGAGCCCCACAGAGGCGGATACAATACCTACAGCTTACTCCCCTGTAGAAATGCCACAGGAGCCAGTAGAGAGCCCTATAAGCTGGGTAGACTATGTGAGTATGATCCTCTTAGCGATCCTAGTATTATCGGAGCTGAGGGATCGGTGGTTTAGATTGAAAACCTAAGTAGTATGTGTTGGTGTATAACTCTACTTACCTCTCGGAAAAAATCCGACAGGGTACGGAAAAAAATCCGACAGGGGTACGGAAAAAAATCCGTACCAAAATACTAATCTACAAGATAATACTCCAAAACCAAAAAAAGATCCTTTACCTACGGTAAAGGGGGAGCAAGCTCCCTCTAGTAAAAAACCAACTTAGAAATGTCAATGAAACTAGAGCGTTGAAAAATACGGCGGAATAGCGTAGAATATAGACAGGGGTAAAACATAAGATAATCCTAAATGAATTGGGCGGTATGTTGTGTATCGACCTTTATCTATGCAACGAATTAAGGAGGGGCGTTATTGCTCCTCCTTTAGCTTTTCCTCCAGTACGGAGGTAATATAGGCAGTTAAGCTCATACCAGCTTTATCCGCTAAGGCTTGGTATTTTTCCTTTTGCCCCTTTTTCACACGGATCCTAATGAGATCTGTATTTTCCTTTTTCCAGTTATCAATATAATCTACTCTATCTTTAGGTGTAGGCATATTAGCCCTCCGATCTTTGCTCAAATTTTCTTTATTATATCATAATCACAAAGAAAAATAAATATTTAACCTCAATTTTGAGGAAAAGCTATTGACTTTTGTAGGGGCACCTACAAAGGATTTTCATAGGAGGTAAAGGATATGCAGGAAAAGTACAGGATTTTTACAGTAGAATTACACGATTATACTAATGAGGAGCTAGTGGAGTTTTTCCAGAGCACTCAAAAAGAGGAATACCTTAAGGAGCTTATGGTAAGAAATAGCGGTATTATTCGCATTATTGCTAGCTCTTACTCTATTCCAAACTATGATATAGATGATCTTATGGAGATTGGCTATATTGCCCTCTGGGATGCTACTAAGCATTATGATAAGGCTAGGGGCTGTACCTTTTGTACCGCTCTTAAAGGCTTTGTAAGACAAAAACTGAATAACCTCTATAATGAGGCTTACAGGAAAAAGAGAGGTGCTAAGGAGCAGGTTATTAGCTGGGATGAGCTGGAGGAGATCAATAAGGAGTATTACAGCTATGACGATCACAGCGATCTCTATATAGCGGATTTCCTTAAAATGCTCACAGGTACCGCTAGAAAGGTAGCGGAGCTCCTTATCAATGGCACTAGCAAGGGAGATATAGCTAAGCTCCTTAGCTGTACCCCAGCTACCGTATCATACTATATCAAGAGGATCCAGATAGCGTATATCTCCTACGCTGGGGAGGTGTAAGGCTATGACGATTGAGGAGCGTGTAGGGCTGTATAAAAAGCTCTTTCCAGAGTGTAAGGCTTTGGATCCTGTAAGAGCGTTTGTAATGCCTACGGATAGGATCGGAGCTATTGAGGCTATAAGAGAGCTGGGTACAGAGCTGGCTAAGGCGTATAAGGTTAGACTCCCTGTAGTTACCTTTTTTGTGAGGGATAATAACTATGTAGCTGTAACGCAGGAGATCTACTTAGCAGAGCCAGATCTGGAGGGCTATCTCCACCAATTCCGCCACCACCTACAAAATGAGGCTAGGCTGTATGAGCGGAGACACCTCTTACTGGAGGATAATAAGGAGCTGGATGATCGGATCCCCTATAAAGATGCTAATAGCCTCCTAGCAGGGGAGGATGATGCTAAAGCGTGGGCTAGATTTTTAATAGAGAGCGTTTAGAGAGCTTATCCGCTGTAAAAGTGGGTAGGCTCTTTTATTGTGCCCTTACAATTTCTATAAAAATATTTGTAGTTTTCTCTAAATAATTTTATAGTCCGTGATTAAGTTAAGTATCAAGCTATAGGAGGCGTAAAAAATGACATTGAAACAGGCTAGGAAAAAATGCGGAGGATACACACAAAAGGAACTTGCTGAGCTGGTAGGAGTTTCGGAAATGACGGTATCCAACTGGGAAAGAGGAGTTTCCCAAACTTAAAGATATCATACCAAAACCCACGCTTACAATACTTCCATAACATCAATTTTGGAGGTAAAACCCTATGAAACACCTTATATCCTGCGAATACAACTTCGATAACTGCTGTGTGGAACTGAAATTTAGCGACGGCAGTATGATCGCGATTGATACGATTGCTGTAGAGAACGAAGTAGCCGACAATATGTATCAGAGGTCAGAGCTTGACTATCTGATCTACAATGACCTAGTGGCATACGCCGATCTGATACTCAACGGCGATCCCGAAACCTATCTGAAAACAGTGACCGAATATAAACTATTAGATTAATTAATAACATTATCGGCTGTATTTACCCAAAATGCGAATACAGCCGATATTCCTACTCGAACGGTATTGGAGCGAAAATGGAAAATTCAAATTTCACAGAAAAAACACGAGATTTTATGCTTTGACGCTTGATTTGTAGTTGAATTTGTGATATAATATTTAAGTTAGAGAAAACCCTCTAACTTATACATCTTGAAGCAGTTCCGCCTCGGCGGATTAGAGGGAAGTTCGGTGAAAATCCGTCGCAACCATCATTACCGTGATTGAGCATATTTGCCCATAAGTCGGAATACTTGCTGCTTCATAAATTGATATTAAAAATTCGGATCATTTTTGGATATGGAAGAGTGCAGCCGTATTTCCAATCGCAGGCGGTTCTACTGCGTTTGGTTTTACTGTTGCGCTCTTTTTTTATGGAGGATAGAATGGCAACAGAAAAACTGACGCGGGAGGACTGCCTTTATTTGCTGATAAATAAGCGACAGGAATTGAAAGACAACGGACTTGCACGTTTCCCACAGCGCTCGGATTTTACGGATTATGAGGTTATGTCTATCAAGGCTTTTCTCGGACCGTGGCCTCGGGCATTGGAAGCCGCCGGCATAAAAGAGCCGCGCGAAGATGATCGCTTACAGAAGAACCGTGAAAAACGTGCAAGAGCAAAAAAACGTTTAAGAGAAGCCAAAAAAGCGGCAAAAATATCAGCACAGATAGAAAACAGCGAAATAAACACGGTAAAAACGTATGAGTGATACGATATTTCTCTGCAAAATGCATCTGTGAAGTTGTTGTTGCCGAAGAAGGAATTCCTTTTTGATATGAGCAAAATATTGTGTGTTATCGACGGCATGACAGATCAATCTTTTCGTGTCAACAATTATCTCAATCTGTCATCTATGCGTTTATTACGCCATATTGACACTACACAAGGCCAAACACCGGAGAGCCTTGGTTGCATACTAAGATTATTAGGAACAAAAAAAGTCCCTTTACATTTGAGAGGTTATGCGGAAGCATTAGGTTATGGCATCCACGTTAACAAAAATGATCTGATTTTCAGAGGAAGCTGGTTTTCTTTGGATGAACAGGGGCGTTGCAATATTCCAACACCTGCCCCCGAATCGATTGCCGAAGGCGAAGGATATTATTATCATTTGGAGCAGTATAAAAGTCTTCTTGTCTTTCCGAATATGGCAAATTGTGTTGCAGATATAGTTACATATCCTCCATACGCATGTAATGGCAAAGATGCTCGAACCTTATGCCCTAAAAGATGCATCGCTGCAAGCCGCGTTTTTCAGTCGCAACTTGCGGAGAATCGTTGTCTGATTCTTTGGGGACAATCTGCTCCTGCCAAGATTGCGCCTTTCTCGCAAAGAGCCGCGGTGATATGTGGAACCCCTATCGTGAAGGGTATTGCCAAGCTTTTGAATATGGACTTAATTCCACTATCCGGGGCTACAGGAGATATAGATACCGATTTACTGGAGAAAATGCAAGCTACACTCAATGCCGCCAAAAATTATCCTTTTGTCCTCCTCCATATAAACGGAGCTGACGAAGCAGCTCATCGTAAAAATCCAAATGAAAAAACAGCATTTCTGCGCAAAGTGGATATGGTTGTCATAAATTCTCTTCTGCAATCAGAGCATGACATTTATGTTGTTTCTGATCATGGCACCGATCCCATTACTGGACAACATATTGGAAGCAGACAGCCTCTTTTCAAAAATGTATCTGCAAAACCAATATAAAAATGGCAAAAAACACAAAAACGAGGGTGATCAACCATATGAGCATAACACAAACTATATTATCAGTCGAGCCTCTTGACAAAGCCGCTATGGACGCCGCAAAACAGAGGCAGGCTCAACTAGCGAAACCACCAGGCAGTCTTGGTCGATTAGAAGAACTGTCTGTTCAATTAGCAGGTATTACAAGCAGAGTGCATAATCAAATCCCCAAAAAACATTTGTTGGTATTTGCAGCGGATAACGGAGTAGTAGTCGAGGGCGTGTCCAGCGCACCTCAATCAGTAACTTTGATGCAGTCCATCAACCTAACCCGAAATAAAACTGGTGCATCCGTTCTCTGCAAGCATTTTGGATGCGATATCACAGTTTGCGATGTGGGTGTAAACGCAAACATAAAAGATTCAAAGATTTTGAACCGTAAGATCGCTTATGGCACGCAAAACATTACTCAAGGTCCTGCCATGACTCGTAATCAGGCAATTCAAGCCATAATGATTGGTATGGAATTGGCAAGAGAAACAGATGCAGATGTGATTGGCGTTGGAGAAATGGGTATTGGCAACACTACTACATCCTCTGCTGTTCTTTCTGTTTTACTCGACGCATCCGTAGAAGATGTGACAGGACGCGGAGGAGGTATTACAGATGACAGTTTTCGCAAGAAGAAGCAAGTTATCAAAACCGCTATTGCTACCAATCATCCAAACGCAAATGATGTGATTGATGTGATATCCAAGGTAGGAGGCTTTGATATTGCCGCTATGTGTGGCGCTTTTATCGGAGCTGCATCCACTCGAAAACCGGTTGTGATTGATGGACTGATTTCTTCTGTGGCAGCATTGTGTGCAGTACGACTCTGTCCGAATGTGCGAGACTATTTGATTCCGTCCCATGCATCCTTTGAGATCGGATACCGTCCCGTCATGAAAGAGCTTGACATAAAGCCGCTATTTGATCTCAATATGCGGCTCGGCGAAGGAAGCGGTTGCCCGATTGCTATGATGATGCTGGATGCCGCATGTGCAGTGATGAACGATATGGCAACCTTTGAGGAGGCGAACATCAATGATGATTATCTTTCCGATATCCGCGCCACCGATTCCTTTACTGTGAAAGGAGAATCTGAATGAATGTTTTATTATCCGGTGGCTGTAAAAACGGCAAGACTGGTTTCGCACAGGATATCGCCGTCTTGCTGTCAGGCGGCGAAAAACATTATTATGTGGCAACCATGATTCCTTATGACAGCGAAGATCGGGCGCGAATCAAACGACACATCGACGACCGCGCTGGAATGGGCTTTTCCACGCTGGAAGTTCCGCGGGATATCGCATCCTGCCTGACCTTGGCGAAACCGGATGCGACCTTTCTCGTGGACAGCGTGACCGCACTTTTGCTCAATGAGCTGTTTCCGGCAACCCACAATGGCGATGCCGATCCCGATGCGGTGAACCGCTGCCGTGATGGTCTTCTCAAACTTGCGGCAGGCGCAAAAAATGCGGTATTTGTCACCGATTATCTGTACTCCGATGCCATACGCTACGACGGATTCACCGAAAATTATCGGGCGTCGCTTGCTGCTCTCGACCAAGCACTTGCCGAGATCTGTGATGTAGTCATTGAACTTTGCGCGGGAAACGTGATCTTCCACAAAGGAGGACTGCCCGAATGAAAAAATACTTTCGTGCGTGCATGATGTGCATGACCATGTTCTGCTATATCCCGTGCCCGTTTCACAAGTGGGATGACGAAGCGCGTCCGCTGATGACGCTGTTTCTGCCGGTTGTCGGCGCATGGATCGGCATTCTATGGACGTTGTGCGCATATCTGATCGGCTGGCTCGGACTACCCGTACTGATCGGTGCGGCAATTCTGTGTGCCTATCCGTTTCTTGTGACGGGCGGAATGCACATGGACGGGTATCTTGATGTGACCGATGCGGTGAAATCGTGGCGTAATCTCGATGAACGCCGCAGGATTCTCAAGGATCCCAATGTGGGTTCGTTTGCGGTAATTGCTGGAATTCTGCTGGTGATGGCGCAGTTTGCGCTGTTTGCTTCGGTGAAGGATACTGCGAATCTGTTCACGCTGACGCTGATTCCCATCGTTTCCCGCAGCATTGCTGGACTATGCGTCACGGTTCTCCGTCCGCTGACCACCAGCGAATACGCAGGAACTTACCGTAAAGGCGTAAAGAAATCCCATATTGCGGTGTTCGTGATCTGGCTGGTGCTTGCCATTGCCGCAGGATTTATCTTTCTCGGAAAATACGGATTCTCTTCTCTGGCGGTGATCGCCGGATATCTCTGGCATCTGCGCCGTGCGTTCAAGTCGCTTGATGGGATGTCGGGTGATATTTCTGGTTATGCTCTCACCTTCGGCGAAGTCTGCGGAATCGCCGTATTTGCTTTAATCTGACGGAGGTTTGTTATGAATTTTATCATCGGCGGCGCGTATCAGGGAAAACTGGACTGCGCCAGAAAAAAATTCAACGTACAGGATGACGAGGTGTTCACCTGCACGGAAGAAAACGGTATCGAATTCTGTGCTCGATGCATTGACAAAATCGAGGAATTCACTCTGTGGTGTGTACGAAATGGTAAGGATGCGACAGAGATTTTCAAAGAGCACCATGCCAAATGGGCGGACAGCGTGCTGATCTGCATGGACATTTTCTGCGGCGTTGTACCGCTCGGTGCGGATATGCGTGCTTGGCGGGATATGACCGGACGGCTGTGTGCGTATCTGTCGGCAGAAGCAGAAACGGTGACAAGAATGTTCTGCGGACTGGAGCAAAAATTAAAATGAAATTGATTCTCATCCGCCACGGAAAAACCGAGGCAAACGAAAAGCATCTCTACTGCGGTGCAACAGATATTCCTTTGTCAGAAAGCGGCAAAACAGAACTGCTTGTGAAAAAACAGAGTATCCCCTATCCGGATATCACCGGATTCCGCGTGCTGACCAGCGGTATGATTCGCTGCGAGGAAACGCTGTCGATTCTGTTCGGAAACATTCCTCACGAGATGGATGCATCTTTCCGTGAAATGGATTTTGGCGCGTTTGAAATGCGCTCATACGAGGAGATGAAGAACGATCCGGACTATATTGCGTGGATTTCAGGAGACAACGAAGCGAATCTCACACCGGGCGGTGAAAGTGGAAATCTCATGACCGCACGGGTGATCTGCGGACTGAATCGGCTGATTGCGGATGGGAGCGACATGCTTCTCGTCACCCACGGCGGCGTGATTGCATCGATCATGGCGTATCTTTTTGCAGGGGAAGGCAAGAATCGCTACGAATGGCAGCCTAAGCCCGGCGGAGGATATGAGATTGATGTCAAAGAAAAACAATATACCGTAATATGAGAAACAGCCAGTGAGAATTCGTCCCACTGGCTGTTTTTCAGTATTCTATCCCTTTCCGCGCCGTAATGCCGCCATCAAAAGGATGCTTGATCTTCTGCATTTCGGTCACATAATCGGCAAGTTCGATAAGCTCCGACAGAGGATTCCGTCCTGTCAACACGATTTCACGTCGAGTTCCTTCCATACGCAGGAATTCAGTCAAGCTATCCGCATCAATCATCCCATAGCTGCAGGCAGATACCACTTCGTCCAACACTATGAGATCATACCTATCCGCACGTCGGATAATATCGTTCAGCAGTTCGCCGTAGTGTGTGCAGATGTTTGTTTTCTGATCATTCGTCATGGTTTTGAATCTGCCGTAATGTAATGTCGGGTGGCAAGTTTCAATGCCGTTTACCGATGCCAACACCTCCACCTCGGAAGAACTGCCGCTTTTGAAAAACTGTACAAATAGCACACGCATTCCGCTTCCAGCAGCACGGACAGCAAGTCCGACAGCAGCAGTGGTTTTGCCTTTTCCGTCACCGCAGTAAAGATGAATCATACGCCCTCCTCCAGAATCCTGTACACCAACTCCATATTAAGTGCCTCACGCACCGCATCCGCCAGCTTGTCGTACTGGGATTCACGGTAGGCATGAACATCAAACACTGCGTTTTCGTCAAAGGTCAGACCGCGTTTATCGCAGAGTGCGCGGATGACCGTTTCGGCAATGCCGTTTTCGTCGAAAATTCCGTGGATGTAGGACCCGTACACATTTCCGCTTTGTACGACAGCGGTGGCAGTATCGCTCTGTCCCATGTGAATCTCGTAACCGCGGTAGGACAAACCGTTCAGACTGGTGAAAATGCCCTTGATTTCCTCGAAAGTACCCTCGGTTTGGGTTCGTGTCTTTTCCTTGGCGAACACGGTTTCGATGGGCAGAAGTCCCATTCCTGCAATCTCGCCGCCACTTTCGGTAGTATACGGATCGGAAATGTTCTTTCCGAGCATCTGAAGACCGCCGCAGATGCCGAAGACGGGCGTTCCGCGCGATGCTTTTTTCAGAATTTCCGCTTCCAAACCGTTCTGACGCATCCATTTCAGGTCAGAGATGGTAGATTTTGTGCCGGGGATGATGATCATATCGGGGGAGCCAAGTTCAAACACATTCTTCACATACCGCAGGGATACGGTAGCGAAGCGCGAGAACGGTGAGAAATCTGTGAAATTTGAAATGCGCGGGAGAGAAATTACCGCAATGTCGATCTCCTTTCGTTCGCCTGACGTCAGCCGTTCGGACAGACTGTCTTCATCGTCGATATCAACGTGTGTATACGGCACCACACCGGCGCAGGGGACTTTCACCAGATCGTACAGCATATCCAGTCCCGGTTCGAGAATTTTCACGTCCCCGCGGAATTTGTTGATGATCGTCGCCTTTACCATGGCACGCTCGTCCTCTTCCAGCAAGGCAACCGTGCCGTACAGCTGTGCAAATACACCGCCGCGGTCGATGTCTCCGACAAGCAGAACGGGTGCGTTCACCATCTTCGCCATGCCCATGTTGACGATATCCGTGCTTTTCAGATTGATCTCCGCCGGACTGCCCGCGCCTTCGATGACGATGATGTCATTCTCTGCGGCAAGCGTATTGTATGCGTGCATGATATAGGGAATCAGCTCTTTTTTGTACTTGAAGTAGTCCACAGCACGCATATTTCCGCGCACTTCGCCGTTGACTATTACCTGCGAACCAACGTCTGTTGTAGGCTTGAGCAGGATGGGATTCATCAGCACGGACGGCTTGATGCCCGCCGCTTCCGCCTGCACGACCTGCGCGCGTCCCATTTCCAGCCCTTCATCGGTAATAAAGGAATTGAGCGCCATATTCTGCGATTTGAAGGGAGCCACACGATAGCCGTCCTGCTTGAAAATGCGGCATAGCGCGGCGCAGATCAGACTTTTTCCGGCGTTCGACATGGTGCCCTGTATCATAATCGGTTTTGCTTGTTTCATTTAAGTACCTCGTGTAATTCGGACAGCAGAAGATCGTTTTCCTCGCGTGTGCGGACAGCGATACGGATGTAGCCTTCTCCGAGTCCGATATAATTGGAGCATCTGCGCAGCATGATACCGCGCGCCATTAGCTTTTCTGCGATATCCCCCTCGGAATACAGAAGCAGATAATTCGCTTCCCCGTGATAGACGCGGATGCCAAGCTGCGTAAGTCCATCGATCAGATACCGACGTTCAGCTGATATTTTCCGTACTGATTCCGCAAGCCAGTCCGTACAGTCAAGTGCCGCACATCCTGCCGCCTGCGCAAGCGTTGAAACATTCCAGCACTGTGTTTTCTCCGACATTTCCGAGAGAAATTCTATATCACTGCACATCGCATATCCCAGCCGCACGCCTGCCATAGCGTAACTTTTGGTAAACGCACGCAGGACTGTGAGATTCTTATATGTTCGGATCAGCGCAGGAATATCGTATTTTTCGGGATCGTCCGTCAGATCAAGGAAGCAGAAATCGCAGAACAGCCGAACGCCGCTTTGCAGAATTTCGAAGATGATCTCCGGCTTTACCGTGATTCCCGTGGGATTGTTTGGCGAACAGAGGAAAACTGCGCTGTATTTTGAAAAATCGGTATGCAGGAATTCATCCGTCAGCCGGAAGTCATCGGATTCTTTCAAAAGAAAGTGTTCTGCGGATATTCCCGCTGCTGATAATGCCTGCTCATACTCACAAAACGTCGGTGAAACGATCAGCGCAGGCTTGTTCTTCGGCAACGTATACGCATACACATAGATCAGCTCCGCCGCGCCGTTTCCGCAGAGGATGCAGTCCGCAGGAACACGTTCGTTCGCCACAATCTTCCGCCGAAGTTCCGTGCAGTAGGGATCGGGATAGGCTTCGCAATTTGCCGACGCATCCATGAGTGCCTGTCTGACCTTCTCCGGCATTCCCGCTGGATTGATGTTCGCGGAAATATCAAGTTTTACAGAATTTGTGTAAATGTCCCCACCGTGGGGACTTTTTTTGTTTATAAGCATAAAATCACCAAAATACGTAGGATAATGCCAATCAGCAGAGTGAAAATCGATGCTGCATACATGAGCCGACCGGCGCGGGTGATATCCTTCGGTTCAATTTCGCGCGCGGCATCTCCGATATATTCTTTCTTGTGTATCACGCCGCCATAGACTGCATCACCTGCAAGCCGCAGACCGAGCGCACCGGCACAGGCGGATTCAGTCTGCGCGGAGTTGGGGCTGGCGTGTTTGTATCGGTCACGGCGGAAGATTTTCCATGCGTTTCTGCTGTCAAGTCTGACCATCGGCGCGGTAATGACCATCAGAATCCCCGAAATCCGTGCGGGGATAAAGTTGACGAAATCATCCGTTTTTGCGGCGGCGCGTCCGAAGTACAGATATTTTTCGTTTTTGTAGCCGAGCATGGAGTCCATCGTGTTGATGGATTTATAGAAAAATCCGCCGACCGCACCGAAGAAAATCATCCAAATCAGCGGCGCGATCACACCGTCGGAAGCGTTTTCCGCCACGGTTTCCACCGCTGCACGGGTAATGCCTTTTTCATCCAGCACGGCAGTATCGCGCCCGACGATCATGGAAACGGCATATCTTGCACCTTCCGTATCACCTTTTTCAAGCGCTTTCTGTACCTTACGACCTTCCTTGAGAAGCTGACGCGCCGCAAGAATCTGCCAGCACATGATGCTGTTTATCACGAAATACAGAATCGGATGGACAAACCACGCAAGAAGCAGAACCAGTGCCGGAATGATGGTGGAAATCGCCGCTACCAGAATCACGGTGATCACGCCGCGAGAGACATCCTTGGGATTCGAGTTGCCGCGTCGCAGTTTTTTGTCAAAGAACGAAATCCACTTCCCGATGCCGATGACCGGATGGGGGATGCAGTACGGATCGCCCACAAAGCAGTCGATGATAAATCCGACGATCAGCGCCGCCGTTTGGAGAATGAGCCATTTCGTCATAAATTACCTCCCTGCAATGTGATGACCGACACGGGATTCTGCGCGGTCATCATGTGATACCGTCCGAGCTTGCGCGAACGTGCGATATTCACCGATACGGTTTCGTATTCCTCAAAGCCGAACACTTTCGCACATTCAGCTGTCTCGGTCTGAGTCTCTACAGTAACTGCATTTATAACAATCCGCACATTGGGATTCTTTTCGAGCAGAACCGCGATGATTTCCCGCAGATTACCGGATGAGCCGCCAATAAAGGCGTGTGTAGGTATAGGAAGCGTATCGAGTGCATCCGGAGCGACCCCTTCGATGACGTGCAGATTTTCACAGCCGAATTTGAGCTTGTTTTGACGGATCAGCTCTGTTGCATCCGCTTCCTTTTCGATGGCGTAAACCTGTCCGTCATACGCCGCCAGCGCACATTCCACCGACACCGATCCGGTTCCTGCACCGATGTCGTACACCACAGCATCTGTCGGAAGATCAAGCTTAGCCATGGAGATCGTCCTCACTTCGGATTTTGTCATGGGAACGTCGCCGCGCAGGAATTCTTCGTCTGGAATACCATGACGGTGACAACGGACGGCAGATTCGTTTTCGATATACAGAACCGACAGTGACTCGAATGACTTTTGCGTCAGTTCAGCCGCTGAACCGTGTGTGATTCTTTCGTCCGGATGGGTCAGCCGTTCTCCGACTGTTACAGGCAGCTCGCTCAAGTCGTATTCGCACAGTTTCCGGCAGATCACATCTACGGTATTCTCACCGCCGGTCAGGGCGAGCACCTTACGATTCGTTTTCACCTTATGAATCAGATTGCATTTCCGTCCGTGCAGACTGATGAGCGCCGCATCGTCCCAGCTTGTGCCAAGCTTCGCCGCAAACGCCTGTACGGACGAAATTCCCGGTGTCAGCGTTACATCGTACCCCTCAAGAGCCGCAAGAAGTTTCTTCGTGCCACTGTAGAAACCCACATCCCCGCGCATAACCACGGCGGCATGGCGGATGGACGGATGACTTTCCAGTACACTGCGCACCTTTTCGGGGAGAAATTCGTGATAGACCGGTTTGGCCGTATGCAGAGATTCCGCCACCGATTTTGCACCGATGACGGCATCACAGTCAGCAAGTGCCGATTTCACTTCGGTGGTCAGACAGTCTTCACTGCCAGGACCGATACCGATGATAGTAACTTTCGGCTTTGCGAGACAAAGCGTTTGGTCAAGTTCCGCGAGAGCTTCATCCATAGAAAACCCCTCCACCTGCGGCGGCTGTCCGATAATGACCGGAACTGCACCGACCTCTTTTGCCGCACGGATCTTTTCCTCAAATCCTCCGACCTTACCGGATGATTTCGTCACCATCCATTTCGCACCGATGACTTTCATCTGTGCGATGTTGATTTCCTCAGAAAATGGCCCCTGTGCGGCGATGATATGTGCGGATGCGATTCCCGCGTTTTGACAGGCTTCCAGTGAGGACACTGTCGGCAGGACTCGCGCCCAGACGCGGGACATATCCAGACCGATGTAAGCGTAAAGCTCTTTTGCGCCGGTGGTCAGGAATATGTTTCCGTCCTTGTCCGAAAGATAATCCTTCGCCGCTTCCACCGTTGGGACATACACTGCATCGGCGATATAGTAGTCGCTCTCACGCAGAATCCGCATTACGGGGATTCCGGCACGTTCAGCGGCGGTGCGGATGTTTTCCGTCACAATCTGTGCATACGGATGGGTTGCATCGAGAATCCGATCAAAGCGATTTTTCGCCAAAAACCGCGCCATTTCCGCCACATCCATCCGCCCGGTGTGAACGGTTATCCCGTCGATGCCGTTAAGCAGGATCTCTCCGTATTCGGTTGCCACACAGACGGTCAAATCGGCAAATTCATGCAGAATTTCCGCAAGCTGACGTCCTTCCGTCGTGCCTGCGAATAAACAGATTTTTTCAGACATTGCGGTATCCTCTCGGTGTGACCATTCTGCCGCCGATCACCTTGGTCACGGAATTGCCAATGAAAATCGTTGTGAACATATCAGCCGGATAGTCCGCCAGTTCACCAAGCGTCAAGAGTTTTGCATTCTCTCCCTCTCTGCCGATGTTCTGCGCGATGCCACACACCGTTTCGGGACTGCGGTACTTCAGCAGAATCTCACAGCATCTTTTCAGATGATCCGCACGTTTTTTACTGGACGGATTATACAGTACCACGCAAATATCGCTCATTGCCGCACCTTCGATGCGCTTTTCGATCACTTCCATCGGTGTGAGCAGGTCGGATAGGCTGATCACCGTGAAATCACAGGTCAGCGGTGAACCAAGCAGAGCCGCGCCTGATGATGCCGCCGTCACGCCTGCAATGATTTCAACCTCCACACCGTATTCCCCGGCAAGCTCCAGAATCGGGGATGCCATGCCGTAAATGCCCGCGTCGCCCGAGCAGATCATGGCGGTGATTTTGCCGTTACACGCCGCTTCGAGAGCTATGCGGCACCGCTCGATTTCCTTCATCATGGGTGTGGAGATGTATTCTTTATCTGCGAAATACGGCTTCACCAGATCGCAGTATACCGTATATCCGACGATCACCTCCGCCGCTTCCAATGCCTTGACTGCTCCGACGGTCATTCCGTCGTAATTGCCGGCACCGATGCCGACTACATATAATTTTTTCAAAATTCGATCCTCCATTCCTGTACCGCCGCCGCAACGGTCACGCCGTCCTTCGCAGTTTTCGGGATAATCAGCGTGCCGCCACCGCATACCGCCGCACGTTCGCAGACATTGCCGACACCGACGGTTTTGCGCACAAATTCCGACTCGGCAAATTCACCGGGAACTGCGTTCAGCTCATCGGCTGTATAGAATACCGTTTGTGCTTTTAACACCTTCGCACATTCCAGCAATCCGGCTTCATCGGCTTTTACGTCAATGGACGCAACACGGCAGACCGCACGGGTGTCGATGCGGTGATTTTCCAGCGTTTCCTTGACCACGGCGAAAACCGTTTCCATCGGTGTATCCCTTCTGCATCCGATGCCAAGCGTGACGATGCGCGGAATCAGCCGAAGGGTGGATGTGTACGGCGAATCGGTGTGAATGCCGATGAAAATGCCGAGCTCGCCGTTTTCTTTTGAGGTCAGCCCGTTCGGCAGAGTTTCCGGCAGAGCAAATTCCGACGAAAGTGGGACATCCTCCGTCAGAATCGCGGCGGAAATATCTTTCGCCGTTTTCATGGACGAAATCGTGCAATTATGCGTCACCGCCCACGTGTCGCAGGAGAATTTTCCGGCTCCGTCGGTGGCGGTTGTGATGACTGGAACTGCACCGATCTTCTCTGCAAGATGATGTGCCAGCGCGTTTGCGCCGCCGATGTGACCTGACAGAATCGGAATCACGAATTTCCCCTGATCATCCAGCACCAGAACCGCGGGATCGACCATCTTATTTTTGAGATGCGGCGCGATATCCCGCACGGCAATTCCGCAGGCACCGATGAAAATCAACGCATCGTTTGCAGAAAGCAGCTCACCCATGTCCGCACAGACACTTTTATGGGAGGTGAAACCGTATTTCAGTGCGAATTTTTCGATGGAATGGATATCGGTTTTGTCAAGATACAGCAGTTCTGCAATACGCTGTGCCAACATCGCACCTGCATCTGAGAAGCAGATCAACGCCGTTTTCATTTTGTAACCTCGCGGTATTCGGTCGGATAATCGGGGTGATAAAGGTGCGAACGTGCGAAATCGCTTGTGAGGAATCCGCCGACGGTGATAAGCGCGGTTTTGGTGATGCCGTTTGCCTTTGCGGTTTCTTCCAGCGTTGCAACCGTGCAGCGGAACACCTTTTCATCCGGCCACGATGCCTTGTAGACAATCGCGGCGGGTGCGTCGGGTGAATATCCGCCGGCAATCAGTTCTTCCGTCACCTTGGCGAGAAGTCCTGTTGAGAGAAACAGCACCATCGTTGCACCATGGGAAGCAAGATCGCGCAGGTTTTCCGAATCCGGAACAACGGTTTTGCCCGATGCACGGGTAATGATAACAGTCTGCGACACGTCGGGAAGGGTATATTCCGTTCGGAGTGCCGCCGCCGCACCGGAGAATGCGCTGACACCGGGAGTGATATCATATTCGATACCGAGACGGTCAAACTCCCGCATCTGTTCACCAATAGCACCGTACAGGGACGGGTCGCCCGACTGGATGCGGACGGTGATTTTGTTTTCCTTTTCTGCTTTTTCGATGACGGCAATGATTTCTTCCAGCGTCATTTTTCCGCTGTCGTGGATTTCACAGTTCGCTTTGGCATAGCTGAGGATTTCGGGGTTAACCAGAGAACCTGCGTAAATGATCACGTCGGCTTCTTCGATATGCTTTTTGCCGCGCAGGGTGATGAGGTCAGCCGCACCGCATCCCGCGCCGATGATATGTACCATGTCAGTATTCCTTTCGTATCTGTTCTAAAAGTTGGTCGGCATCCGCTGTTTTTCCAAGGATACCGTGTACGTTTGAAAATGTTGCTGCGCCCACGATCATGTTTCCGACAGGGCGGTGGGTCAGGTGGAAGTGCATACGATGCATGATGCTGTCCATGACGTTCTGCTGCAGTCCGGCTTCATCAAGAATCGCCAGCATATCGTCCGTCATGGCGCTGTCCATGATTCTTTGCACAATCTCCGCCGAAGCGCCGCACATGCCCGCGTGGGAAGCGAAAATCTCCATACGGCAGTCGCCGTAGCGAGAGTGGGTGTTGAACATTCCGCCCGCCACCTTGATGAGCTTGCCGATGTGTCCCACAAGCAGCGCACCGCGAAAGCCGAATTCCGCCGCCAGCGCAAAAGCATCACCGATGAAATTGGAGGTGGTCACGGCAATTTCAGGATTGATGTGCAGTTCGTTTTTGATGTAATCCGCGCCGTAGTTGCCGGGGGTAAACAGGACAACCGTTTTGCTGTCCGCCGCACGCATACTCAACTCTGTACGGATGGTTTCCACCACGGCTTCATCGCTCATTGGTTCAACAATGCCAGTGGTACCGAGGATGGACAGTCCGCCAACAATGCCGAGACGGGGGTTGAAGGTCTTTTTCGCAATTTCTACACCGGCAGGTGCCGAGATGGTCACTTTCAGGCCGCCGGTGTAGCCGTAATCCTCGCAGACCTGCCGGAGTTCTTCGGCAATCATCCGCCGCGGCGTGGAGTTGATGGCGGCATTACCGACAGGCTGATCGAGTCCGGGTTTGGTCACACGTCCGATGCCCTCGCCGCCGTCGATGAAGATTTCATGCGGCACATCGGTCTTTTCGACCAGCGAATACACCGTCATGCCGTTTGTTACGTCTGGATCATCGCCGCTGTCCTTGACAATGCCACAGGAAACATAGCTGTCTCCACACACAATTTCGTGAACGGTCAGATTCAATCCAATTCCGCGTGGTGTCATGAGGTACACCGTTTCGAGAACCGTATCGCCGAGTAGCATGATCGCCGCCGCTTTGGATGCCGCTGCAGCACAAGAACCTGTGGTGTACCCGCGACGCAGTTTTTTACCGTCTTTGGTAATGAAAGAATCCATCATCGTGTGATCTGATACATCAGAGCGTTGACAATCGCCGCCGCCACGTTGGAACCGCCCTTGCGTCCTCTGGCAACGATGTAATGCACGCCGGATTCCATGATGGCATCCTTGGCTTCGAGGATGTTGACAAATCCCACGGGAACACCGATGACCAGTTCGGGCTTCACAGTTCCAGCGTCAATCAGTTCACGAAGTGCGAGAAGCGCAGTAGGTGCATTGCCGACCACAAAAATGACTGGCTTACCGAGCTTTGCTGCCTTTTCCATGGATGCGACCGCACGGGTGCATCCCCGTTCTTTTGCGATTTCGGCAACATCGGGATCGCTCATGAAGCAGTGGATCTCACATCCCAGCTTCGCGGCGACAGTTTTGCTGATACCGGATTTCGCCATGTTGGTGTCGGTCACGATGTCACAGCCGCTTTTCAGTGCTTCGATGGCAATCGCACACACACCGTCGGAAAAGGCGAGATTTTCCGCATAATCGAAATCGGCGGTGCAATGGATGACGCGCTTGACCACCGCTTTGTTTTCTTCGGGAATGTCCACCGTAAGCTCGCTTTCGATGATTTCCATGCTGCGGGCTTCAATGGCATTCGGATCGTTGATAATCATACTTTTTTCTCCTTATATGCAAGGCATTTTCTGTAAAAGATTTCCGCCGCTTGAAGATTGGCGGGCAAAAACAGGTGGGGATATCCTGCGTACAGCATATCGGTGTACTGCACACACTCCCAGCTTCGTCCGTTTGCTTTTACAGCAGTGAATGCGTTTCCGTTGTCGGTGCTGTCGTAATAGTGGAATTCGTGCGCGCGTAATGTCGCACCCGCGTCACCGAACAATCCGTCGTTTTTCGCGGTCAGCGTGACATAGCCGAACCGCACCAGCTTGCCGGTTTTCGTGCTGTCATGGGGGAGAACGCCGCACATTTTCCTGCCGTCAAGCGTATGTCCGAGGTACTGAAATCCGCCGCATTCGGCAATGGTGGGCAAACCATTCTCGATTGCATGACGGATGCTTTCACGGGTCATTTCGTTCTGCTCCAGCATATCCGCATACAACTCGGGATACCCGCCGCCGAGCAGCAGACCGTCCGCATATTCGGGTATCGGCTCATTGGCAAGCGGAGAGAAATACGTAAGCTCTGCACCAATCTTCTCAAACAGACGAAGTGTGTCTTTGTAATAAAAGCAGAATGCCGCATCCTTTGCTACTGCAAGACGAATGGGAGCAAATGCGGGAAGCTCCGCTTTCTCATATGTCAGCGGTTTTGCGGTATCGGCGATTTCGAGTATGACATCCACATCCATCGTATCTGAACACAGATCGGCGATTTTGTCGAGCTTTGCCTGCAGATCACCGATTTCCGATGCCGTGATGAGTCCGAGATGGCGCGAGCCGAGAATACAGTCGTCCGGCAGTTTTGGGATGTAGCCGACCGCCTTGACTGTATCGCCGAATCGTGCTTCCATCTGCTTTTTCAGATTGGCGTAGGTCATGGCGGTGATGTTGTTGAACAGCACACCGCAAATCCGGCTGTCGGTCTGAAAATGCAGAAATCCTTCGATCACCGCAAGCAGAGATGTGGATGCACCTTTGGCATTCACCACGAGAATCACGGGTGTATCAGTTTTCTGTGCCACAGTGAAAGTGCTGTTGTCCATCCCGTCCGCGCCAGTACCGTCGTAATATCCCATGACGCCTTCGATCACGGAAAGTTCGTCACCACTTGCCGCAAGCAGATACCTGAGAAGATTGCCGTCGCAGAAAAACGGATCAAGATTCGCTGACGGAATGCCCAGCACCGATTCATGAAACATCGGATCAATGTAGTCGGGGCCGCATTTGCAGGCAGTCACACCGATGCCGCGCCGTTTCAGCAGGGTCAGCAGCGCACAGACCGCCGTGGTTTTTCCGCTTCCGCTGCAGGTTCCGGCGATCAGCACGCGTGGGAGCGATTTCGTCATACCAGAACCTCCGTTTTCAGCTTTGTGCCTGCGTACCGGAGCAGTTCTTCGTTTGCACGGTTGAACTCACCGATGGGACAGCCGCAGTCGATGACAGTCTGTACACGGTCGATGATTGCTTTGGCTTTGGTAATCTCCGCATCGGTGATAGATGAAAACGCCTTTACTGACACTACCTCCTGTGCAAGAACCGATGCAACGGCAAAATCCACATCGTTCTCCCAGAGAATTCCTGCAGCAAACGGAATATTCGCTTTCTGAAGCGCACGGTAATAGCGAGTGCCGAATCCCGCACCGCCGATGAGAAAGATTTTTGCATCGCCCGCCGGTTTTGACAGCTCCACACTTCCGAGAAGTGCATTATAGGAACCGCGCTCGATGTCGTAAAGCTGATTGATTCGCTCATCCGAAAAAATCTCGTCTGGCTTACCGTAGGCGGCAATGTGATCGCCTTTGACACAGACGATTTTGTCGGACACCTTGCAGGCAAGATCAATCTCGTGTAGGCTCATGACGACGGTGATGTTCTGCTTTTTCGCCATATCGTTTAGGATTTCCAGCAGTTCGATCTTATGCTTGATATCGAGAAACGACGTTGGCTCGTCCAGCACGATGATCTCTGGCTCCTGGGCGATGGCACGAGCAAGCATGATTCTCTGCCGCTGACCGTCGCTGATGGCGGTGAAATCTCGGTCATACAGCTCCTCCGCATGAACGCGGCGGAGTGCTTCGCGGACGATTTCATGATCGCGTGCGGTAAGTCTGCCGAACGAACCCGTATAGGGATATCGCCCCGATGCCACTAGCTCCCCACAAGTCATCAGCTCCGGACGCACACGCTCGGTCAGCACAACCGCCATCCGTGTCGCCACATCACGTCCGTTCATGGTGCGCATATTCTTGTTGTCGAGATAAACCGTACCTGCAATCGTTGCCAAATGCCGGGTGATACTTTTGAGTATCGTGGATTTGCCCGAACCGTTGGGACCAATCAGTGTTAGGATTTCGCCTTTCTGTAAATTTAGCGTAATATCAGAAATCAGAGCCTTGCCGTTGTAGCCGACACTTAGGGAGTCTGTGGAAAAGTAAAAGTTATTCTTCATTCTTCACCCTCCGTGAGATCATCAGCCAGATGACAATGGGCGCACCAATGGCACTGGTTACCGTTCCAACAGATAGCTCGGTCGGTGCGAACATGGTGCGAGCAATCAGGTCGCAGATCATGCAGAACACCGATCCGCAGAGGAAGCTCGCAGGAATCATCACCAGCGGCTTCTGCGTTTTCAGCATGATGCGGCAGATGTGCGGCACTGCGATGCCGATAAACGAGATCGGTCCCGCAAACGCTGTCACACAAGCGGAAAGGATACTGGAAAAGATAATCAGCAGAATGCGGAACAGCTTGATGTTCACGCCGAGACTCTGCGCATATCCTTCACCGAGTGCGTAGGCGGAAATCGGCTTTGACAGGAAAAATACCGCCACAACAGTGGGCAAAACGATGATCGCTGCCGCTTTGAGATTCGCCCATCCCGCGCCGCTGAAATTGCCCATGGACCAGTGGGTCAGATTGACAATTTCCGATTCCTTGGCGAAGTTGATAAGGAAATCCGTCACTGCCGAGCAGATATAGCTGATCATAATGCCGATGACGAGCAGCATGGACATATTTCGTATCTTGCCCGAAAATGCCAAAACCAAAAGCATCGACAACATCGAACCGAGGAAGGCGGAAACCACCGTCAGCGAGATCGGAATTGTAGGAAACCATCCGGTGAGTGCAATCGTTACGATGGCGAGGAACATTTTCGCACCAGAGGATATACCGAGCACGAAGGGTCCTGCGATGGGATTACGGAAGAATGTCTGGAGCAGAAAACCGGACAGGGACAACGCACCGCCCAGCACCGCCGCTGTCAGAAGTCTCGGCAGACGGATTTTCCAGATGATATTGTAGCTTGCCGGATCGGTGTTGTCTTTTGTAAAGATGATCCGGATGATGTCTTTGAGGGAAATATCCACGCTGCCGGTATTGATATTCCACACAATGGCAGCGCAGAAAAGAACCGCCAATGTAAGGAATACCATGCCGTAACGCATGGTATCCGTGTATGTTTTCTTCATTATTTCAGTCTCTTGAGATATGTAAGCGCATCGACAGAAGCATCCGCGTCAAACATGAGGTGGATGTCGTTGATCATGGCACCGATGGTATCCTGAATCTGGAAGAAGTCGGGTGTGGTGCACCATACATTGCCGTTCTTGACAGCGTCCATTTCTGCGAGAACTTCGCTTCTGGAGAGGAAATCAGCAAGGGTTTCGGGCTTACCGCCGAGATTCCATACATAAATGATGTAATCCGCATCCTTCGCCTTGTCATAGAATGCTTCCATTTCCATATTGATGGTGCCGACTTCGCCGACGCCTACATCGGAAAGTGCATATTCGCCGCCTGCGAGGTCAACCATCTTTGCCATATAATCATCGGCATTGCGTGCGTAGAGCTTGCCCTTGGAGGTGATGTAGAAGATCGCAACGGATTTGCCGTTGTCTTCCAGCTTTGCAATTTCGTTTACATATCCCGCCTGCGTATTGAATACTTCGTTTGCTTTTTCTTCAAGGTTGAAGATTGCACCGTAGAGCTTTGCCCATTCCACACGCGCCAGGGGATGATCTTCTTCTGCGGACTGGTCGAGAACAATTCTGAGTCCGAGCTGTTCTACCTGCGCTTTTACTTCATCGGTGAGCATGGTGGACCAGAAAGCAACCGTTGCACCGGAAGCGGTGATCTTTTCGTAGTCGGGTTCCTTATGTTCGCCGATGTAGGTCAGCTTGCCCGCATTCAGAGCATCCTTGACTTCGTCGATGTACCAGGAGTCCACGTCATAAGTGGTCAGGGAAATGGCATCCAGCGCACCAATGGCATTGACCAAAGAGGTAACGGGTGTGGAGGAAACGAGCAGATTGGAAACGGGCTGCTGCAGGATGATTGCATCCTTGGGTGCGTCTGCGGGAACGCTCATGCCTTCAGGTACAACCAGCATGGTGGTACCGTCAACGAGCTTTGCGATCTTGTATCCGCCCTTGTAGTAGTCTACAGAGAAGCATTTGGCGTATTCAAGTTCCAGAGAATGATCGAACTCCAGCTTGCCATCGTAGGATACGTCCGTTTCTCCGCTTACGGGAGGATTATCGGATTCATCTGGGGTCTTGCCTGCATCATTCGCACAAGCGGTGAAGCAAGCGATTGTCATGATCATGACAATCATGAGGGAAAGGATTCTGCGTTTCATGGTTTTTGCCTCCTTGAAATAAAAAATATTTTTCACAGCGAGTGCAGATTTGCGCTTCGCAGTATGACAAAAGAAAATGCACATCTTTTGCAGAAAGCAAAAAATGTGCAGCGAAAACTCCATGCCGATAAAACGCAAAAAGAGTACAGAAGACCCTCTGCGCACGGCAAAGACTCAGCTGCACTCCTCTTTATTCCCAGGAATGATTGCCAATAAGAATCGGGCCGGTATTCTGACTTGAGACAAGACGAAAAAATTCCGCTATGTCAGTTACAGTAATGGCAGTTGTGCCGGATTTGAACCGGCTTCCCCGTTTACTCTACTAAGTTTACAACTTTTCAAACCGCAATTCTTGACAGTATATTAATTTCAAGTTATTATACCACATCTCTGGTTGGTTGTCAATATAAAATCTCAATTTTTATATCTTTTCGCAATTTTTAGTAAATTCTCAAAGTAAATGCAACAGTGCAATTTAGAAGTTGCATTTAGTGTGAGAAGGATTTTGTGGTAGAATTTAGTCTGAGAAATGGAGGACTCAGACTATGAAAAAAAGCGAAAAGAAAAACAAACCTATGACACTTGATGACCGAATCGAAATACAAGAGTGTCTAAGCAAAGGAATGACCTTTAAAGCAATTGGAGAACGGATAGGTAAAAACCAAACAACGATCTCCAGAGAGGTAAAAATACACATGGAGCCATACACAAATTCCTTTGTGAGAACAGATGAGGTATGCCCCAAGCTCTTAAAAGCCCCGTTTGTCTGTAACGGTTGCGAAAAGAAGAGCCGTAGCAGTTGCCCATACAAACGACAATTGTACGTTGCAAAAAAAGCACAAGCCGAATACGACACAGTGCTTGTAGAATCTCGTACAGGTATACCACTGAACAAAGAGAGCTTCTACGAAACGGAACGTATCATTTCAGAAGCAGTACAAAATGGACAGCACATCTACCACATCATTCAATCCAACAATCTGCCCATATCGACTGCCACTGTGTACAGACATATCCAAAAGAGATATTACTCAATTACTCCAATGGATCTTCCCAGAGCCGTTAAATTCAAGCCAAGAAACTCCAAAGAGAGCGATTATGTACCAAAATGGGCTCGGGAAGGGCGCACTTTTAACGATTTTCTTGCTTTTGTTGAAGATAACAGCGATCTTCCTCTTGTACAACTTGATACCGTGATCGGTAGAATTGGTGGCAAGGTCATTATGACGATTCACTTTGTAAACAGCGATTTTATGATCGGTTTACTGCTTGAAAACAAAACCGCAACAGAAGCGGCAAACAAAATCCAAACTCTAAAAGCGGAGTTAAAGGCTTTGGGATTCAACTTTGGAGAAATTGCTCCGCTTTTACTTACTGACAACGGCGGAGAGTTCAGTATTGTTTCTGCCTTCGAAAATGATGCTGAAGGAAACGCCGAATCCAACATGTTTTTCTGCGAACCTTGCTCTCCTCACGAGAAAGCAGAGATTGAGAAAAACCATACTCTTTTCAGAGACATCGTTAAAACCGGAACTTCATTTGACGACTTCACGCAGGAAACGGTTAACTTGATATTCTCTCACGTTAACGCTGTAAAACGGAAACAATTCAACGGCAAAAGCGCATACGATATGTTTTCGTTCTACTATTCCGAGATCTTAGCATCTGCCTTGGGGATTTCCTTTGTTCCGGCAAATGAAGTTATTCAATCACCTAAATTATTAGCAAAATTCTTCTCATAGTAAACGCAACCATAGTTGCATTTAGTCTGAGAATTTTACCTCTCAGGCTTTTTTGTCATGCTCTTTTTTACCTTTTTTGCTTTGTTTAGCTGCTTTTTCTTTCGTTTCTCATACTTACTCCAACCGATTCCTCATAGTAAATGCAAGGGCTTTGCTACTGTTGCATTTACTTTGAGAATTTACGTTTCGCAATTTTTTGTTTTTTATTTTATTGAAATGCCCCCTAATACTAATATTGGGAATAGCATTTGTAAGTATCGGATGTTTGTAATACATTCAATAATTCAGAACTACTTCATCCACATGATGTGTTTGCAACAACTTATAGAGTTTTCTTTTTTGACGGACAAGCCGATATGCCTGTCCGTTTTTCTTTTGCCCGAAATTTTTCTTCGGGATAGTTGGCATTTCCGCTGTGTTCGCCGTGGAAGAAAGCAGAGACGAAAAAGTTTTTTACGATTATCGCCGAAATCGTGCCTAAACGCTATGTGCGAATTGTAGTAGTGGTTAGAGGAAAGAAATTTTCGCAAATCAGCTAAAAGCCGTTTTTGCTTTTGTTTTAATAAGTGAACTGAAAATATTTCAAGACTTTTTTGAAAACGGTTGAATTTCACCCCTCTGAAATTCCAAATCAGTGAAAGGAGTTTTTAGCCCGTTGATTTTTCTCCCGCAAATGTCCTAACAAGTAGAGAGAAAAATTTTCAGAGAAATTTTTGCATTACCGTTGATTTTTGTCCGCTGAAATTCCGAATAAGTGAAAGCACTTGATACCGAGTAAATGCAGTTCATCGAAATTTAACATTTCCGAGCCCTGTATTTTGCCGAAAAAATGTCCGTTGTAGTGTGAAGGGGTATCAAGTTTTTCGCAAAACTTGTCCGTTGTCAAGTAGAGGGGTATTGCAAAAATCCCCGTTCAGAGGATAGCGGAAGTAGTTAGAGCAAGATTCTACCACGGTGCCAAATTTCGCATACTGCTCATTTTCGCCCTTGTGGTGATCTTGTTGGGGAGTGCCTTCCCCAAACCCTGCTTCGTCTCGCGGACTACAATTCCTTTGCTTCCGCTTGAACGCGAAAGCTCATACATTCCGTCGCTCGTCCTCTCCCCACACAACCCGCTTTGCTGGGCTTGTGCGGGGTCCCCAAATAAAACGCCGCAAATTTTCTTCTCGCTCCCGTTTGGCAGTTCTGCCATCTTCGGTGTTGTAGGGAGTAATAGAAAATTTGAAAAATTTTTGCGACCTACCTTGAATAATCGCTCTCCACGATGGGTTAGGTGGAGAGTAGCTTATCAAGCCTTATGAGATTTTCGCAAAAAAATTTTTCTCACCTACCTTGCAAAACCACTTTCCACGATGGGTTAGGTGAAGCGGAACAACCAAACTTTTACGCTATCTCGCAAAAGTCCATCAAAGAAAATACGTTATTTTTCGGAAATCTCAAAAAACAGGGGGGTAAAAACGGCTTATAAATGGCGGTATATAGAGGCACTTATTTTGGACGGGTTGCCAAAGCCGCAGAAAAACGACGGTAAGTGAAAAAGATTTTTCTAAGAGGGTGTAAAAACGGAGTTTTCACGGCGGTAAGTAGATGCACTTTTCTGTATCCTGCAAAATCGGAACACCCAAACTTTTACGCTATCACGCAGAAATCCGTCAAAGAAAATTTGTTGTTTTCTATAAACCACGAAAAATGGGTTGTAAAAACGCCCGAAAAATTATGTTAAGTAGAGGGATAAATTTTTGATGGTTGCTAAAACCGCAGGAAATCGGCGTTAAGTGAAAAAAGTTTTTCGGACAGGGTGCAAAAATCGCATTTTTCGTACGGTAAGTGAAAACACTTTTTGAATTTTTTCAAAAACACCCTTAAAAAACGGCTGAAAAAAGGCGGTATATAGAGGGACTTTTCAAAACAGGGGGCTAAAGCGCTCTCAAAAATATGGTAAGTGAAAGGAGTTTATGCCTATGCCAAAAACGTACAACACACCAAAGCGAACTTTCGTGGTCAAGACACGCTTGACCGAGGAAGAACACAGCTTCTTTATGGAGCAAATGAAAAATTACAACATGAGCCAATCCGAATTTATACGGCAAGCCATTGACGGTGCGGTTGTAAAACCGATTATCCGCGTCAATCCCGTCAATGATGAAGTGCTTGCTACGCTCGGTAAGCTCGTTGCCGAGTATGGCAAGATCGGCAACAACATCAATCAGATAGCGCGGACGCTGAACGAATGGCGAAACCCATACCCACAGCTTGCCGCCGAGATACAAGCTGCCGCTTCAGATCTCGCCGCGCTGAAATATGAAGTCTTGCAAAAGGTAGGTGAATTGAATGGCTACGTTCAAACATATCAGCTCTAAAAATGCTGATTATGGAGCCGCCGAAAAATATCTGCTCTTTGCCCATGACGAGTTTTCCATGAAGCCTACGCTTGATGAAAACGGACGGCTCATACTCCGCGAGGATTTCAGAATTGCCACGATAGGCTGCGGTGATGAAGATTTCGCCATAGCCTGTATGCGGGCAAATCTCCGCTACGGCAAAAACCAAAAACGCGAAGATGTGAAAAGCCACCACTACATCATTTCCTTTGACCCACGTGACGGCACAGACAATGGACTTACCGTTGACCGTGCACAGCAGTTAGGCGAGGAATTTTGCAAAAACCATTTTCGCGGACACCAAGCACTTATCTGTACCCACCCCGATGGGCATAACCACAGCGGCAATATCCACGTTCATATCGTTATCAATTCTTTGCGAATAGAGGAAGTCCCCCTGCTCCCGTACATGGACAGACCCGCCGATACCCGGCAGGGCTGTAAGCACCGGTGTACGGACGCAGCTATGGAATATTTCAAATCCGAAGTGATGGAAATGTGCCACCGCGAAAACCTCTATCAGATTGATCTGCTCCACGGCAGCGCAAACCGTGTTACCGAGCGT
>JAFTLK010000013.1 GCA_017455975.1 Clostridia bacterium | reverse complement strand
TCAGATATGAAACAATCACTGCTTTTCCGCGGACTGCTCTGTCTTGCGGTTCTCACCGCACTGACTGCGGCATCCTGCTCCGACACCGCCCCCCAACCGTCGGTGACCGATACCGATACCGCAGCCGAAACCGAGGTGCAGACCGAAGCTGCAGCCGATACGATCACCTATGAGCCGGACAGTCTGCCCGCGCTGGACTTCGGCGGTGCCAATGTACACATTTTCGGGCGCACGACCGACATTCCCGAATACTCCGTGGAGGAGGAAAACGGGGACATCGTCAACGATGCGATATTTGTGCGCAACCGCACCGTTGAGGAGCGGCTGAACGTATCCCTCTCCGTTACCCAGATCGACGGCGGTAACTATGACCGTGCCACGTGGGTCAAAACCGTCACGCAGAGCACCATGGCAGGTGACGGTGCAAACGACATCGTCGGCGGCTACTCGATGACGCTGGCTACCCTTGCCAACGAGCGCATGCTGCTCAATCTATATGACTACGATTATCTTGATTTTGATAAGCCCTGGTGGCCTCCGTCATTGAATGAGGAAGCATCCATCGGCGATGCGCTGTACTTCTGCTCGGGCGATATTTCCACGCACATGATTTATTATCTGTATGCGACTTATTTCAACCGGAAATTTATCACCGACTACGATCTGGAGGACCCGTATCAGCTCGTCCGTGACGGCAAATGGACGCTGGACAAGCTGTATGAAATTTCATCGCAGGTCTACCGGGATCTCAACGGCAACGGCCAAAAGGACGGTGAGGATCAGTTCGGGTATATCACCGATACCGTTTATGCCGATTCCCTGTTTTTTGCCGCCGGTCTGAATACGACAGAAAAGGATGCCGACAACATTCCGCATCTGTCGGAGGAATTCGGTGGTGAAAAGGCACAGGCGCTGATTGCATCGCTGGTGGATGCCTTCAAGACCAACAACGGCATGCTGCTGATGGACGGCGGCTCTGAGGACACCTTTATGTCGGACCGCATTCTGTTTTATACCACAGAGGTGTTCTTTGCAGCCACCAAACTGCGCAATTCCGAAATCGAATATGGGATTCTGCCGATTCCCAAATATGACGAAGCACAGGAGGACTATTACACCATTTCCTCCTTCCCGTATAACCTGTTCGGTATTCCGCTGGATGCAAAGGATCCGGAAATGTCTGCCGCGGTCCTTGAATGTTTGGCATCGGAATCCTACCGCACCGTCTCCCCGGCACTGTTTGAAACAGCACTCAAGGTCAAGTATGCCACCGACAGCGATGTTTCGGAAATGTATGACCTGATCCGCGCATCCAACTGCTTTGACTTCGGACGGATTTTCAACGACAGTCTGAACGGCATGACCTACACGCTGTTCCGCGATGCCCTGTTCAAAGGTCAGACGGAATGGATTTCCAAATACGAAAAAAGCTCCAAAGTCCTCAAAAAGCTCTTTGATAATCTTATCGGAAATCTGACAGAAGAACCGTAAACCGAATCGAGGGTCAATATACATCGAAACAGATATTTCGGAATGCGCAAAACCACATCCCAAAAACAAGGTGCATACCCCGGACAATTCCCGGCGGTATGCACCTTTCATTTTTTTGCCGTATCGCTCACGCTTCCCTGAAAATGCCGAACTTGCGGAAGCGCTCGTAGCGGGTCTGCTGCAGCTGATCCGGGGAGAGCTCTGCCATCTGCGCAAGATCGCGTTCCAGTGTTGTGCGAAGTGACGCACACATGGCAGGAAAATTCCGGAAATCCTCTGCAATGATCTCCTCTGCAATGCCGTACTGCTTCATGTCAGCAGCGGTGATATGCAGTACCTCTGCCGCATCCGCAACGCGGGCAGAATCCTTCCACAGAATGCTTGCACAGCCCTCGGGGCTGATGACGGAGTATACGGCATTTTCCAGCATGTAGACGCGGTTTGCACTGGCGAGCGCAAGTGCACCGCCGGAACCGCCTTCCCCAATGATGATTGAGATGACGGGGACATGCAGGTCCATCATTTCCATGATATTTTCGGCGATTGCCTCGCCCTGTCCGCGCTCTTCCGCATCGGCACCGCAGAAGGCCCCCTGCGTATCGACCAGACAAATGATCGGACGGCCGAATTTTTCCGCCTGCTTCATCAGACGGAGCCCCTTACGATACCCCTCGGGCTTGGGACAGCCGAAATTTTTAGCCATGCGGGAATGAATATCGGTGCCGCGGTCGATGGCAATATAGGTCACCGGGGTATCGCCGAGCATGCCGATGCCGCCGACGATCGCCGCATCATCGCCGAAGCGGCGGTCCCCGTGCAGCTCAATGCAGCTGTCAAACAGCTCCTCAACATAGGCGGCACCCGTCGGGCGGCGGGATGCACGCGCGGCTTTCAGTTTCTCATATGCAGTCATGAAATGATATAACGCTCCTTTTCGATTATGCGATATCGGTCGCGGGCTTTTTGTGCATGCGGAGCAGACGCGCCAGTGTTTCGGGCAGCTCGGCACGCGGTACGATGCAGTCGATAAAGCCATGCTCCAGCAGGAACTCCGCACGCTGGAAGTTCTGCGGCAATGCTGTTTTCGTGGTCTGCTCCACCACACGCCGTCCGGCAAAGCCGATGAGCGCACCGGGCTCGGCGATCAGGATGTCACCCTGCATGGCAAAGCTTGCGGTCACACCGCCCGTAGTCGGGTCGCAGAGTACCGTCACATACAGATTGCCGGCATTGGAATGCTGCTTGACCGCGCCGGAAACCTTTGCCATCTGCATCAGAGAGACGATGCCCTCCTGCATGCGCGCGCCGCCGGACGCGGTAAATCCGATGACCGGCAGGCCGTGCTCGGCTGCGTATTCAAATGTACGGGTGATCTTTTCCCCGACAACAGACCCCATGCTCGCCATGATGAACTGTGCATCCATGACAAACAGTACGCAGGGATTCCCGCCGATCAGAGCCGTACCGCAGACGACCGCCTCCTGCTCACCTGTCAGTTTTTCCGCCTTTTCGAGCTTGTCGGCATATCCGGGAAAGTGGAAGAAGTCCTCACTTTTCAGATCGCTGAACAGCTCTCCAAAGGAGCCTGCATCCACCGTTGCTTCGATGCGTGCGCGGGCATCCATACGCAGATGCTGACCGCAGGACGGGCAGACCATCAGTGCTTTTTTCATTTGTTTGGCCGGGAACTCTGTCCTGCATGCGGTGCATGCAATGGGGGACGGTGCAACGGCGGTTTTGATTTTGTCGATCAGGGATTCAAGCATGGGCATGAGTGTATATCCTTTCTTTGGTCATGCGTCGGCGGGGGCGGCATTTTCCATCAGCGCAAACGAAAATTCCGCGCTGACACAGAGTACACCGCCGACATAGCCCTCACCTTTTGCAAAATAGAAGGGCTTTTTGG
Source organism: Clostridia bacterium (assembly GCA_017455975.1). Taxonomy (GTDB): domain Bacteria; phylum Bacillota; class Clostridia; order Oscillospirales; family CAG-272; genus RGIG3925. The sequence continues at coordinate 79,128 of JAFTLK010000013.1, read as the reverse complement.
CACGGGTGATGGTGCATCGGGTCTCCAGCGTATCACCGGGACGGACGGGGCGCTTCCAGCGGACATCCTTCATACCGGTGAAATACGGCGTTATGTCATGTTCGGCCGGCTGCAGCAGAACACAAACGGTCTGCGCCAGAATTTCACACTGAATGACACCCGGGACGACGGGATTTCCGGGGAAATGGCCGTCAAAAAACCATTCCTTCCCGGTAAATGTCTTGCGGGCATGCGCTGTCTGTGAGCCGTCATCTGCGGTCACAACCTCCGCACTGTCGATCAGCAGCATCGACGAACGGTGCGGCAGATATTGCTGCAGTTGTTCTCGGTCAAGCATGGTGCACCCTCCTTTATTCACGCGGCAGCTTGCGGAAGGCAAGGCAGGCGTTGTGTCCGCCGAAGCCGAGGGAGGTTGAGAGTGCCAGATTGACCTCGGTACAGCAGGCGGTATTCGGCGTATAGTCAAGGTCACATTCCGGATCGGGCGTTTCAAGATGGATGGTCGGCGGGATGCAGTCGTTGTCCAGCGCGAGAATTGCGGCGATCGCTTCCGCACCTCCGGCCGCACCGAGCATATGACCTGTCATTGACTTGGTGGATGAAATATGGATCTTTGCGGCATCGTCACCGAATGCACGCTTGACAGCCATCGTTTCGGTCTTGTCGTTGAGCGGCGTACCGGTGCCATGCGCATTGAGATAAACGGTTTCCGGAGCGGGCATATCGTCGGGCAGCGCGAGCCGGATGGCACGTGCGACCTGTGTGCCCTCGGGATCGGGAGCCGTGATGTGGTGCGCGTCGCATGTCGCGCCGTAGCCGACGATCTCGGCGTAGATCTTTGCGCCGCGTGCTTTTGCATGTTCATATTCCTCCAGCACGAGAATGCCTGCACCCTCGCCCATGACAAAGCCTGCGCGGCGTGCATCAAACGGCAGTGAAGCAGCGTCTCTGTCTGCAGCCTGCGACAGAGCGGACATGTTGCCGAAGCCTGCAACGGCAAGCGGATTGACAGATGCCTCGGCACCACCGCAGATCATGGCATCGGCATACCCGTGGAGGATGGTTCGGTATGCCTCTCCGATCGCGGTGGAAGCCGTTGCACAGGCGGTCGCGTGGGACATATTCGGTCCCTTCGCACCGAAACGGATGGCAATATTGCCTGCGGCAATATTGGAGATCATTTTTGGAATAAAGAGCGAGGATACCTTGCGGCTGCCGCCGTTGAGATATGCCTCGTGCTCGGCACACAGTGTGCCGAAGCCGCCGATACCGGATCCGACATAAACGCCGATGGCTTCCGCGTCAACGGTTTCGCCGCAGACAAGTCCTGCGTCCTGCATCGCCTCATCGGCGGCAGCAAGTGCAAACTGGGTATAACGGTCGGTTTTACGTGTGGTGGTTTTATCAAGGCGTGCGGCGGGATCGAAGTCCTTCACCTCTGCCGCGAGGGTACACTTGCTCTCCGATACATCAAATGCGGTGATGACATCAATGCCGCAGACACCGGCCTTGAGCGCATCCCAATATGCGGGGACGGTCGTGCCGATCGGTGTGACGGCACCCATCCCGGTAACGACGACTCTGTTCATGGGTTGGATTCCTTTCTTGATAACAACATAGGGCTGGCGGTCACATCATCATACCGCCGTCAATGCGGATGACCTCACCCGTAATATAGGCTGCCTGCGGGGAGCAGAGAAACGCGGCGAGTGCGCCTACCTCCTCGGCAGATCCCATCCGGCGGACGGGAATGGCATGCAGGGTCTTCTCATCCTGTGCGAATTTTTCTGTCATATCGGTCGAAATAAAGCCGGGTGCGATGGCATTGCAGGTGACGCCGCGTGCGGCAAGCTCTTTTGCGGCCGATTTTGTCATGCCGATCAGACCTGCCTTTGAAGCGGCATAATTGACCTGACCTGCGTTTCCCGACAGACCGGCAACGGAGCTGATATTGAGAATACGTCCGGAACGCTGTTTTGCCATCAGCGGGTAGACGGCGCGAAGCATATGGAAGGCGCCGCGCAGATTGACATCGATGACATCGTCAAAATCCGATGCGCGCATGCCGTTGACCAGCTTGTCGCGGGTGATTCCGGCATTGTTGACGAGAATATCGATGCGGCCAAACGCAGACAGGATGTCCCGTACCGTCTGTGCGGCTTCCTCTTCGTTTTCAACATGGCATGCATAGGCTTTCGCACAGACGCCGTATGCCGCACAGGCCGCGGCCGTTTCCTCTGCTTTTTCCGCATTGGAAGCATAAAGCAGTGCGATATCGGCCCCCTCTGCGGCGAGTGCACGGCAGATGGCCGCACCGATGCCGCGGCTTCCGCCGGTGACAATGGCAACATGGCCGCTCAGATGCAGATTCATAACAGCTCCCCCCGTATTTTTTCAACATCCTCCGGTGTTTCACAGCAGAAGACCTTTGCAGCAGGAGCGATCTTTGTGATCAGCTTGGATAAAGTATTGCCGGGACCGCATTCGATGAAGACATCGATGCCGTCGTCGGTCATACGGCGGACGGTCTGCTCCCAGAGGACGGGATGGTTCATCTGATCGGCCAATGTGCCGATGATCTCGCCGTCATAGGGGGCGGCGGTACGGTTGGCGTATACCGGAATCCTTGACGGGGTGAGTGTGACCGTATGCAGATATGCGCCGAAGGCTTCGGCCGGTACATCCATGTATGGGGAATGAAACGCACCAGCAACGGCAAGCGGAATACAGCGTCCGCCGACCGCCTTGATGTCAGCTGCTGCCGCGTCCAGCTCGGTCCTGTCACCGGAGATGACCAGTTGACCTGGGGCGTTGTAGTTGACCGGTGTGACATGCGCATAGCGCGCACAGATCTCCTCGACCGTCCCGTTTTCCAGCTTCAGTACGGCGCACATAGCCGTGTCGGCATTGCCGCAGGCCGCGCCCATCAGTTCACCGCGCTTTGCCGTAACGGAAAATCCGGTCATCGGTTCCATTGCACCGGCAAACGTCAGCGCCGGAAGCTCGCCGAGCGAAAAACCGGCTGCAGCGGATGCATGAATACCGGCATCCTCCAGCGCAAATGCGGCGGCGAGATCGCACAGAAACAGGCAGGGCTGGGTGTTTTCGGTCTGACGCAGCTCTGCGTCAGAGCCGGAGAAGCACATTGCGCGCGTACCGGGACGGATGGCGTCAGATGCGTCAAACAAAGCTCTGACACGGGAATTTTGATTGTAAAGTCCCTCGCCCATGCCGGGATGCTGGGCACCCTGACCGGCGAAGACAAAAGCTATACGAGCCATTGAGAAGCTCCTTTCAGAATGGTTTGCGCTTCTTCCGAGACCTCGGAGAGGATCTCGGCGGCAGGCTGCTCACGCGTGACAAGTCCTGCGATCTGTCCTGCAAGGAAGCAGCCCTCCTTTGTGTCGCCGTCCAGAGCCGCACGTCGGAGCGCACCGACACCGCGTTCTGCAACAGCTTCCGCCGTGGCATCGGCGGAGTATTCAAACTTTGCAAAGCTGCGGCTGAAATTGTTTTTGATCTGACGGCAGGCGGAACCGCCGAAACGACGTCCTGTGACGATCGTGGAGGTATCGGAGGCACCGAGTACCATTTGCTTGTAATTTTCGTGCACACCGCATTCGGCGGCAGCGAGGAAGCGTGTGCCCATCTGCACCCCCTGTGCACCGAGCATCAGCGCGGCGGCAAGTCCGCGTCCGTCGGCAATACCGCCCGCGGCAAGCACGGGAATGTGTACGGCATCGACGACCTGCGGGACAAGTGCCATCGTGGTCGCCTCTCCGATATGACCGCCGGATTCCTGTCCCTCTGCGATCACGGCATCAGCACCCGCACGTTCACACATGACGGCCATGGAAACAGATGCGACGACCGGAATGACGCGGATACCGGCGGATTTCCATACCGGCATGTACTTGACGGGTGAACCGGCTCCGGTGGTGACAACGGCGACCCCCTCCTCGGCGGCGATCCGTGCGACCTCGTCCGCGTGGGGACTCATCAGCATGATATTGACGCCAAAGGGCCGATCGGTCAGACGGCGGGCAAGCGCGATCTGTCCGCGCAGATAATCACCGTCTGCGTTCATTGCGGAAATGATCCCAAGTCCGCCGCCCTCGGAGACGGCAGCGGCAAGGGTTCCGTCTGCGATCCAAGCCATGCCGCCTTGAAAGATCGGATAACGGATGGAAAGCAGGTCAGTAATTTGTGTTTTCAGCATGGATTTATGCAGTCAGGGAAGCGACGAGATTGACGAGATCGCCGACGGACTTGAGTTCGCCGGAAACTTCGACTTCGATACCGAATGCATCTTCCACGCTCATGGCGATGTCCGTGATATCAAGAGAGTCAATGCCGAGCTCCTCAAAGGTGGTTTCCGGCTTGATTTCGGCTGCATCTGTGTCGATCTTGTCTGCGATGATGGATGCGAGTGTTTCGAGAATTTTTTCGTTTGTCATGGTGGTTACCTCTTTCTTTATTTGAATTTTTTGTTTGGCTGATATTACCAGGTGAGCAGGCAGGCTGCGTTTGCAAGTCCGCCGCCGAATGCTGTGAGAATGATCTTGTCGCCGCGCTGCAGCCTGCCGGAGCGGTTGAGTTCATCCAGAGCGATCGGAACGGAGGCCGAGGATGTATTGCCGACCCGGTCGATGTTCAGATAGAACTTCTCCTGCGGAATGCCGGAACGCTTGGCAGCGGATTCGATGATGCGGTAGTTTGCCTGATGCGGGACAATCCATGCAAGGTCGTCATGTGTCAGTCCGTTTCTGTTAAACAGCGTCTGAATGTCGCCGCACATGGCGTTGACGGCATATTTGAAGGTCTCCTGACCGTTCATCTGAATGTAAGGCTCCTCACAGCTGCCCTGCCAGAACGGAGATTTCCCGGCGCTGCAGGGAATCTTGATGACACTGTCGCCGCCGCGGACGGTGATGACGGAATCGAGATAGCCGTCGCCCGCACCGAGCACTGCCGCTCCGGCACCGTCGCCGAAAATGACGCAGGTACCGCGGTCGGACCAATCGACGATCCGGCTCATGCGTTCCGAACCGACGACCAGGATCTTCTTTGCGCGTCCGCGTGCAAACCAGCCGGCCGCCGTTTCAAGCAGAAACAGGAATGCAGAACAAGCCGCATTGATGTCATATGCCGGGCAGACGGCTCCGAGCGCGGCTTGTACCATGCAGGCAAGCGAGGGGGAGACGTTGTCGGCACTGACGGTTGCACACAGGATCAGATCCAGATCCTCCGCTGCGATGCCTGCATTGTCAAGCGCATTGCGCGCGGCGGCAGCAGCCATCCCGGCCGTGCTTTCCGTCACGGCGATGTGTCGCTCTGCGATTCCGACGCGGCGTCGAATCCATTCATCGTTTGTTTCCACCAACGCGGAGAGATCGTCGTTTGTCACGGTATGTGGGGGAACGTACATACCCGTTCCCAGAATTGAAAAGCTCATGCAGCTGACCGTTACCGCCCGTCGTGGACGGTTCCTTTCCTTGGGGTTCTGTCAAGTAAGTGTCGTGTATTTTGGAAAAGGTTACAACGATTTTCAAAAAATCCGAAAATTTCTGCTTCCTCCTCCCTCTTGACAAATCGTCTCATGCGTATTATAATAGGTACAGAATTTTTTTGAAAAAGCTTCATTTTTTCTGTAACCTTTTCCGTTTCTGCGGCACTAACCTATATATAGGTATGACGGATAATTGGGGCAGGTGATGACATGGATACCTTTGCTGTAATATATGAAGAAAATTTCGCGCGCGTATATGCGTTTTTATACCGGCTCTGTAAGAACGAAAGCCTTGCGGAGGAGCTGACGCAGGAGACATTTCTGCAGGCATTCAAGTCGTTTCACCGGTTCCGCGGTGACAGCGAGCTGTTCACATGGCTTGCGTCCATCGCAAAATACACCTTTTTTACATATCTGCGGCGGCACAGGCTGGAGCTGGAAGCGATCAATCTCGACGTTGTGTCGGATGTCATGTGTGCTGATGAGAGCGATGACCCGGCGGCTGTGGCCGAACGGCACGCCGTGCAGGAATCGGTGCGTCGGCTTTTGAAAAAGATCCCGGATAAATACCGGGATGTCGTCATGCTGCGCCTGTACGCCGATCTGCCGTTTGCACAGGTCGCGCTGGCGCTCGGTATCAGCGAAAATTCCGCGAAGGTGCTGTACCACCGTGCGAAAAAGATGCTTTTGGAGGAGATTAAGCGTGAATACCAATTCTGAAATCAGCTGTGATGTTGTTCTGGATCTTGTTGCGATCTATAAGGATGGGTACGCCAGTGACGATACCCGTGCGCTTGTCCGCTCACACCTGCGTACCTGCCCGTCCTGCCGTCGGCTGTATGCCGAATACCGTGTATCGCAGGATGTACGTGCGGCTATTCCGGATCTGCCGACTGTGCAGGAGGACAGATTTGCCGCGCTCGCAAAGCACATGCGCAGTCAGCAGCTGTTCACCGATGCGGCAATGCTTGGCGTGATGGTGCTGTCCGCCATGGTCGGGGCATGGAGCCTGACGAAGCTGCTCAATCCGACGGAGGAGGAGAAGCCGTGAAGCTGTACCTCATCCGCCATGGCGAAAGTGAAGCCAACAGCACATCCTCGCACGCCGGCTGGGCACAGGTTTCACTGACGGAAAAAGGCGAGGGGGAGGCGCGTGCGGTCGGAGCGCGTCTGCGTCTGGAAAATCTGACATTTGACCGCATTTATACAAGTGATCTGCGCCGTGCCCGCCAGACCCATGCGCTTGCACTGCCGGATACAGCAGCCGAGACAACACCGCTGATCCGCGAGGTCAATGTCGGCGCGCTTGCCGGACGGCGTGTCGCCGAATGCCGCGAGACGCTCGGGGAACCCTATCAGGCGGCGAGACGCGTGTTTGACTTTCATGCGTGGGGCGGCGAAAATTACAGCGAGTTCTGCACACGGATCCTTGCGTTTCTGCGTGATATGGAGCAGACAGATTGTGCGCGTGCTGCCGCATTCTGTCACGGCGGTGTCATTCATGCGGTTCTGGAAATGCTGTTCTCCGGAACGCTGAACGACGGAGCACCTGTACCGGATGTCATCGGCATCGACAAGCCCGCATTTGCATGCCCCAACTGCGGTGTTTTTGTGTTTGAATTCTCCAACGGAAAATGGAAGCTCCTTGCATGGAATTTATTCGGAGCATAAACAAATCAAGCCCCGTAACGGACGATGGTATTTCGTCTGTTACGGGGTTGTTTTTGTTCTGAAAACGTGAATCTTATCCGGAATTTTTGCGTGAAAAATCGATTTTCCACGCGGGTTTTGATGCTTTCGACAAGCAAAGCCATGATGATCAACGAGATAACATTGACAAAGCTTTCCGAAAATGATATAATATGATTTATAGGAGTTTATTAACACAAAGCAGGTATATGAGGAGACCGCTCGTCTTCGGGACAATCTATTATAAGCGCTGTATAATAATTTGCCGGAAACGGCGAAAAAATTCTTTTATATTGTTGACAAACTCTTTACATAGTGTTATAATATATTATGTATTATCGGAGTATTTTCAACATACCAAAGAAATTGATCAGCAGATAAATCTGCGCATTCTCCGCATATATACCCCGAATATTTCAGCGGTATCCCCGTGTCGGGTAAGATCGCAGAAACAGAACTTCCAAATATTTTCGGAAGCAGCAATATAACAATTTGAAGAGAGGTAGAAAACATGAAAAAGTATGTCAAGCCCGAGCTCTTTTACGAGAACTTTGAGCTGACGCAGCAGGTGGCAATCTGCCAATACGATCTTAATCATACCAAGTCAGAAGATTGCAATACCTTTATTGGTGGCGAGGATTCAGACTTTCCGGGGCTAATCGTACTTACAGATATGTGCGATACTTATATAGAAGATTATTGTTATCACGGTAGCACCGGCGGTCATAGCATCTTCAACTCCTGATGCCCACCCGCACATACATAACAGTCTCCGACATTTCCATCTGTCTTGCGACAGACCATCCGCTCAAGGAAAGCAAAGCCTTTCTCCCGTTTCTGACAGAAGAAACGGAGCCCGACATCGAGGCGGTTTTCTCTGCGACCGACTCCCTGCCGCCGCTCCCTCATTCTCCGCTGTTTACAGACCGCGCATACAGAATCGGGCGGGACGCTGCGGGCAATCCGCAGAAGTTTTTCTTTGAGATTCCGGAAGACCCGGTGCATTACGCCGTCTCGACCTTTGATGCCGCACACGGCAAGATCTGCGTCGATTATCGGCCTGAATACGTCCGATGCGTCTCGGAGCTGTCCAACAGCTTTTATCATCTGGGCTTTGAGGCGATTCTCCTGCAAAGGAACCGGCTGTGCCTGCATGCATCCTGTGTGCGGACACACCTCGGCGGACTTCTGTTTTCCGGCGTGTCCGGCATCGGCAAGTCCACGCAGGCAGAGCTGTGGTGCAGCACGCGCGGCGCGGAACAGATCAACGGCGATCGCCCGATCCTGTCCTGCGACGACGGCAGATGGCTGGCATGGGGCTCCCCGTATGCCGGATCATCGAAATACCACGTCAACGCAAGCTGCCCCATCACGGCCATTGTGCTTCTGGCGCAGGCCGATACCTGCACCGTCCGGCGGCTTTCTCCAGCACAGGCCTTTCGCGGTCTCTGGCCGGGCATGACCGTCCACAGCTGGGATCCCGATTTTGTCGCGCAGGCAAGCGCGCTGACGGCCGGCCTGGCCGCGGACATCCCGGTATATGCGCTGTCGTGTACACCGGACGAGCGTGCGGTGACATCTCTGGAAGACGCCCTTGCAAAGGAGGGCCGCATATGAACAAACCCCAATCCCCGCCGCGGACGCTGTCCGATTTCCTCGCCTACAAGGCGATATCGATGCGTGTCCCGCTGAGCGGAACCTTTGAATTATCCCCCGTCTGCAACTTTGCGTGCCGGATGTGCTATGTCCGGAAGACACAGGCCGAGGTCGATGCCTCGCCCCGCAGGCCGATGACCCTCGACGATTGGCTGTCGTTAGCAGAACAGGCACGGGACGCAGGCACGCTGTACCTGCTTCTGACCGGAGGAGAACCGCTGCTCTGGCCGCAGTTTTTCACCCTGTACGATACGCTGATCGACATGGGATTCCTCATCTCCGTCAACACAAACGGCTCGCTGATCGACGAGACCGCCGCCGCACGGTTCCTTGCAAAGCCGCCGCAGAAGATCAACATCACGCTGTACGGCGCAAACGACGCAACCTACCGCCGCCTGTGCGGTGCAGACGGTGTATTTTCCCGCGTTGACCGCGCCATCCGCATGCTGACGGAAGCCGGCATCCGCGTCAAGATCAACTGCTCGCTGACACCGGAAAACGCCTCCGACCTTGATTTCATCGTCGAGTATGCCAAGGCGCGCGGTGCACAGCTGTCGGTCGCGGCTTACATGTTCCCGCCGATCCGGCGTGATCCGACGATGACCGGACAAAACGAACGCTTCACCCCCGAGGAGAGCGCGCACTACACTGCCCGGTTCTGGGAAAAGAACCACGGCCGCGACGCATATCTGAAGCATATGCAGGCAATCCGCGACGGATACGCCGAGCCGCGCGGTCTGGATGAGAGCTGTATCGACCCGGTGGACGGTAAGATCCACTGCCGGGCGGGCAAGGCCTCGTACTGGATCACATGGGACGGTTATATGACCCCCTGCGGCATGATGCCGGAGCCGAAGGTCGATCTGCGGAAGCTGTCATTTGCCGACAGCTGGCATGCGCTGACGGAAACGGCGGCGAAGCTGACCCTCTCCGGCGTGTGTGACAGCTGCCCGAACCTCAATGTCTGCCACCCCTGCGCGGCGATCGCGTATGCGGAGACAGGCAGCTGTGCGGGCATTCCAACCTACATGTGCCGCATGACACAGGCACTGCACCGGATCGCGTGCACGCTGCCGCCCCCCGAAAACAGAACCCCCTCGCCGCACGGCGAAGAGATATAAAAAGAACGAATTACCGAGGAGGTAAAACAATATGAAAATGCTAAAGCGAACCCTGGCAATGTTCATGGTACTGTGCATGATGTTCAGCATCGTACCGATGACGGTTTTCGCGGATGACACGGCGGGTACTGCCGATGTACAAACGACAGCCGTTGACAACGACTTTCAACGCATCCTGCATCTGGACTGCGGACGTAAGTATTATACCGTGGATTGGATCAAGGCGCTGATTACCGAAATGAAGGCTGCCGGATTTACACATCTGCAGCTCGCGTTCGGTAATGACGGTCTGCGCTTCCTGCTGGATGATATGACAGTCGGTTCTTACTCCGATGCAGATGTCACCGCAGCGGTACATAACGGCAATATTGCGTATAATGCAAAAAAGACTTATACAACCGAACTGAATGAACTCACCCAAAGTGAAATGGATGAGATCATTGCGCATGCCAATACAACAGGCATCGAAATTATCCCGTTGTTCAATAACCCCGGTCATATGTATACGATGATCACTGCTATGACCTCTCTGGGCATGACACCGGGTTATAACGGCTCTGCAAGCACGATCGATCTGGACGACTCCACTGCGGTCGCATTCATGAAAGAACTGCTGCAGAAGTATATTTCTTATTTTGCGAACAAGGGCTGTTCGATTTTCAATATCGGCGCAGACGAATACGCAAATGATAATTATAGCAGCGGCTCCATGGGCTTTGGTCATCTGCTTTCCAGCGGAAAGTACCCGCTGTTCGTTGATTATGTCAATGAACTGAACACCATCATCAAAGCAGCCGGTATGAAAACCATGGCGTTCAATGACGGTATTTACTTCCAAAACAATACATCGTATGCGTTTGATAAGGACATCCTGATTTCGTTCTGGTCTTCCGGTTGGGGTTCCGGTTCAACTGCATATAAGTCCGCATCCGCCTCGACCATGGCCGGACTCGGTCACCCCATGTACAACACCAATGGTGATTATTATTATATTCTTGGCGTAAATGATACATTTACTCCCGGAACCGGTACAACACATGCTGACGGATATCACACTGCTGCAGAGGGTTTCTCCAATACTGCTTTTATGGGCAGCACAGTATCAGACCCTGCAGGTTCTGTTTTCTGTGTCTGGGCTGACTATCCCGGTGCAGAAACGGAAACCGAAGTAGCAAAATACATCCGTCCCATCATGCGTGTCATTGCTGCCCGCATGCAGGATTCCAATGACTACGAAGTAGATTCCATCGTTGCAGGCGGCTTCAATGCCGACGGCACGATCAACGTTGTTGATCCGGAAGAACCCGATGTTCCCGTTACGCCCGAAGAACCGGAAAATGTTACTCTGACCGATAACGGTATTTCTGTCACTGCTCCCGGTCTGACCGCGATCACGGTAACCGAGACGTCCGCTCCCACTGCGATTGATGGCGCAAAGAATGTCAAAGCATGGGATCTGACACCCGCAACGGCAAATGGTAAGTACACCGGTGAAGCAACCGTAGCACTTCCCATTCCCGAGGGTTGGGACACCGCAAAGGTACGCGCATTTGTTGTCAATGCTGACAACACCATCGAAACGATTATCGGTAATGTTGCCAACGGCATGTATGAATTTGTCATGCCGCACTTCTCCGTTGGTGGTCTTTATGAATTGGAGACGGCAGCTGAGGAATTAAAAGATAGTATTTCGACTAACGGTGGAACTCCTGATAGTTACGACCAATATACAGCATCCTCATTAACAAATAATAGCCAATATTTAATTGTTTATAAACTAAATGATACTCAAGGTGTCGCTATAACAAACAATAATGGTTCCATTTCCAGTACAAACGTCGATATAAATGGAACTAAGGCAATTCCTGCTTCAGATGTACAAGATAGTCTATGGACATATTCAAGTTCAAGATCTGTTTTTACTACCTACCGATATTTATCCAACAATGGATATTATCTTTACCCCAACAGAACGAGCACTTACCCCCGCAAATACAATTTATCCTTATCAGAAGATGCGATAGATTTAACTATTAGCTCCAGTAATAACGCATATACTATCTACGCAAATTACACTTATGTAGTATATAAAAAAGACGACGGCGTTTGGGGAGGAAGTAACTCTTCTTCTCAAAGTGTTATCTTGTATGAATATACCCCCGGAACCTCTACATATACAGTTGATGCCTCCCTGCAAGAAAGCCGCATCGCAGCTTTGACTGTTGAAAATGACAACTACACAGATGCAAGTTGGACTGCATATGAATCCGCGCTGAAAGCTGCGGAAAATAAGTTCACCACCGTTGAGGGTGCTTCGTATACCAGCGAAACTGCTGCAAATACAGCACTTAATGAGCTGAAAGCCGCAGTTAATGCTCTTGAAACTGCAAAGAATGCACTTGAAAAGGCTGTTACGATTACAATCAAATATGTTGTAACAGGCAACGATACACCGATTAAGACAGAAACCCGTCCTGTATCCGAAAAAGATACAAGTGTTACTGTTAAAAGCTTCAATGCAAACAACAAATTCTATATTGTTGAAGATACAACCCTTGCTATTACTCCGGCTACGGTAAAAGAGTATACTGTAACTGTTACAGAAACAGAAGAAAATTTGAGCAGTGTTGCTCCGTTGACGGTTGAGTATTGGATTACTAACCAACAAGTCACAGATCCCAATACAACGTTAAACAATCTCGAAATAAAGGCACAGGATGTACATACTGAAAACGGTATTGCTTTCTCTGACCTTATCCCCTCTACGATTATTCGTAATGAACGTAGTATCGAATACTGGCAGGTTAGGCTTCTGGATGTTCTGAAAGAAAATGATTCCTCTAGTGCAACTGAACATCAAACAAACGGCCCTGGTGATGACGATACTAATAGCGGTACTCTTGTACAAAAAATCCGTTATTGGAATGGCAATTGGCAAGTTCTTTCAAATACAGATTGGGTATTGGTTGATACCAGTACAGTATCAGCAAAATATGTTGACAGTAGCAACAATACAACATATGCAGAAAGAAGCCGTATGCAGTTAGTTGCATACTATATGGAAATTGTTGATATTAAGAACGAAAATCTTACAACAGAATTACATATTAATGCAGCAGACTGGGGTAAAAAAGGAGATAATACCCCCAATTCGGATTGGATGGATGTAAATAACTATTGTTCCATCTCAATTCAAATTGTTTATGAAAGTGGTACTACAAACCCGGTTGATACTACGGCTGCCAATCTTAAAGATAAAACACTCGTATTTGGTTATTGGTCAGACGGCAGAGGTATCGGTACATATAAATTCAGCGGTCTCGAAGAGTTCGACATTTATAAGGTTACTGCAGAGACCGGTAGTGTTACTGCTACCATGCAAAGTTCCACTTCGGGCGTTAATGTCACAAATCTCACTTGGGATAGAAATGAAAAAACCGTCTGGGAAGGTGATTATACAAGAGAAGTTACAATATATAATAATGCAAAAAATCCGAGTTCTGAAGATCCTTATGATAACCTGATGTGGGATGAGAATAAGGAAGCTATTCTTGTTCGAATTTATGTTAAGGCTGTTGAAAAACAGGATTCACTTTCTGTTGTATATTATGATGAAAAGTTCGGCGATGAACTCTACACATATTCAATTCAGGTCGCTGACAATGTAACATTTGAAAATATTACACCTACACCTTCTGCGTTCTCCGGAAATGCTGGCCGTATCAATGTATCTGGTTGTGGCATCACGAATTTTTATGGACAGACAGATAAATTCCAGACCGACTTAACCAAAGTCCCCGAAGCTGTAGGTAAGTATTCAAGCGAACTTTACTCCTACACGGGTTCGGTCATTTCCGAAGATAAAACAATACTTTATCTGTATTATAATATCAACACTCAAATTCTCAAACCGAATCTTGTTGTTGACTTTGGCCTGCCGGTTACATTTAAGCTGAGTGATATTGTAACTAATACTGGTACTGTCGATAATGTCGGTAATCACTCCGCACGTTATGGTACTGTCAGTTATAATTCTACTACTAAAACATTCACTTATGTTCCGACAAAGATTTTACAGAATCTGGATGTCCTTTCAATTACCTTGACCGTTGCAGGTACAACATCAACAACTAATGTCGGTATAACTCCCGCCACCACTGTCTACTACGAAGAATCGTTCCTCCAATACGAAGGCAGTTGGAAAGGTCATACCACCGCTCCCACCAAGACGCAGACAACCGCTGTACTCGGTGGAAAGAATGGCAACTACGGTTATGATTTTGCGTATACCCAAGAGAATGATGCCATCGGTTCCAACGGAACCTATGCATACACCACAACCGCAGGCGCAACCGCATCCTTTACCTTCACCGGTACAGGCTTCGAACTCTACGGCAACAGCAACGGTTCTACCGGTATTGTCTCCGTATTGAGCCAGGCGAATGCAGATAACGCCGAAAAGGTGAATAAGATCTACATGATCGACACCAAACTGAGCACAGGCACGACTGATGCTACAAGTCAGCAGTCCGGTACCTATTACAGCCTGCCGTTCATTTCCGAAAAGGCTCTTCCCTACGGTACTTATACCGTTACGATCAAGAGATCGGCAAGTAATGAAACGAACAACCCGATTCAGATCGACGGTGTCCGTATCATCAACACCATCAAAGACAGCAGCATTTATGTAGAAGATCTGGAAGATAATCCCAGTTTCTACCAGATTCGCGATATGGTTCTGAGCGCTGTTGGTGTCAGCGGTGCAACCTCTGAACAGGTTTACAAAGCGATTTCTACTGTCGAAGGACAGAGTCAGACATCCGCTGTTCTTCTGGATGAAAACACAGAACTGGACGACAATACAGCCGCTGATCTTCTGAAAAACGGCCCCAAGAACGAACTGTATCTCTACCCCGGTCAGACATTGACATTCAAAGTCAAGACCAACCGTGTCATGCAGCTCGGTCTGAAATCCCCGATCGGTTCTGCGGAATTCGAACTGACCGTTGATGGCACCCCAGTTGCTCCCGCAAGCCTGTCTACGTCTGTTGATATGTTCTACAAGATCGCTGACAAGCTGACAAACGCTGACGGAACAGCAACGGATGCAAAGGAATATGATGTCATTATTCGTGTCACCAAAGGCCTCCTCTCCGTCACCGACCTGAAGATCTGTGACGACCCGAACGCGGCGTTTGTTCCGCTGACGCAGGCAGACATCGAGAATGTCCTCTCCTCCATCGCAGGCGTTCCCGAAGAACCCGTCATCACCTACGCAGACGCTGAACTGAATGTCCGCTTCGTCGACTACACCGGCCGCGTGATCTCCTCCGGTTCGCTCACGGCAAACGGCGTCACAGGCACCGATATGACCTTCTCCGCATCCGACATCCTCGGCGCGGCTTCCATGCCCGCAAGATATGCGTTTGTCGATGCTGACAGCGTCACCGACGCGATCGTCGCCTGCGGCGAGAGCGAAACCGTCACCGTTCAGATCGGCCGTGTCGCAACCCTCCGTGTTGTCTACATGAACCTGTTCGGCAGAAAGCTTGACACCGTGGTCATCACCCGTGTCCAGACCAAAGCCGGCTATGCCGTCATTCCGGCATCCGAAATCAGATCCCAGGCGCCCGCCGGTGCCCGCGTGATCTGGCCGATCCCCACCTACGTCAGCTACGGCAGCAGCGTCATCGTGACCGTTCCCGTCGTCTGATCCCGGTGTGATTTTCACAAGCTTATATCCCCCCAGAGGTGCTGCAAGTGTTTGCGCCACCTCTTTTTCTCCCCTGCCACTTGACATACACCCGCCAATCGGGTATAATGAAGATATCAAAGTCCATTCAGGAGGGAACCACCATGGCACATGCATTCTGGTACCGTCAGGCCTTCCGTCGCAATCTCGTCGATATGCACATCGAGGATTGGGACGATCGCTTTCTGTCGGCGTTTGATCCCGCCGCGTATGCGGACAATCTGAAAAAAGCGCACATTCAGGCACCCATGCTCTATCTGCAGTCCCACGTCGGGCATTGCTATTTTCCGACCCGAACCGGGCACATGCACAATGCCCTGCGCGGCAGAGAGGATCTGATGCGGCAGCTCGTCGATCGCTGTCATGCCGAGGGCATGTATGTCGTCGGCTACTACAGCTTGATCTACAACACCGTCGAGGAGGATCGCCACCCCGATTGGCGCATTGTGACGTCCGACGGGCGCTCCCGCCGCGAGCACGGCAGCCGCTACGGTCTCTGCTGTCCGAACAACCCCGATTACCGCGCATTTGTACAGGCGCAGATTGCCGAAATGGCGGATTATTTTGATCTTGACGGCTTTTTCTTTGATATGACCTTCTGGCCGGAGATCTGCCACTGTCCGCATTGCCGGGCACGGTATCTTTCGGAAACGGGCAGAGACGCACTTCCCGGCGGAGCACTGCCGTCGGTGAACTGGAACGATCCCGATTGGCTCGAATTTCAGTCCCTGCGCATCCGCTGGATGGGCGAATTTGCCGCGCTGGTCACCGGGACAGCCAAAGCCTGCGCGCCCGGCGTGACCGTCGAGCATAACTATGCAAACGCGGTCGCGGGGCCCTCCCTTCTGTGCAGCACGGAGCTTGTCAACGATCAGTGCGACTATGCCGGCGGCGACCTGTACGGCGATCTGTACAACCATTCCTTCACAGCGAAGTATTTCTATACCGTCACACGCAATCAGCCGTTTGAATATATGACCTGCCGCTGTGACAACCGCCTTCTGGTGCATACCATTTCCAAAACCGAGGAGCATCTGTCGACTGAGGTGCTTCTGACGGCAGCGCATCACGGAGCCTCGTTCATCATTGATGCAATCGACCCCGTCGGTACGCTGGATACGCGTGTTTATGATCTGATCGGCCGTGTCTTTGAGCGGCAGATGCCGTATGAGCCGTATTTCTCCGGCGACATGGTAACGGATGTTGCGGTCTGCTATTCGACCGCCGGGCACTACAACAGCCGTGGTCTGCCGTATGACAACAAAACCTGCGCCATCGGTCTCACGCGCGCACTGATCGAAGAAAACATTCCGGTCGGTGTCATCGGTACCCGACAGACCCGTGATCTTTCCAAATACCGTATGGTCTTCGCACCGCAGATGGCATTCACCGATACGGAAACGGTGGACAATTTCGTCCGCTATGTTGAGGCGGGCGGTATTCTGTACCTGTCCGGTGCGGAGGATGCAGCGCTGCTCGATGCGCTGCTCGGCGCAAAGCTGCTCCGTTACACCGAGGAAAACGCGGTTTATATGGCACCGACACCGGATGGTGCACCGTATTTCGGTCCGTTCAACGAAGCCTATCCGTTCCCGACCGAGACAAGCCTCCCCGTTATCTCGGTGGAGGACGCCGACATTCTGGCAACCATGACCATGCCGTATACCGTGCCGGGCGCGCGGCAGTTTGCTTCGATCCATTCCAACCCTCCGGGCATTCCGACCGTGATTCCCGCGCTGCTTGCAAAGAAACGCGGCCGCGGAACCGTGCTGTGGTGTGCCGCACCGATTGAATGCGACGACCGCCGTTCTCACCGCCGTCTGCTGCATGCACTCATCGGCGGATATCTCGATCTGTCTGCACTTACCGTTACATCGACTGCCCCCCGTCAGGTGGAGCTGGTCACATTCCGACGGGAGGACGATCTGCTTGTCAGCGCGGTCGATCTGCTCTGTACGGATGAGCTGCTGCCTGTTCCGGATTTCACGGTTTCCGTCCGCTGTGACATGCCAGCCCGCGTGATCCGCCTCGGCGGAAAGGATCGCGCCGATGCCGACATTCCGTTCGACTATGCCGACGGTTCTGTCACCTTCCGCGTGCAGGGGCTTGTCATGTTCGACATGTTCCGCATCCTATAGACAGAATGGAGATTACAATGACACAATTTTTTTGGGGCAGTGCCGATACGATACTCTATTTTCTGATCTGTGCATCGGCCGCACTTCTGCTCCGGTTTCTCATCCGCATTCCGGACGAGATCTTCCGCAAGCTGCTGCACACGATTCTGCTCGGCTCGCTTCCCGTGTATGTCTTCGCTTTTGATACATGGTACTATGCCTCTGCATCGGCGTTGGTATTCGCTGCAGTCGTATTTCCGATTTTATGGGCGTTTGAGCATATCCGCGGTTTTTCCAAAACGGTCACAGAGCGCCGCCCGGGTGAGCTGAAGGCAAGTCTGCTGCTCGTCTTCTCGATGTTTGCCGCCGTCATTGCCGTCTTTTGGGGCATCTTCGGTGACCGTCTGCTTGTGCTGGCTGCCGTTTATGCATGGGGACCGGGCGATGCAGCTGCGGCTCTGATCGGAAAACGCTTTGGCCGTCACCACTTTCCCAACAGCAAAAAGAGCATCGAAGGAAGTGCGGCAATGCTCTGCGTTTCTGCCGTCACGGTCTGTGCCATTCTGATGCTGCGCGGCGGCTTGTCCGTCGGTGCATGTCTGCTGACCGCGACGGTAACAGGTGCTGTCTGCGCGGCGGTTGAGCTGTACACGCCGGGCGGTTATGACACGGTCAGCTGTCCTGCGGCGGCAGCGGTCGTACTTCTGCCGATGCTGTCGGCATTCGGAGGTCTCTGATGAAACAAACAACAAGAAAATCCGGCACGCAGACGCTATTTCTGTCCGTGCTGATGAGTGCCCCCGGCCCGCTGATCATCGGTGCGGGACTTCTCGTCGGACGGAGCGCAACACAGATTGCTGACTTTGTCCGACGGAGTGCGGAGCTGCTCGGCATCATTGCATCGTACATCGTCTATCGGATGACCGCCGGCGATCCGGCCTTCGACACGGAACGCCGCCGGCAACTTGAGCGCCGCTCTGCCTGTTTTGTCGGCGCCATGATGTGTCTGGGCGGTGCAATCATGCTCTTGCTTGCAATTCTGTCCGAAAACACGGACAAGGGCAATGTTATTCCTGGGCTGGTGATCGCGCTGCTCGGCGTAATCGCCAACACACTTTTCTGGCTGAAATACCGCCGCCTCAACCGTACAGAGCCCAATGCGATCCTCGCTGTGCAGGCGCGGCTTTACCGCGCAAAAAGTCTGGTGGACTTCTGTGTGACCGCGGCTCTCCTGACCGTTCTTGCTGCACCGGCCTCCCCGGCAGCTTACTGGGTCGACCGCATCGGCTCTGCCATCGTTGCGCTGTATCTGATCCGTTGCGGTGTCATGACATTCACCGAACAGCGCCCCGCCGTCTCCGATGCCGGAAAGGAGTCCCTGCCATGATTAAAATCGTCTGTCTTGCGGAAAACACCGCCGCCGATCCCTCCGTCGGCGCCGAACACGGGCTGAGTCTGTACATTGAGACATCCCGGCACAGGATCCTGTTTGACATGGGACAGGGGGACCTGTTTGCACGCAATGCCGCCGCTCTCGGCGTGGATCTGTCGGGAGTGGATCTGGCCGTTCTGTCCCACGGTCATTACGACCATGGCGGCGGTCTGTCCGTCTTTCTCGATCTGAATGCCGATGCGCCGGTCTTTGTCAGCCGCCATGCGTTTGAAGCGCATTGGCACGGTCCGCAGAAATACATCGGGCTTGACCCAGCGCTTGCCGCACATCCCCGCATTTGTCTGACCGGGGACACGGAAACCGCGCTCAGCGACGGTCTGACGCTCTGTCCCGGGATCAGCTGCGGCGGTGCTGTACCGATCGATCCGGCAGGACTTACGGTTTTGCGGGACGGCGTCCATTGTCCGGAGGACTTCATACATGAGCAATACCTTATGTTGGAGGACGGCGGTCAGCGGGTCCTGTTCAGCGGCTGCTCCCACCGCGGCATTCTGAACATCATGCACCGCTTTGCCCCGGATGTGCTGATTGGCGGCTTCCATTTTTCCGGTATCGCACCGGGGGCGATACTGTCTGCCCATGCCGCCGCACTTGCATGCTATAACACCGACTATTATACGTGCCATTGTACCGGATACGCACAGTACACCTACATGAAATCCGTCATGCCTCGCCTGCATTATCTCGCAGGCGGTCAAACCGTATTACTCAATCAGGAGATTTTTGCATAATAAATTTTTCACGCGGGTTTTGCGGCTTTCGATGTTTTCATCATCGATTTTGCCGCGATCATACCGCATTCAAAACCCTGCCCCAATTCCCGAAGTTCGGGACGAAATTCTTGAAAGGAAGGCTTTCGACAAGCGAAAGCCACGGTAATCATAATGAAACTTGCAATCACATACGAAAACGGTCAGATTTTCGGTCATTTCGGCCATACCAAAGCCTTTAAGGTCTATGAGATCGAGGACGGCGTCATCGTCTCCTCCCGCATCATGCCGACCCTCGGACAGGGACACGGCGCACTTGCCGGCTTCCTTGCCGGAATCGGCGCGGATGCACTGATCTGCGGCGGGATCGGCGGCGGTGCACAGGAAGCACTCGCCCAAGCCGGCATTCAGCTGTACGGCGGCGTCACAGGTGATGCCGATGCAGCAGCAAAGGCCTTTGTCGATGGAACCCTTGCCTACGATCCCGATGTCCGCTGCAATCATCACGGTGAAGGACACGGTGATGGACACAACTGCGGCGGCCATGGCGAACATGACGGTCACGGACACAGCTGCGGCGGAGCTTGCAAACACTGATTGAAAAACAAACGCTGTCGGACCCGGAAAATGCAGTTCCGGGACTTCCGACAGCGTTTTGCTGTTTTATGATGGATATTGCAAGGATCGAGGGTTACGGTTTTTCTCTGTAAACGCGGACATAATCGACGAGCATTTCACCGGGGAGCGCGCTGATACTGGCATCCGTACCGGCGCCTGCCCACTCGGCGGCTTCAATTGTCAGCTTCATGTAGCCGTATTCCGGACACGGTGCACACTGATCGGGCGTGACGCGCCAGGATTCCTTGCCGTCGATATAGAAGACATACGCTTCTTCGGTGCGTTCCAGACCGAAGGTGTGGAAATTGCCGTCATAGAGACCGTAGTAAAGCTCACCCGAGCTTAACTGCTTGTGGTTGTCACCGTAGCCGTCCCAGTGCAGGGCGTGGTTGGAAGCACCCCAGTCATTGCCGATCGATTCGATGATGTCGATTTCCACGCCGTCCTCCGCGCCGAGGTCTTCGCCGCTGACGTCCCCGCACATCATCCAGAACGCACCCCATGTACCGGGCGCAACCGGGAATTTGATTGCGGCTTCGTAATAGCCGTAGTCACCCCAAAAACGGCCGTTGGTACGCACAGCACCCGACTTGACGCGGTTGTTTTCGGCATCCCATTCCGCACGCAGAACGAGATGTCCCTCACCGTCCAGCGAGGTCATTCCGTTGTCCCAGATGCAGTATGTCCCCTGACGTTCCCATTCGGGACAAAGCTCCCAGTTGCTGTCGTCAAGCTCCGTGCCGTCGAAGTTGTCCTCAAACAGCAGATTGGATTGCGGCTCTTCTGTGACAGCTTCGGTCTGCAGGGCGGTCTCTGTCGGTGCCGCAGTCCCGGTGTCGGTTGAAGCGGTTGTATCAGCAGAAGAAGCGGTACCGCCGCAGCCGATCAGTAAGGCGCCGCACAGCAGCAGCGGAAGAATGCGAAACAGTTTGGATTTCATGGCAGGTGTCCCCTTTGTTTGTTTTTTCTTATTATATCATACCTGCGTTTTTCTGTCAATCGGAGATCGAAAATTCGGATTGCGGTTGACATTTACACCCTTTCGTTATATAATAAATACAACGAATAATAAAACAGACAGAGAGGAAAATTACCGATGAATTATACATTCTATACATACTTTATCGAAATGCTGGAACGCGACGGCGCGGAAAAAACTGCCGCATATGCAAAGGCACTCGGCTTTTCCTCGGTTGAGGTTCTTGAAAGCATCGGCGCGGGTCATCCGCGTGTGATTCCGGATATCCAAACAGCCAAAGAAGTAAAACGCATCTTTGATGCAAACGGAATTACCGTCGCCTGCTATTCCGTCGGATGCGATGTATACGGCAATCCGACAGCGGAGGATGCGCTTGTGCATCACGCAGAGATCGCGGCGGCGCTCGGCTGTCCGTATCTGCATCATACGCTGAAAACCGGGCTGACAAAGTCTGCCGATGCGCCTGCGATGGATGCGGTTCTCGACGAAATTACCGCTGCCGCCATCCGCATTGCAAGCCGTGCCAAGCCGCTCGGCGTAACCTGTATCTATGAGGATCAGGGCATGTATGCAAACGGTGTCGAACCGTTCGGACGGTTTTATCGCGAGGTGCACCGCGTCTGTGACAACACCGGTGTCTGCGGGGATTTCGGCAACATTCTGTTTGTCGACGAAGACCCGGCGGCGTTCCTTACGGCGTTTGCATCCGATATCCGCCATGTCCACGTCAAGGACTATCTGCGCAAAAACTTTGACGGTGCGGTTCCCGTAGGTGGCTGGTATCCGACGGCGCACGGACAGTATCTGCGCGACACGACGGTCGGCGCGGGTATCATCGACATTCCCGCCTGCATGAAGGTACTGCACGATGTTGGCTACGACGGTGCTTATGCGCTGGAACTGTGCCATCCCGAGCCGTTTGAGGACGGTGTGCGGATTGCGATGCAGTATCTTGACCGTATTGCCGAAACCATGTAACATTGCTACAGACAAGTGGAACAATCAGAGAGAAAGGGACATAACATGAAGAAAACACTGCAAACATTGCTTGCACTGCTCGTGCTTGCACAAACCATGACCGCATGCAGCGGCGACGGTGATACCTCCGCCGTGGATACCGGCAATGCCGGCACGGAAACAGCGGCGCAGACCACGGAAGCGGTCGACCCGCGCATCCAACAGAAAACGGACTATTATGCGGCACTGAACCGCACACTGCCCGATGAACCCATCACCATCACCTTTATCTCCGATACCGGTGATATTGCAGTTGAGGCGGAAAACGGTGAAAAACTCAACGATGCCATGTATCGCCGCAATATTGAAATTGAAGAAAAACTCGGTTACAAAATCGTCGATCTGCCCGAGGACAGCGAAGCCAATACCCCGACCAAGGTCAAGCAGAGTGTCATGTCCGGCGACGGTGCATACGATGTCGTCTCTACACGTACGTATATGATCGCATCCATGTTCTCCGGCAGCTATCTGCGCGATCTCAATGAATTTTCCGCATTGCAGCTCGATCAGCCGTGGTGGAATCAGACGGCCAATCTGAATATGTCCTTCGGCGGTGTCCGGTACTGCGGTCTGTCCGCACTCTGTCACCGTGCCGATACCGTCTGTGAACTGGTTATGATGAACAAGCGTATTGCCGAAGATCTCGATCTGGAGGTGCCGTATCAGGCGGTTCGCGACGGCGCGTGGACATGGGAAATGATGCACACCATGATGAAGCAGCTGCCGACTGACTCCAACGGTGACGGCAAGATGGATCACACCGACATTGTCGGTCTGGTCGGTCAGGCACAGGACGTTGCCGCCGCTTCCATCGCGTGCGGTATGACGTTCTTTGAAAAGGATGCCGACGATATGCCGGTCTTTACGTTGAACAACGAGGAAAATACCAATAAGTTTGAGACGCTCTTTAACCTTTTCAACGATGAGACGTATGTTTACTGTGTCGGTTTGTACGACGGCATTGACTGGGATTACTGGGGCTCGAAGTTTTTGAACGGCGAATCGCTGTTCATGCTGGAATTCCCGGGCAACTTCTCCGCTTACACGAACATGGAGGACGATTATGCTGTCCTTCCGATGCCCAAGTACAGCCGCGAACAGGACAACTACCGCACGATGACCAACCTCTGGCATACCAGTGCGCTGTGTATTCCGCGTGTCACAACGGCGTCGGACGAGGACATCGGTATTGTGCTCGATGCACTGTCGTTCCTTTCTTACGTTGATGTTGAGCCGACCTTTGCGGAAACGTATCTGGAAAACCGTTATATCCGCGACGAGGAATCTGCCGAAATGATCAACATTGTACTGGATACAATGTATTACGACCCGTGCTTTGCAATCTATGAATCCTGGTCGTACCCGATCAACATCCCGCTGCTGTCCCTGAACACCGGAACCAACACCTTTGCGTCCACGGTTGCATCCCAACAAAAGGGCATTGAAAAGGCAGTCGAAAAATCCAAGAAGATTCTTGATGAATATTGATGTTCATGCATTCAAAACCACCGGACAGCCGGTGGTTTTGATATTTTGGCAGGAAATGCAAATCACACAATTTTAACAAACTTCCGTTGACTTTCCGTTCATTCCATGGTACAATAATAAGATAAGAAACCTTTTTGGAGAAAGGACGGTCAGACGGCAATGAGCGATAAGACGGACAACAAAAAAACAGAACAGCGGGAAATGCGTGACGATTTCTGGGATCTTGACAGCATGCTCCCGCAATCCGTACTTCGACAGGCGCCGACCACGACCGACGGTCCGCGCGATACCGAGGCTGTGGAAATTGCCTTTGGTGAGGAGGAGCAGGACGATGCACGGGAGCTGCACATCCCGCCGATGCCGAATATCACATCGCGGATGCAGCGCGCCGCGCAGTACCGCAATGGTGCCGCCCGCAACCCCGACCGCAGCAGAACATCACCGATGCCGTCCCACGGCAATACACCGGGGGACGTTTCCCCGCAGATGGCACAGCCGGTCTGCAGCTATACACCGGAGAACAGCATGATAAAACAGGTTTCGGTTTTCCGGTGGCCCCAGCGGTATCAGTATTATGAGCGCTTCACGGCGGATGCCGAGCGGTATTTCAACCGAACCTCGGCGGAGGTCCCGTTTGTCAATTTCTTTGCCTACATGCCGCAGTACAGCCAGATGTCGCAGGATCAGCTGCGGTGGTATCTCTATTGGCGCGACAATGTGCGCCACGGTGTGTATCTGTCCACCGACTACAGTTATATTTTCTTATATATCTACGAGATCCTCAACCTGCCCGAAAAGATCAAGCCGGTGCAGGGACTTGCGATCCTGTGCGATCTGTGGCTTGCGTACCGTGAGCAGTTCCCGCGGCTGGACAGATACCTTGGGGAATGGGTCTGTGACTACTGCCTGATCCATGCACTGCCCGCACCGCTGCAGCAGCTCTCGTCCATTTTGCCGACGCTGGTCACCATTCTGACCTTCCGGGAATTCTATATCCATTTCAACGCCGCCGACGAATGTCCGATCACCCCGCAGCTGTGTGACGTGCTGTCAACACACAACTGGCGGCAATCCAAGTATCTGACGCCGGATAACCGCACCGTGTTTGAAACACACATGTATGCTTCTGTCCTCGGCGCACTGCATCACGCTTGGAAAACCGACCCGGATTTCGTTTCCCTGCTCGGCTTTTCAGAGGTGCAGCAATCGCGCAACGCCTTCTCCGGTGCACTCTGTACGTATTCCTGCAAACGCCGCATCGATGTGCGGTATCTGTCGCTGTCGCGCTCGTACCAGCTGAAATTCATTCTGTCGGATCTGTTCAAGCTCGCAGAAAACTGCATCCGTGCGCATTACGGTATCAAGGCACGGCTCAATGCATCCGGTGTTCCGGAAGTACTCAAAACCTATGTAAAGGATTACTTTGCGCGTGAGCTGCCGCCGCCGCAGAAGGCACCGAGAAAGCCTGTACAGACCAAGGCACAAAAGGACGAGATCGCACGCAGACAGGAAGAATCGGCGTATGCCGCGCTGTATGAACCGCTGTCAACCGACCTGTCACCCGAGGCGGCACTTGCCCTTGAGGTGACATCATGGGCAAACACCGAGCTGCTTGTCCCAGAGGAGGTCTCCGCCGCCGACACGCACCCGCAGGCGGAGGTATCCGTGCCGGATACGCCGTCTCCAACAGAAGACGTACCTCCCTCCGCACCGCCCGCAGCCGCCGCAGAGGAGCAGGAGGACATCACCTGCGACGATCCCTACGAAAACTTCGTGCGTCATCTCAATGACCTTTATTATACCGCGCTCAAGCATATCATCTGCCGCGAGCAGGCCGAATTCCAGACCCTGTGTCAGACGGCCATGCTTCTGCCCGATGCGATGATCGATGCCATCAATGAGCTCGCAGTGACGTATACCGATGATACGGTCATCGACCCCGACGGAAGCTTCTGGATCCTGTCCGATTTTTATGCCAACGATGTCATGAATGCGGTCATCGCACGGGAAGAAGATCTGTAAATATCATCGAAAGGAGGACATGCCCATGGCGAAGACACCGGCAAAAGATAAGCAAAAAACGTCTCCCGCCCGCACCAAATCACGCAAAGAGGGTGTCCTCCGTTATCTCATTCTGGCAATGCTGTTTCTGTCGGTCATCGGGTTTTATACGGTACGGCTCGTCTCGATGCAGCTGACGCCGCCCGAGGGAACCACCGTGACCATCGGCGGTGAGCGCGTCGCCGTCACCCGCCGTACGGTCAGCATCAAGGCGCGCCGCGGCTCCATTCTCGACACCAACGGTGTGCCGCTGGTGCAGGATGTCATGCGCCATCAACTGGAGCTGGATGCCGCGTCCTTTCCGACCGATGATGCAGCAGCCAATGCACTGCTTTACACACTGCTGACCCTGCTCGATGAGAGCGGAGACGCAATCCGCACCTCTTCCCTGCCGATCACATGGGGATATGCCGACGATCGGTATCTGTATTTTCTGAAGCCGGAAACGGTATCCTCGGCGGCAAGAGCACGTTTTGAGGAATATCTGACAACGATCGGTCTGGACGGCACGGAATCGCTTGCGGCAGGTGATGTGCTCGATGCCATGTACAGCCGCTATCATCTGTACGAAGAGGCGGAAACCGAGGTCATCGGCGCCCCGGAAACAGAAACGTCGAAAACGCTGCTTTACGACAGCCATATGGCATATCGCATCGCATGCATCCGATACGATCTGGAGGTCTTGACCTTCGATGCAGCCACCCCCTACCGTCTGGCCGATGACACAGATCTTTCGCTGATCACACCGATCAGGGAGCAGAACCTGCGCGGCGTAACCTTCCGCGTGCAGACCGACCGCGAATACTGTTACCCCGGATATGCATCGCACATCCTCGGCCGTACAGGTCCCATTCAGGCCTCCAAAGTCGATTATTATACCGCACTGGGTTATCCTCTGGATGCGGTGGTCGGCATCGACGGCATTGAGGGCGCGATGGAGGAAGCGCTGCGCGGCACAGACGGCACCATGCTGATCGAAGAGGACGCACAGGGCAGCATCCTGCGGCAGACCGTACTCAAGGAAGCCATCCCCGGAAAGGATGTCTATCTGACCGTCGATATCAACCTGCAGATCAAAGCAGAGCAGGCGCTGGCGGACAACATTGCCTATATCGTGGAATCGGCGCTGTCCTCCGGCGAAGAACAGAACGGCGAGGATGCCAACGCCGGGGCGCTGGTCGTCATGGACCCCGACAACGGCTCAATTCTGGCGTCTGCCTCCTATCCGACGTTTGACTTGACGGCATACGATTATACCGCGCTGTCTGCCGATCCGCTGCTTCCGCTGTATAACCGTGCGCTGATGGGAACATATGCGCCCGGCTCTGTATTCAAGGTCGGTGTCGCGGCGGCGGCCATGGAAGACGGCATCATCGAACCCGATACGCGGATCGACACCAAGGGTGTTTATACCTATTATGACGACTATCAGCCGCGCTGCTGGCTGTTTACAAGAACAGGACTGTCGCACGGTCCGATCAATGTCACGGAAGCCCTGCGCGATTCGTGCAACTACTTCTTCTTTGATGTCGGACGGCAGCTCGGCATCTCCAAGCTGTCCTCATTCATGTCCTCGCTCGGTCTCGGTCAGAAGACCGGTGTTGAGCTTCCCGAAGCGGCGGGGATTCTGTCCTCCAAGGCATATACCGATTCCAGAGGATTGCCGTGGGTCGGTGCCGATACACTGCAGACATCCATCGGGCAGGGCTACAACGCCTATACCCCGATGCAGCTGGCGGTCTATCTGTCCACGCTTGTCAACGGCGGAACACGCTATCAGGCGCATTATGTCAAGGGAATTGCCGAGCATGACAATCCGAAGCCCCGCTTTTCTCTGGTCGGAACGGTGCTTGATAAGATCGCGCTCGATGAGGAAACCCATGCGACACTGATTGACGCGATGCGCGAGGTCGCCGAGAACGGTTCTGCAACGCGCGTCTTCCGCGGCTACGGTGTTTCGGTCGGTGCCAAAACCGGTACTGCCGAGGTCGGTGACGGCGGAAGCCCCAATGCCGTGTTTGCAGGCTTTGCGCCGCTGAACAACCCGCAGCTGCTTGCCGTATCCATCATCGAAAACGGTGCGTCGGGTACTTCTGCAGGGCTTTGCGTACGCGATGTGTTTGACGAGTGGTTTGGAAAATGAAAAATGGGGAATCTCCACCGAAGAACGGTTTGGAGATTCCCTTGTTTGTAGATTTTGATGAAAATCGGACATCTGGTTTGTTGTAGGGACAGGCGTCCCCGACTGTCCCGATCCGGCATGCTCTGCCTTCAAACCGTATCTGATTTCTTCTGATATCATTTCTTTGCAGAAATGCGGGCTGATTATATTTTGGGGACAGTCGAGGACGCCTGTCCCTACAGTATAAAACAGAAGACATTATATTTCCTGCTTCCGCCCAAGATACGGCACACATCCGATCAGCGCACATGCAGCATGGTATTCCGCCTGCATGGCTTCTTTTTCGGCAGGCGTATGCGGCTTTTTGCGCTTGAGTGCACGGATCATCATGTTTTTCGGTGTTTCCTCGGGGTCGATCAGCTCCATCGTCTGCACATCGTAGTCGTGCAGCTCCAGCCACAGACAGCGCAGGGCATCCGTTGCAGCGTCGGCCAGCTTCTGCGACAGCATCGAATGGCGGTTGATGAACGCAAGCTGCTCGGAGTTCATCGCGTGGAACACCTCATGGTGACAGCACGGCGTGGAAAGGACGGCTTTGGCACCGAAGCGGACGGCGTTTTTGAGAACAATGTCCGTTGCGATGTCGCAGGCGTGCAGGGACAGCACCAGATCGGGTGTTTCCCCTGCGGGCGGCTCGTAGGCATTGATGTCGCCGCAGGAGAACGACAGCGCCGTCATGCCAAGCGCCGAGGCTGTTTCATTGCAGTAGGCGATGACATCGGGCTTTAAGTCAACGCCGTGCATTTTGACGGTACGTCCCTTGATCGCAGTAAAATAATGGTAGACCGCAAAGGTCAGATAGCTTTTGCCGCAGCAGAGATCGTAGATGACGATGGTGCCGCCGGACGGCAGTGTGTCGTAGATGTCATCGACCAGCTCTAAAAAGCGGTTGATCTGGCGGTACTTCGGACGCTTTTTGTCTAAAATTCTTCCACCCTCGTCGGTGATGCCGAGGTGGTAGAGAAACGCGCGCGCACCGTCATCGGCGGTGGGATCGAGCAGGTACTGCTTCTTTTTGTTGTGTGCAGTCAGGGTGCGCGGAGTCACGGTGGAGGAGGTCTTGATGCGGTTGAGGATCGTGCACTGTTCCTTTTTGGAGAAGCGGATCTCGCAGTCGCCCTGTGCGGTGTGGATGTTGGTCTGCCTGTACTGCCGCTCTGCCATCTCACACAGTACCTCTGCCGCTTCCGATGCTGCCAAATTGCGATGGAGCGCTTTGCCGTCATCGGTGAAGGTTTCAATCTGAATATAGGCTTCTCCGCGGCGCGCAAACGGTGTCACCGATGCCCGCAGAATATGGGGATCGCGGCACTTTGAGAAGGTGATTTTCTCATATGCAAGTGAGGAGCAAATGTATTCCATGACGGAACGGATGGAGTTTTCCATGCGCAGTTTCCTTTCGTATCAGAAAAATTCCGCGGCAAGCAGAGGATGCCGCCGCGGAAAATGGTTGTACATCAAGGATAACTCCCTCAGTCAGCCGAAAGCATTCGGCTGACAGCTCCCTCGGGGAGGGAGCCTTGGAAGTAACACCCTGTTTCGTGGGAAAACGTGAAAATATAATCAAGAAATACCCGACGAAAAAAGTTCTTTTTGCCTGTTTTTTGGTAAAATGCAGAATATCAACCTGTTTCGTGGGAAAACGCGAAAATAAAATCAAGAAAAAGCCGACGAAAAAAGTTCTTTTTGCTTTGTTTCTGGTGAAGTGCAGAATATCAACTTGTTTCGTGGTATAACATGACAATCCAGCCAATAAATATCCGACGAAAAAAGTTCTTTTTGCCTACTTTTTCTTTCAAGAAAAAGTAGGGCTTTCAAGAAAAAGTAGGTTAATATGCCTTGCCCCAGTAGACGAGGTGCTTGGCGGGCTTGCCGCAGCAGACACACTTGTCGCCGAAGCCTTCTTCGCCGAACGGCATGCAGCGGGAGGAAACCTCTGCCACTTCCTTGAGTTTCAGTTCACATTCGAGCTCACCGCACCACATTGCACGGATGAAGCCGGGCTTTTCCTTTGCAACTTCGATCATCTCATCGAGATTTTCGACGGTGTAGGTCATCGCGGAACGGCGCTCAAGCGCTGCGTTGTAGAGTGCTTCATTGAGCTCTGCGAGGATCTTCGGAATCTCGGTCTCCAGTTCATCGAGGGAAACGAAATACTTCTGGCGGTTGTCGCGGCGGACGAGGACACACTGGTTGTTGGCGATGTCCTTCGGACCGAGCTCCAGACGCAGCGGAACACCCTTCATTTCGTACTGTGCGAACTTCCAGCCGGGCGTGTTGTCGGAATCGTCGATCTTTGCACGGACAAAGGAATTGATCTTGTTTGTCACTTCGTTTGCCTTGTCAAGAACACCTTCCTTGTGCTGCTGAACCGGAACGACAATGACCTGAATCGGCGCGACAGCCGGCGGGAGAACAAGACCGTTGTTGTCGCCGTGTGCCATGATCAGCGCACCGATGGTACGGGTCGTGATACCCCAGGAGGTCTGGTGGCAGTACTTCAGCTGGTTGTCTTTGTCAAGATACTTGATGTCAAATGCATGTGCAAAGCCGTCGCCGAAGTTGTGGGACGTTGCACCCTGCAGCGCCTTACCGTCGTGCATCATCGCTTCCACGGTATAGGTTGCAAGTGCACCTGCAAACTTTTCCTTTTCGGTCTTGCGGCCGCGGACAACCGGGATAGCAAGGCACTGTTCGTAGAAGTTTGCATAGACCTCGAGCATCTGCAGCGTTTCTGCTTCTGCTTCTTCTGCGGTTGCGTGCATGGTGTGACCTTCCTGCCAGAGGAATTCTCTGGTGCGCAGGAACGGGCGGGTGTTCTTTTCCCAGCGGACGACAGAGCACCACTGGTTATAGAGCTTGGGCAGATCGCGCCAGGAGCGGATCAGGTTTGCGTAATGTTCACAGAACAGGGTCTCGGAGGTCGGACGGACACAGAGACGCTCGCCGAGCGGTTCGGAGCCGCCGTGGGTGACCCATGCAACTTCGGGCGCGAAGCCTTCGACGTGATCCTTTTCCTTGTTGAGCAGGGTCTCCGGGATGAACATCGGCATGTAGACATTTTCATGGCCGAGCTCCTTGAAGCGCTTGTCCAGAATGGACTGGATGTTTTCCCAGATGGCGTAGCCGTAGGGACGGATGATCATGCAGCCCTTGACCGAAGAATAATCAATGAGGTCTGCCTTCTTTACAATGTCGGTGTACCATTGAACAAAATCCTCGTCCATGGACGTGATCTGTTCAACGAGTTTCTTGTCGTTTGCCATATCTATTGTTTTCTCCTTCCGGAATCAGATTTTGATGTTATATACAAATAATTATATAACATTTTCCCTCTCCTGTCAAGGTTTTTTGCAAATTTTCCGTCGGCTGCAGATGCGGTTTCCACCGTACACCGCACGGACCGGAAAACCGTAAAAATTCACTTGACAAAATCCGACAAAACGTGTAAAATGATACTGTAATCAAACATCGGATTAACCGGGGAAACGGAGGTGGGTACAATGCGCATATTCCGGCTGAAAAACGCCGCACGGATCCTGCTGCCAATGCTTGCAGCGATATTGCTTTGTGCCTGCACGCTGTCCGATGCCCGGCTGCATGCCGATGCCGAACCGGCCGATACCATGCTCACGGCTGCATCCGTATCCGACGCAGAACCGCCGACGACGGCAGAACAGTCCATCCCCCCAACGGAAACCACCGTGCCCACGGAAATGCTCCTCCCGCCCACGACCGCAGTGCCGACGGAAACACAGACACCCCCACCGCCCGATGAAACCGAAGCACCGTCTGCACCCACCCGCATTGCCGTTCCGCGCATGGGGAAAAAAACGCTTACGGAAGCACTGGGGCTGTTGGATGATGCAGGCATTTCCTATACCGTCCGCGAGCAGTATTCCGCCGACCATCCGGCGGGAACGGTCATCACGGTACACTTCTACGGCGTGGTGGACGATACCTATTGCCATATCAATCCCGCATATCCGGTCGAGGTCGTCGCAAGCCTCGGTGTCCGTTACAAAACCAATGCCCTTGCCGTCGACGAAAAGCGGATTTATCTGACCTTTGACGACGGCCCGCATCCGAACACCGACCGCGTGCTTGAGATTCTCGATGAATACGATGTCCGCGCAACCTTCTTCACGCTCGGCATGTACGTTTCCCATTATCAGGAGCGCACCAGGGCGATCTCCGATGCCGGACACCTGCTGGCGTGCCATTCATATTCCCATGATTATCTGTCGCTGTATGCGTCGGCGGAATCCGTGCTCGATGAGATCCATGCATGGGAGGAGGCCGTGGTGAAAAGCGGTGCCGCACTTCCCGAAAAGATCTGCTTCCGCTTCCCCGGAGGCTCGACCACCTACTATATGGACAAGCTCCGCTACGAGGAGATCTTCTGGGCGATCACCGATGCCGGCTATTACGCCATAGACTGGACATGCGCCAACAACGACCGCTACCTCAACGGTATGACCGAGGATCAGACACTGGTGGAATATCTGCTGGAATCCACCGTTGTGACGCTGAACAGCCTGAGTTGGAGTCCCACAACACCCAAGATCATGCTGATGCATGATACTGCGGATGAAACCGTGGAAGCACTTCCGCAAATTCTTGATTATCTGATTGCCCAAGGGTATACCTTTGGAACACTGGACGAGCTTGACGGATACTGGGTGTTCCAATAACGTTTGCAAACACACAAAGTGGTTGCCACAAGTTTTCAGCTTGCAGCAACCACTTTTTTGTTATCCTTGTATTTCGTGAACGGTCATCGGCGGATCATTCCTGATTTGCGCGTTCCAGTTCATCAAGTCCGCGCAGGAAGAGCAGCATTGCTGATGAGTACCACGGCGCGGCCTCACTCGGTTCCCCTGTGATCGGATCAAATTCCTGCCCGAAGGGTAATTTATCGAAACTGTCGCAGTACGCACGCAGCCAGATTTCCAGAAGCTCCCGATGCAGAGCCGGCATATCGTGCTTTCCCATAACTTCTGTGAGCTGTACTTTTTTGTCGGCGGTGAATGCAGCTATATTGTGGTGCTCATCCCAATGCCGTAGGATGCAAGCTGCTGGCCGACACATTGATAAAGGAATACGGCCATGTATTTCATGCATGAAACAGAAAGCACACAGCTTGTGGAAAACCAATCGGCTGTGTGCTTATATTGTGCATCGGATGACGGTGTTATGCCCTGCACCGCATTACAAAAAACCGTTTATTTGCAGTCCACCAGAATCTGCAGCGTCTCCTCTCCGCGGTCGGAAACATTGCCCGCCAGTGTGACGTTTTCACAGTTGGCGGCAACGATGTCATACTTTGCATATTCAGCCGGATCCTGCGGGTTGTGGCAGCAATGCGTGAAGGTATTGTTTTCAATGCGGACATTCTTTGCGGAGGAGACGAAAATCGCACTCTGCGGAATGTCGATGAAGCGGTTGTCGTGGATATACAGATTTTCATGAACACCGGCGGGATATTCAACGGTATTGCCGTCGTGGCATGCCTTGAAGATGATCGCGCCCTGATTGGCACCGCTGCGGATATGCGCGCAGTGCTCGATGACGTTGTTGCGGATCTCGACGTTCTTTGACGGACCGACCTCCCACCAGACGCGGATATCGGGTGCAAACAAGAGTGCCGCCAGCGACATGCCGTAGATATAGCTGTTCTCGATCAGAACGTCGTGCGTCTGCACAAGGAAGCCGCGGGCGCGGGTGTTGCGCACGGTACAGCCGTCGATGTGCAGGGATGCAAAATATTCGGCATTGGCAAGCGTATCGCCGACCGCGAGTTCTCCCGTCTCATCCCGGTAATGTGCGTTGTTGTTCTCGTCTACGGTGTCGATGACAAACGAACCCTTCTGCAAAAACGTGTCGGAATCGTAGACATAGATGGTGTCGCCCGGTTTTGCCCAGCCGCGCGGCAGCGGATGTACCTCATGACGGCGCGGACAGATCATGGTCACGGTCTTCTCCTCGGTGTCCAGCACGTGAATACCGCCGGCGGTACCGTGGATGTTCAGCGTATCGTCGCCCATGCCCTCCATATTGCAGTTGCGCAGAACCAGCTTGCCCGCCAGACCGAGCGCATGGATGCCGTCCGCATTGGCCGCCTTCAGACGGGTGGAGCCGTCCGGCACACGGATGCAGAAGTTGTCAAAGGTGAAGTCCTCACTGCGCGGGCTGATGGTTGCGCCGAAGCTCGCGGCACTGTAGATAATAATGTCCTTGAGCAGGACACGGCGGCAGGAAGTAAAATAGAAGATCGAGTTGCCGTAGATCTCGTAACGGATATTGATCTGATGTCCGACGGTCAGCTCCGGCTGGATCCGGCCGAGCTTCAGGCGCACCAGATGATCGCCGATGACGTCATAGTCAAGACCGACCAGACGCTTCTGCTCTGTGCCGTCGGGTGCGCAGAAGACCTGCTCCACAGGCGTATTGTGATACGAGGTCAGCGCATAGTCGGGAGAGCCTTTTTCGTCAAAGCTGTTGGTGGCACAGAAATGCTCAAATCCGGTGACGGGAAATTCGTCGTAAATCTGCAAATCTGCATATCCTGCCTCGCGGTTGATGGCGGTGATGCGTCCCGCCGCGCCGATGGGATTGTCGGTGTCAAAGAAAAGATCGTGGAACGCAATGTCGTCGCAGTCATTTAACAGAAACACATTATTATTGGCGGAGATCGGTGCTGTCGGGTCAAAGTGTGCCAGAATGGTGGAGGCGGTACCGCGCACCGTCAGATGCTTTGCACCGCGGATAGAAACAGGACGGAAAATCCGATAGGTTCCCCGCTTGAACATGACGGTAACCTCCTCACCGTCATAGGAAATACCGTCCAAAACTGCCTGCAGCGCTGCGGAGCAATCAACGCCGCTGTCGGGCAGAATGCCGCAGTCCGCAAGATAAATTGTTTTTGCCATGATGATATCCTCCTTTGAGAACTGTTTTTCTCATTATATCACAGCCGGATGAGAATTGCAAGCACAAATCCGCAATAAGAACGGACAAAATCATACCGCCCGGACGGCTTCGAAACCGCCCTGAAATTACCCTGAAATTACCGGATATTTCATCCCCGCATTCGTCAAATACCGCCGATATTCGGTTGACAAAGTCACACGATTGTGATATAATAATTAAGTAGCGGACATTTCTCCGGCGCAGAATTCCTTTTCGGGACAAACGACACCGGAATCCGCTTTGTGTATACCGATATTATTTTTGTGACAGGAGTCGCACATTCATGAAGATTCTCCGCTTATGCGTTTCCGTTTTATTTGTTCTGGTGCTGATCGTTTTCATCCTGTTCCGGATCCAGCAGATGAGCGCCGACCGTACCGTCCCGAAGATCACCATCGACGGCGAAATGCTCACCGTCAGCCTCGACGCAACCGAGGAGGAGCTGCTGCAGGGTGTCACCGCGTATGACGAAAAGGACGGCGATCTGACACATAAGATCATCATCGAATCCATCTCCCGCTTCAGCGAACCCGGTGTTTCGGTCATCAAGTATGCCGTCTGCGACAACGATAACCATGCCTCCTCGGCACAGCGAAAAATTATATATTCCAATTATGAGCCGCCGAAGTTCACACTGTCCGATTCTCTGATCTTCGGTATTTCGCAGAACATCAACATCCGCAACCTGCTCGGAGCACAGGATCTGATCGACGGCGATATCAGCAGCAAGGTCATCATCACGGCAAACGAATACTCCTCCAATGTCGCCGGTGTTTTCTATATCCAGGCCAAGGTCGCAAACAGCAAGGGAGACCGCATCGCGCTGCAGCTGCCTGTTTACGTTGAGGATCTGAGCCTGTCCGCGCCGAAGATCGAGCTGAACGAATACCTGGTTTACCTGCATGCAGGCGATACCTATGATACCGCCGCAAACATCGTCTCCGCGCGGAATGCTCAGGGGCAGAATGTTCTGGCCGATGTACAGATCGACACCAATCTCGATACTGCGGCCCCGGGCATGTATGAGGTACATTACCGCGTGACTGACCAGTTTGACCGCACCGGACACGAGATCCTGACGGTCGTTGTTGAGGAATAATCCGGCACAGTCCGATGCCGCATAGAATGGATACAAAAACATGAACGATTACGAAAACAAAAACGCGCCGCACATTGAGCCGTACAGCCTGATCCGGGATATTGTTCTGAACCTGTGGGTCATCCTGCTGGCTGCGCTGATCGGCCTGATGACGGTCAATATCTGGAACCACAGCATGCATACGCCGATGTATACCAGTACGGCAACGCTGCTTGTAAACATCCGCAATTCCGCCACATATTCCTATACCAACCTGTCCTCCTCATCCGAAATGGCGGAAATCTTCACCGAGGTCTTCAAGCAGTCGACGATGAAGCAGTATGCAGCCTCCCATCTCGGCGCAGACCGGTTTGAAGGCAGCGTTTCCTCCTCGGTGCTGGACAACACCAACATCTTCACCGTCAGCGTCACGACCTCCTCGCCGGAGACCTCTTACCGGGAGCTGTGCGCCATCCTTGAGGTCTATCCGCAGATCTCCGAGGTCGTCTTCTCCGACTCCGTCATCGAGATCATGCGCTCACCGAATCTCCCCTCCTCTCCGTCCAATACCATTTCCGAACGCAACAAGACGCTGGCCGTCTTCGGCTGTGCCGCACTTGTGCTTGCGCTGATCGTCTATCTCTCGGTCATGCGTGATACCATCAAGGACGAGGCATCGTTCAAAACAAAGATCGACGCAAAGCTGGTCGGAACGGTGCAGCATGAACGCGCAGGAAAGACGCTGAAAAAGATACTGTCGGGCGAGAAGGTCTCGCTTCTGACCACCAACCCGAGCACCAGCCACCAGTTCGCGGAGAACTTCCATAAGATCGCCAACCGTTTTGAATATATGCACCGTACGGAAAACGCAAAGGTCTTCCTTGTCACCAGCATCGCGGAAAACGAAGGCAAATCCACAACGATCGCCAACATCGCACTGGCACTGGCCGAACGCGGGAACCGTGTGGCACTTCTGGATATGGACTTCAAAAAGCCGGCCATTCATAAAATTTTCGAGCTGGAACGCGACGGCAGCCCGGATTTCGCCTCTCTGCTGATCGGCGAGACCCCCTTGAACGAATACCGTTTCAGAACGTACAAAAACACCAACGTCGCGCTGGCTGTCAACTCCAAGAACCACAGCAATTACGTCAACTGGATCTACGAGGACCGTGTATCGGAGATATTCCGTCGGCTCCGTGATGATGCCGGATTTGATTACATTCTCATCGATACCCCGCCGCTTTCGGTTGCCGCCGATGTCACGACGTTCATGCGCTTTGCTGACAAGTCGTTTGTTGTTGTCCGCACCGACTGCGTTTATGCGGCCGACATCAACGACAGCATCCTCTCGCTGCGTGAAAAGACCAATACCTTTGCCGGCTGTATTCTCAACGCGGTACATAAGGAATTCTCTTTCCTCGGTCAGTTCGGTCTGGATGAGACCGGCTACTACGGCAGCTACGGGAAGAATTACAGCTACTACAGCCGCTACTCCTCAAAAGGCGAAAACGAGCAGAAATAAAGCGGCCCCATCACTCCCAACATTCCACAAAGCAAGGAACTGACGACCGTCTGTCAGACGGCGTTACGGTTACGATTATGAATGAACACAAAACCAACAATGAAACAAGCAGCTCCCATGACGAGCAGGAGGGGTATCTGGAGATCCGGCTTCCGGAAATTCTCCGTGCCTTCCGAAAATTCTGGTGGCTCTGCCTGATTCTCGCGGTCGTCGGCGCTGCGGTCATGTTCTACCGCAGTTATGTCCGCTTCTCTCCGGTCTACCAGTCGTCGGTCACCTTTACCGTCCAGACGCAGGATATGCGCTACGGCAGTATGGGCATCACCTCGTACTCATTCTCCTATAACCGTGCGACGGCATCCCAGCTTGCGTCGACCTTCCCGAGCATCGTCCGCAGCAACATTCTGCAGGACATCATCTGCAATGATCTCGGTCTGTCCTATTTCCCCTGCTCGCTGTCCTCGACCTCGGTTTCCGGTACCAACATGTTTACCGTCACCGCCACGGGACGTGACCCGCAGCAGACATACGATGTACTGCTGTCTCTGATTGAAAACTACCCGTCCGTTGCGGAATACGTCATCGGCAATACAAATCTGTATATTCTCAATAAGCCCGAGATTCCAACCGCCCCCTCCAATGCACTTGCCTATCGGTCACAGGTGCTCAAGGGTGCGCTTGCCGGCTTTGCGGCAGGTGCCGCACTGATCGTTCTGTATGCGGTACTGCGAAAGACCGTCCGATCCCGCCGCGATGTGCGCGAAAAGCTGAATCAGCACTGCATCGGCGTGCTGCCTCAGGTTTCTTTCAAAAAATACAATACAGAAATCAATCGCGAGATCCTGCTCACCAATCCAATGGTCGGTGAGGGATACAAAGAAGCACTGCGTGCCGGCAGAAACTCTCTGGTCAGCGCTCTCGGTCAGAATAAGGTCGTCATGGTCACCAGCACCGCACCGGGTGAGGGCAAGACCACGGTTGCTGTCAACCTGGCCATGTCGCTTGCCATGATGAACAAAAACGTCATTCTGGTCGACGCCGATCTGAGGAACCCGAATGTCTGCGCACGCCTCGGCATCCCGGAGGCTGCTGCCGAGGACGCACGCTCCAAAATGCTGCGCATCACAAAGTACAACATCAGCAATACAACCGCACTTTCCGTACTGAGCTTCAATACACACGTCAAAAATGCCATCTGGAACATTCTCAAGTACGAGCATCTGATCAACTTTTTTGAAACGCTCCGCCGCGAATACGATTACATCATCGTGGACACCTCGCCGCTCGGTCTGACCTCAGACCCGGTCGCCATCGCATCGGTCGTCGATTCGACGGTGCTTGTCATCCGCGAGGATACCATCCGCATTTCCCGTATTCAGGCCTCCATTGATGCGCTGACCTCAGCCGGCACCACCCTGCTCGGCTGTATCATCAACGGCTCCGCGCCGCACCGCGAGGGGTACGGCTACGGATACGGCCGTTACGGTTACGGGTATGGCTACGGATATGGATACGGTTACGGCTACAGCTACGGCAGCTACGGAGAAAAGCACGAAAAAGGCAGCCTGCGCCGCAGACGTTCCGGCAAAACGGACGCCGCCACCGCAGATACAGACAACAGCGACAGTCTTTAACGCGAGCGCCGATATCACCGGGCTTCGGCACTTCTGTGTCCGGGCCCGCTGAACTTTTTGGAGGAGGAGCAAACGGAGCATGGAATACAACATCCGCACCATTGATGCCGTCCGCGACGCGGATGCTCTGATTGCGATTCTGGAAAGCGGCGCCGCAATCCCGCTTGTTGTGACCGGTGCCAGCATGATGCCCTTTCTCCGCCACGGACGCGACACCGTACATCTGCAGAAGAAAGATCGCTACCGCCGCGGCCGCATTCTGTTCTTCCGACGCAGAAACGGTGACTTCATTCTGCACCGTCTGCGCAGGATATTGCCTGACGGACGGTTTCTGATGAACGGAGATGCACAGGACTGGTGCGAAACCGTCGCGCCGGAACAGGTTCTGGCAGAGGTTGTTTCCGTCACGAAAAACGGTCGGACGCGGAGCACCGACAGCCCCCTCATCAGACTGCGGGACCTGCTCTGGTATCCGACACGCCCGGTCCGCCCGCTGTTCTGGCGGCTGGTGCATGTGCTCCGACACAGATAACATCATTTACAGATTCACGATACAGGAGGTGTGCTGTCGGATATGGAACAACAACTGCTTTCGCTGATCCGGTCCGAGCTCTGCGCACCGGAAACCGATCCCCCGCAGAATCCCATAGATCTCACCGATAACGATCTGCTGACCCGGCTGTACACCGCAGCACAAAAGCACGATCTGACGCACATCGTCGGTGCGGCACTGATGAAGCAGGGACTTGCGCGCGACAGCGCATGGTATCCCATTTACCGCCGTGCACGCATTGCGTCGATCACCCGGTACGAGCAGCTCCATGCAGAGCTGGGACAGCTGTGCACCGTGCTGACCTCGCTCGGTGTGCCGTATATCCCGCTCAAGGGATCGGCACTGCGCCCGTATTATCCGTATCCGGAAATGCGCACCAGCTGCGACATCGACATTCTCATCCGGCAGGATGATCTTGCGCGTATCACGGACGCTCTGACCGGTAATGCCGGATACCGGCGGCTGCGCGCAGGCTCCCATGACGTGCAGTTCATCGCCCCCTCCGGCGTTTTGCTTGAGCTGCACTTCACACTGATCGACGAGGAATCATATCCGCAGATGCAGCCGATGCTCTCCCGCGTCTGGGAATACACAGTTTCCGACAGCGAGAACAGCTGTCAGCGGACGCTGACACCCGAATTTGCCTATTTCTATCACATCGCTCATATGGTCAAGCATTACGAATACGGCGGATGCGGCATCCGCACCGTTATGGATCTGTGGGTCTATCTGCACCGTGCCGCCCCGCTTGACCGCGCGATCCTTGATCCGATGCTGGAGGAAGCCGGCATTGCCGTGTTTGAATCGCACATGCGCACGCTGTGCGGCATATGGTTTTCGGATGAACAGCCCACACCGGAATCTGCTCCGCTGTACCGGATGATGCAGGAATACATCCTGACCGGCGGTATTTACGGCAGCGTGAAAAACCGCATGGCACTCGGCCGTCTGCAGACAGGAGGAAAGCTCCGGTATCTGCTCTCCCGGCTTTTTGCCCCCTACAGCCGTCTGAAATACGAATATCCCATTCTGCAGAAGCACAGGCTGCTTCTTCCATTCTGCCAGATCCACCGCTGGTTCCGTCTGCTCTCCCGCCGCACGGCCGGGCGCATCGCAAATGAGCTCGCGGCGACACAGGCGCTGACCGCCGATGAAACGTCGGCCATGGCCGATATGCTGCACACACTCGGTCTGCGCTGAACACCGATCCCAAAACCGATCCCCCAACACCAGATGAAAGGAAGGCTTCCGAGACTGAAAGAAGCTGAGGAAATTGTCATGAAACTGGAAAAAAATATCATTGTACGCGAAATCGCAGGCGAATATATTCTGATCCCGACAGGTGAGGCGGCACTGAAAATGACCGGCATTTTTGCCGTGACCGAGGTCGGAGCCGAAATCTGGAAGCGTCTTTCCCAGGGAAAGGACGAGGACACCGTCATCGCGGAGCTGCTTGCGGAATATGAGGTGGGCGAAGCAACCCTCCGTCAGGATTACGCCGAGTTCATCGGCCGCCTTGTCGACAGCGGACTTGCAGAACTCTGATGCTGCCTCGCCCACATGCAAACAGATAATGAAACAATCAAAAAACCGATCGTACCTATGATGATACGGTCGGTTTTTCGTTTATTCGGTTTTGGTATCGGCTATGCTGTCATCCGTGCGGCAGGTACGGCTTCGTACCTTCTCCCGACGCACAAGCTTATACAGTTCTTCAGCCGCCAGACGCGTCTTTGCAACGACATCGCCCCCCGTCTGCGGGAAACAGTAGTACAGTGTTTTTGTATCACCGATGCAGATCATGTCGCCGATCTCGTACCAGTAATAATCGGAGTAGAGGCTGTAGGACGCAAGCGGCTTCTGCCGGTAATCAAGCTGCGGGACACCACGCCCGTCGGCACAGCCGATCAGGTGAAACCCCTCCGCATCATGTGTCAGTCTTCCCTGTCCGACCCGATAGACCGCACGCATATCGACCTGCATGCGGATCTCAACGGGAATGTCAAGGTGATAGGTCCCCTCCTCCAGCTCACGCCGCACGCAGCTGCGCTCCCATGCATACCAGTCGGGAATGTGGGGATATTCGGTATGGCCGTCGGCCGCTTCCATTTGTCCGTCCTCGCGCAGGGTGTACACCTTGCCGCAGGCGGTACAGGTCAGATGAATCCCTGCGGCCTGCATTCCGTCCTCGGACAGACAGTGCGGACATTTATAAAGCACACGGGACAAGCCGTCAGCGCGCTCAGGATGATCGACGGTCACACCGGTGTCGCGCTGCCAGGCGAAATTGTCAAAGGTGAAGCGCTCCTGCAGCACCGCCATCAGTTCCTCCGCCGTTTTTTCGCGGATATCATCCGGTGAAAACAGGTACTCCATGTCGGCTGAAACCCGTACTTTGCGTGCACGGAGGTTGTTGTACAGGGGCGTGCGCGTGAAAGCACCGTATGTACGGATCATGATGACCGGAACGCCGAGCATTTTGACCAGATTGCCGAGCGAATCGGGCAATGTCGTCGCGGTCCCATCAAAGCTGTAGCTGGCTTCGGGATACATCAGGATCGCGCCGCCGAGATTTTTTGTCGTGTGCAGCATATCGCGTACCAGCGTCAGATCCGTGACGAATTTTGTCGTCGGAATACAGCCGATGTGCCGCATCAGGAAATTCATACCGATGAAGCCGTCCGAGGTGCAGACGATGTGAAACGGCCGCGGAAACAGGCATGCCGACGCGATCTTCAGATCGAGGAAGCATGAATGGTTCATTAAGATCAGACACGGTTCGTTCTTCCCGAGTCGTTCCATACCGATGCGGTTGACCGTGAATTTTGTCGCGATCAGATCGGGGATCGACAGCACCCGGATCAGACCGTGCAGCAGGCGGCTCGGCCTGCACGGTTTTTTATGCTTCGGCTTAGGCAGAGCAATGACTTTTTCATACGGGAGATCGCGTTTTACGATTTTCATGGCAATGGTGTCCTTTATCGGTTGATTGTATCAACGTTCGGCATACAGCTCTGCCGCGCGGCGCAGAATATCGGCGGAGGGACCGGGAATCCGTCCGAGTCCGTCGGGACCGACGTTGACAAGATAATTGATGCCGAGCTCGTTCAGCCGCGCACGGTTTGCGGCGAGCGCTTCCGGTGCGACCCAGTTGTGGTCGCGGTAGGCAAAGCCCCAGGAGTGATTGAGCGTACAGGCGGATTCGTACAGCCCGTATTTCGACGGCTTGAAGCCGCAGATGTTCTGATAGTCGATCGTTTCGGGATCTACCTTCGACAGACGCTCCCATTCTTCTCGGCTTGCGGGAATTTCATTGTCGCCGAGGGAAACGTAGTCATATGCACCGTTGCCGAGACGCGAGTTGATCAGGCAATTCGGCTGCAGGCGCTTGACCGTTTCGTAAATACTGAGCGACTGCTCGGCGGTAATCGTCATCGGCACGTCAAACCATGCAAGGAAGACATCGCCGTAGTTTGTCATGATCTCCTCGATCTGCGGCAGGATCTTCTTCTCAAAGCAGATCGAAAAGTCCTTGTCGTCGACCGACGGGAAGTCCCAGCTGTTGTCCCACGACACGCCGGCGCACGGAATGTGGCGCGACAGATAACCGCCGCCGTGGTATTCGTGCCAGTCCAGATCCTGCGAGTAATAAAAGCCGAGCTTCAGACCGTATTTTCTGCACGCCGCGGCAAGTTCTGCGATCAGGTCGCGCTTGCACGGTGTCGCGTCGTAGACGTT
This sequence comes from Clostridia bacterium, assembly GCA_017455975.1. Lineage (GTDB taxonomy): Bacteria > Bacillota > Clostridia > Oscillospirales > CAG-272 > RGIG3925. Next base: position 35,276 of record JAFTLK010000013.1, on the reverse strand, counting down.
ATACGGGTCAACCGACGAGCGGAATAGGGCAAAGCCGTCGTGATGCTTGGTCGTGACAACGAGATACTTCATTCCGGCATCGCGTGCAAGGCAGACGATCTCCTCCGCATCAAAATAAATCGGATTGAAGACGGATGCTAACTTTTCATATTCGGCAATCGGAATCGCGTGATACGCACCAATCCATTCGGCATACGACGAGGACGGCTTGCCCCGGTATTCGCCGGCAAGCAGCGAGTACAGACCGAAGTGCATCATCATGCCGTAGCCGGCTTCTTTGAAATAGGCAACATTGGGATTCATGGAACTACCTCACAGACAATAAAATAAAGACACGGCGGTTTTTCCGTGTCTTTATTATAGCAGGAATTTGTTTGAATGTCAATGTTATATGACCGGAATTCTGACATCCTGCAAACATTACTGTGCTAGGTTTTCCCGGATGGAGGTTATCTGCTTTTCAATGGATGAATTCAGCAGCTTTTCCTGTTTTTCAATAAAGGATGCGGCGTTGTCGCTCCGGTTCAGCGCACCGCGCAGCTGCTGGAACGCAAAGTTATGATTGAGCACAAACATCAGGTCATAGGAGACATTGGTGGTGATGATTTCCAGCATCTCAATGCTTTCCTCATCGCGTGCCAGCTTTGCATTCAACATGTTTTCATAGTAGGCGGGACGGACCAGCTCCATGGAATAAAACGCCATGTCCTCCAGAATCATGCCGAGCATATCGACCTTCCCAGCCGATGTGACCGGAAGGGAAACCGTGGAGTTGTGTGTGGTATGCGAATAGGTACGGTAGTTCTCCTGCGCCGCGTCATACTTCGGAAGCGGCAGGATACCGTAATCCGTCTCCATGCTGCGCAGCAGATTGCCGGCGACACATAAACCTTCGATAAAGAACAGCGCACGGTCTTCCATGAAGGCACCGCGGTCATATGTATCGCGCTTGGAGGTATACTGCGGCCGGTCGGTGTACAGCATTTGGGGCGCCTGCAGCAGGTTGACGATTCTGTCATACATATCGTAGAACTGACTGTCAAAGGAATAGGACGGAACGCCCTCTGCATCCTTGACCACCATATTGATGCCGCTTGCCGCCCAGAAGCAGTCGATGCAGACCGAGCAGGCGGTCAGTCCGTACAGATCATTTTCGTCATAGGCGCCGTTGCCGTTTACGTCTCTGTATACCGTGCGGGTCAGCTCGTCCAGCTTGTCAAACGTCCACTCGCCGTTCCGGACGATGTCATAAAGTCCGTCGATGTCGTGATTTGCGGCGACGGTCTTGCTGTAATAGGTGACATAGCTCTGCGTCCATGTGTCCAGATTCATATCGCCGATAAAGAAGTAGTTGACATCCATGATCGCGGTATCCTTTGCCATACGGCCGTTCCACCACGGATTTTCCAGCGTGATATGCGGAACCGTATTCATATCGAGCATCCGTCCGTCAATGCCGGCAAGGGTGCTCTCATAGGTGGAGATAAAGGAAATATCATAGCTGTCATCGCCGCCCAGCACCGCCTGCTTCAGTTTGTTTGCGGCAATGGTTGCGTTTCCGGGGTCTTCCCATGTGATGTCGATGTTGAATTTCTCAATCAGTCTGTCGTTTCTCTGGAAAACCGCGTCATTGAGTGCCTCGCCGTTGGTTTCCTCGGCGGCCACATCCATCGCGGAATTCTGGTAATCGGAATTGGAGTACAGCAGGAAATGCACATTTTCCCCTCCGAAGTCCTTGGCCTCCACTGTGGACTGCGGGCCTGCCTCCGTGACAGCCTCGGTTGTCTGCAGACTGTCCGCCGTACTTACCGCTTCGGTGGTATCGGCGGCTCCTTCTCCGCCGCAGGATGCCAGAAGTGCAGACAGAAGCAGGATTACCGCCATGCGGGATTGATTGACTCGCTTCATCGTTTCATTACCGTGACTTTCTCTGTGAGAAAGTATCCTTTCATTTTTTATTACATCGCTTATACTGTCATCTCTGATTCAGTTATCCCATATGGAGTTACATCCGACCGCACCGCCGGCCAGACAGCCATGGCTCTTGCCTGCGGCGTCATCGGTGATCCAGAAGGCATACAGCGCACCGTTGGTGCCTTCAAACTGCAGGCGGATCACCGTTTCCGACAGCTGTGCCAGATCGGAATGACCGTTCCATGTGATGCGTGCGCAGGTGGAATCCCCGGTATAGCGGACGCAGTCGTCAAAGCCGTAGCCGGGAATGACATCGCCGTTTTCATCCAGAACCGCAACGCGCATGCCGCCGGTGTGGAAATCCGCATTGACAAAGAGATATTCGCCGGAAAACCACAGCGGCCGTGTTGTCATATGTCCCGTATATCCGTATGCATTCAGCGATGCAAAGCCGTCGCGGCGCAGGACAGCCAGTCCCATGGAGGCGTTGGCATACATGCCGGACGCGTAACCGTGTTCAAAAATCTTCGTGCTGTCTCCGCGGAATGCGGTGTAGTAGAACCACAGCTCATCACCGTGAATGATGCAGATGCCATTGTTGGAGTGGATATAACCGCGTTCCCACGAACCGGGATCGGCACGGTTCGGCGCAAGGAACGGAATGCGCTTTTCCGGACGCGACCAGTGGAAGCCGTCGCGGCTGTATGCCAGATGCAGCTCGGTGTGCTTGGGGATGCCCGTTTTGACCGATACATCGTTTTCCGGACCGAGGAAGATCGAAAATGCGCCGAGCATGATCGATTCGTAGGCAATCGCATCCAGATTATACAGTGTCGGCTTGTCCCCGATGGTCGGCTCGATCGGGTCATAGCGGTCGGCGCGCGCCCAGTATACCGGGTGATCCAGCGCGGCGCCCTCCTCAAAGGTATCTGCCTCCTGATAGGAACGTGCTCTCACGCCGCGGTAATTCGGACCGAAATCCGTGCGCATGCTGTAGACCCATTTTTTGCGGAACGGATTGTAAAACACCGTGGAGCGGTCACCGATTGGACCGGTCGGACCGATGCGGTTCCACGCCCGTCCGTCCGCGGAATCCCAGATTTCGCCCTCGCCCGGTCGGACAAACAGGAACATTTTATAGGGGCGTTCTTCCTCGTAATAGCGGTTGAGAACCACTGCACAGCCGTCTCGCATGATCCCAGGACGCACAGGGATACAGCGGTTGCCGTCCCCTTCCCCGAGCTGCGGACGCTCCCAGTGCAGACCGTCCTCGCTTTCCGCATAGGCGGTGCCGTCAAACCAGCCCGCGTGGTACCACATTTTGAATTTCTGTTCTTTTCCGTCGTAGAATACACCGTCGCTGAACGGTGCCGCCATCGGAGCGTGACCGTCCCGTCCGCACTCCAGCTCGGTTTCCGGATAGAAAATCGGGTTGCCGGGATGGCGGCGCGGCTGATGATACTGCCGGATGAAATCCGACTTGTCAATCAGAAAATCATCGACGAACAGCTGTCTGCCGATGGAAATATCGATCACCTTCGGGGGCTTGCGCAGATACGGGACGGGGAGCGGCTCATAGCTTTCCGGCTTGTGCATGCCCTTCGGCGGAAAAACGGCTGGCTCCACGATGCCGTTGTACCCGGCACTCGGATAGTCGGCTTTTCTGCGTACCACCTGCTTGTCGGTACGGCAGAGATCGTACGGCGACAGGGTCACATACCGGACATTCTCCTGTCCCGTCAGCAGATAATCGTTTGAGGTGTCAAGCAGCTTGGCAATCCGCGGCAAAAGCGAAATGTCGGGGGCGGACTGCGCGTTTTCCCACTTGGATACCGACTGCTCGGAAACGGACAGCGCCTCGGCAAGCTGTGCCTGCGTCATCTGCGCTTTTTTTCTCAGACTGCGGATACGGCTGGCTAAATCCATTCTGTGTCACTCCTTCTACACGTAAAAATGGTTTCTTATATATTCATTATAGCATAGAATGCGCAGAAATACAATATCGCATTTGTGTTGTTTGACGATGTCCAAATCCAACCGGGAGTTTACCCGGACGCGGATGGAAGCCGCAGCGATCACAATCCGTCAGCACATTTCTTTTCCAATCCCCTTGCAATTTCTCCGCATTTATGTTATAATAATATCAGAACAAAAATTCGGAAAAGGAGGGATTCCATGCCGCCGAAAAAACCGACAACCCTGACACCGGACAGTCCGGTATATGCGCTGCCCGGCATTTCCGAGACACGCGCCGCGCTGTTTGCAAAGCTCGGCATTGAGACGCTGTCTGATTTGTGCCGCCATTATCCGCGCACCTATGAAAACCGAGGAAAGACAACGACGGTCGCGGAGGCGCTGGAGAGCGGCTGCAATCACGGCGAGCCTGTGTCGCTCGTTCTGACCATCGGAACCCAGCCGAAGGTCACGACGATCCGCCGCGGCATGGTGCTGACGCGCTTTACCGCCTTTGACGAGACGGGCACGGTGCAGATCACCTACTTCAATCAGCCGTATCTGCGCGACGCGTTTGCCGTCGGCGCATCACACCGCTTTTTCGGACGCTGTGAGAAGACCACCGGCGGACGGCTGTCCATGACCTCTCCAAAGCATGAGCCGCTGAATGCCGCCGATCCAGGTGACGGCTCGACCCTGCCCGCCATTTATCCGATCTACCGTGTGACCTCCGGTCTGACGCAGAAGCTGATTGCGCAGTCGGTCGAGCGGGCGCTGGCGGTTGTGTATCCGGCGGACCGTGAGATTCCCGACCCGCTCCCGCAGATGCTTTTGGAGGAACAGAACCTCTGCGGCAGACGGTATGCCGCTGTCAACATTCACATCCCGGAAAACGAAGCCGCGCTGGACGCCGCACGCAAGCGGCTGATCTTTGAGGAACTCTTGCTGTTCGCGCTCGGACTGCGGCAGCGCCGGGCACGGAAGGAGCTGCGCACGGCAATCCCGATGACAGCACCGGATATGGCCCCGTTCTATGATGCGCTGCCGTATGCGCTGACCGGTGCACAGATGCGCTCCATTGGTGAATTTCTGCACGATATGACGGAGAAGCCGTCGCCGATGAACCGACTGCTGTCGGGCGATGTCGGCTCCGGCAAGACCGTCTGCGCCGCCGCGGCACTGTATATCGCGCTCAAAAACGGCTATCAGGCGGCACTCATGGCACCGACGGAGATTCTGGCGACCCAGCATTATGAAGACCTGGCGCCGCTGTTTGAAACACTCGGGTTTGACTGCGCCCTGCTTGTCGGCAGCACGAAAGCAAAAGAGAAAACCGCAATCAAATCGCGTCTTGCCGACGGTACATTGCCGCTGGTCATCGGAACCCATGCTCTGCTTGAAGACAATGTTGTCTTTGCCAACTGCGGTCTTGTCATCACGGATGAGCAGCACCGCTTCGGTGTCGGTCAGCGTGCGGCGCTCGCAAAAAAAGCGGAAAATGTCCACACGCTGATTATGTCCGCCACGCCGATTCCGCGGACAATGGCGCTGATGCTGTTCGGGGATCTGGAAATGTCGGTGCTCGATGAAATGCCGCCCGGACGCCAAAAGGTATCGACCTTTGCCGTCGATGAATCCTACCGTGAGCGGCTGAACGGCTTTATCCGCAAGCAAGCGGAGGAGGGACATCAGACCTACATTGTCTGTCCGGCGATTGATGAAGCGGACGAGGAGATGGACGGACTCGGCGGGGAGACGGTACAGGACGACCGTCCGACGATGAAGGCGGCCGTCGCTTATGCAAAGACGCTTGCCGAGGAGATTTTCTCCGATCTTCCCGTCGGATTCCTGCACGGAAAAATGAAGCCCGCCGAGAAGGATGCGATTATGCACCGCTTCTCCACGGGCGAGATTCTGATTTTGGTCTCGACCACGGTCATTGAGGTCGGCGTCAACGTTCCGACGGCGACGCTGATGGTTGTGGAAAACGCGGAGTATTTCGGGCTTTCCCAGCTGCATCAGCTGCGCGGACGTGTCGGCCGCGGACGGGATAAATCATGGTGTATTCTCGTCTCCGACAACAAGGGCGAGACGGCACGGCAGCGGCTTGAGATCATGTGCAAAACGAACAACGGCTACGAAATTGCCGAACGGGATCTGGAGCTGCGCGGTCCGGGCGACTTCTTTGCGGCGAATCCGGACGGGATCTCGTATGATGTCCGCCAGTCGGGGGGACTGCGGTTTGCCATTGCGTCGTTCTGCGACGATATGGAATTTTTACAGCGCGCGTTCTGTGCGGCGGACGAAATCGCGGCATTTGATCCCATGCTGGAAAAGCCGGAAAACGTACTTCTGCGCGAGGCCATGGAACAGCGCTTCGGCGTTGTGGTTCTGTAACGGGTGAACACCATGCATTTTGTCAACGCCAAAGGCATCCTTTCGCAAAACGGCGGGATGAATCTCTACCGCGGCTGTACGCACGGGTGCATTTACTGCGACAGTCGGAGTACCTGTTACCAGTTTACACATGACTTTGAGGACATTGAAGTCAAGCAGAACGCGCCGGAGCTGCTCCGCGATGCCCTGACACGCCGTCGGAAGCCGTGTATGATCGGTACCGGCGCGATGTGCGACCCGTATATGCACTGCGAAAAGGACCTCTGCCTGACGCGGCAGTGCCTGCAGATCATCTGTGATCTCGGCTTCGGCGCGGCGGTGCAGACCAAGTCCGATCTGGTTCTGCGCGATCTTGACCTGTTTGCGGAGATAGGCAGCCGCACAAAAGCCGTGCTTGAAATGACGCTGACCACTTATGACGAGCAGCTGTGCAGAATCCTTGAGCCGCACGTCTGCACAACGGCTCGGCGGTATGACGTTCTGTGCAGATTCCGTTCAGCAGGTGTTCCGACCGTCGTCTGGATGACGCCGTTTCTGCCGTTCATCAACGACACCGAGGAAAATCTGCGCGGTCTGCTGGACTACTGCTTTGACGCCGGTGTGAGGGGCATTCTGACCTTCGGGTTCGGGCTGACCCTGCGTGAGGGCGACCGCGAATACTTCTACGCCGCGCTCGACCGCCATTTCCCTGGTCTGAAGCGGAAATATCATACGACCTTCGGCTATGCGTATGATATTCCCTCACCGAACCGCGACCGGCTGTACCGCATCTTTGACGAGGAATGCGAGCGGCACGGTGTGCTGTATCGGCCGGATGAAATCTTTCATTATCTGCACGAATTTCCGAAAAACGCCGACCAAATGACGCTGTTCTGATAAAATTTACAAATCCCCATTGAATTTGCGCAAAAATCGCGGTACAATATATGTTACAATACTATTTTCGTGAAGGAAACCGAATGATTATGAAAATTACAAGAATGCTTTCTCTGCTGCTCACAGTGATCCTCGTATCGCTGTCCGTCGTTTCCTGTTCTCCGTCGGTCACGGAGGCGGGCATCGCCATTCCATCCGATATGCAGGCCATTGCCGGGGAGGCGGGCGACTACGATCTGATCGTTCCGGCAAGCTGGCTTGTGGAAACCACGGTCGGCATGACCAGCGCATATGCCGAGGATACGGCGCGCTCCTCCGTCACCGTCACGGCAAATGAGCTGACGGCGGAGATCACCTCCATTGAGGCATACTGGGATATGTTCGCAGAAGAATTTGCGGCGACCTTTGCAGACTTCGCAATGGTTGACCCTGAGCCCTCCGACGTGGTCGTCGGTTCGGCTTATGAGGATACCACCCGTCATACCGACGCGATGAAGTACCGTTATACCGCAACGGTCGGCGGCGTCAAGTACCAGTGGATGCAGGTGCTCTGCCTGCGCGGCGCTACGATGTACATCATCACCTACACCTCCACGGCAGAAGCGTATGAATCCAACCTTGAGGATGTCAATGCCATCCTTGCAAATCTGTATTTCCGCTGATCGAGAAAAAACATGCAGACCGTTTATTTTGACAACAGCGCAACGACCGCCCTGTGCCCTGCGGCAAGAGCGGCGATGCTTTCCGTCATGGACGAGATCTGGGGCAATCCCTCCTCGCGCCATACAATGGGCACTGCCGCACATGCAGTATTGAAGCGTGCCCGCGAGCAGGTACTCTCCTCCCTCGGCATCCGCGGCGGAAAGGATGAAAATCTGATCTTTACCGCATCGGGTACAGAGGCCGACAACCTCGCCATTACCGGCACGGCCCATGCCAAACGGGCGCTTGCCGGCGGCAAGATCATCACCTCGGATTCGGAGCACCCCGCCGTTCTGCGCACCGTGGAAGCACTGGAGGCGGAGGGCTTCCGTGCGGCTTATATTCCGACAAAACACGGCGTGTTTGACATGGAACAGTTCCGCCGCGAAATGACGCGCGATACGTTCCTTGTCACAGTCATGCTCGTCAACAACGAAACGGGTGCCGTCAATGACATCCGCGCCATTTCCGATTATGCAAAATCCGTCAATCCCGACTGCATCGTGCATACCGATGCGGTGCAGGGGTATCTGAAGATCCCCTTTACTCCGACCTCGCTCGGCGCGGATCTTGTCACCGTTTCGGCGCATAAGATCCACGGTCCGAAGGGCGTCGGTGCGCTGTACGTCTCGCCGTACATGTGCAAGCGCCGCGCGGTCTCCCCGATCATTTTCGGCGGCGGACAGGAGGGCGGCTTCCGTTCGGGAACCGAAAATCTGCCCGGAATCGCCGGTTTCGGTGCGGCGGCGGCCGAGGGGGCTGCCTCCATGGATGCGGACATCGCACACATGACCGCACTGCGTGACCGTCTGCCCGCGATGCTCGCCGAAGAATCCGCGCTGTCCGGCATTGCCGTCAATGTGCCGCAGTCCGAGGCGCGCGCCCCGCACATTGTCTCCCTGCGTATGCCGAAGATCAAGAGCGAAACGATGCTGAACTTCCTGTCCGGAAAAGGCATTGCTGTCTCCTCCGGCTCCGCATGTTCGGCGCAGAGCGGACGCATTTCGAGTGCGCTTCTGTGCTTCGGACTTTCCGAGGCGGAGGCCGACACCACGCTGCGCATCAGCCTGTGCGCAGACAACACCGAGGAGGAGCTCACCGCCCTCTGCGATGCCCTGAAAACGGGGATAAAGATGCTTGCGAGAATGAAGCGGTGAGAAAAACGAACATTGATTTGAAGAGCTGCCGTCAGTTATGTTTTCGGCAGTTCTTTTTCTTGACATTCATTACATAACGTGCTATAATAAGCATAGATATTTAATGAAAGGAGAGATATTGATGGCAAAATCAGAAGGTCCCCGTTCAGTGCTGACACTTCCTTTGCTGACAGAACCGTGGCAGGAACACATTCTTGAAAAACGCTTCAAAATCATGGAGCATCTGTACAATTCTCTCGTTTCTTTTGAATTGAAGAAATTGCGCAGGCTACAGCAAACGCCGGAATACCGCGAACTTGATAAGTTAATTCAGGATACTCCAAAAGATAAACGCAAACCGCTGTATAACAAACGCACCAAACTTTTGCGTGATAATCATTTTTCAGAATTTGCGTTCAAAGATGATATTACAACAATGCAGAAGCACTTCGTTGCACATATCGCTACCCACATTGCCCACCGTACCGCATCTGATGTATGGCGCGCTTTTGATAAGTATTTGTTCGGAAACGGAAACAGTGTACATTTTAAGCGTCGCGGTACATTAGATAGCCTTGCCAATCAAAAAGCAGGGACTTCGATGTCCTATAAAGAACACCTCTTATCATGGAACGGCGGGCAATGCAAGAACCCTATCAATATAACGATTAAAGTTGCATATCCCCAAACCGATTATGAACGCGAAATGCTCTCATTGGAACACAAATATTATCGTGTTGTCAGAAAATGGGTAAAAACAAGATATAAATACTATCTACAGATCACTTTAGCAGGCAATTCTGTTGTAAAGAAAAAACACACGGTCAAAGAAGGACGTGTCGGCATTGACATCGGTACGCAAAGTATTGCAATTGTATCTGATCGCGGCGTACATCTCTATGAACTTGCAGACCGCGTCAATACCAACCATAAGCGGATGCTGTATCTGCAGAGAAAAATGGATGCCAGCCGCAGAAGCACCAACCCCGACAATTACAATGCTGACGGCACCATCAAACGAGGCATCAAACTGCGATGGACGTATTCCAATCACTACAAACGGTACGCCGCGCAGGTTCGTCAATTACAGCGCAAAAATGCGGACATCCGAAAATTGCAGCATTACGAATTGGCAAATGAGATTCTGCAGATGGGTAACGAAATCTATGTGGAACCCATGGAATACAAAGCCCTGCAGAAACGCGCCAAAGAAACCACAGTCAATGCAAAAGGACGCTACAACCGCAAAAAACGGTTTGGAAAATCCCTTGCAAACAAAGCGCCTGCCACCTTGATTTTGATTTTGGAATCCAAGTTAAAAAATAGCGGCATGGAAGGACTTCATAAGGTTGACAAATGGGAATATAAAGCAAGTCAGTATGACCACCTCAGCAAGCAATACCACAAGAAAAAACTCAGTCAAAGAACAACACATCTCGAAAACGGTGATACCGTTCAGCGCGACCTTTATGCAGCATTTCTCCTGATGAACGCAGGCACCGACTTAAAATCCCCGGATCAGACCCTTTGCGAACAAACCTACGAACGATTCAAACAACTCCATGATATGGAAATTGCTCGCCTGAAGAGCGAAAACAAAACGCATTTATCCAGTTTCGGTGTCGCGTAACTTCTGCGCGAACCGTAAGTACACAGAAAAATACCAACCCTTTCGCACGAAAAATTCCAATCGCAAAACGGGAGCAGGCATCTCCCGACTGTCAATATGGTATCCGTTTTATCGAATATCGACAGTAAACGGCGCGGGAACCGATTTCAGTAGTATTTTTGATGGGATTTTCCAATCGGAATAAAGAAGGATCGCAGTACCGGAGCCTCCACACAACCAAATAAGCGTAATTGTAACGCAGTATCACGGTTGCAATTCACGCGTGAGTGTGGATTGCCAGCCATCGTGCATATCTCGAACCGCGCCCGTGGTAAAGTTGCAATTCACGCGTGAGTGTGGATTGCCAGATCAAACAATGTTGACAATATATTGAATGTGTGCTGTTGCAATTCACGCGTGAGTGTGGATTGCCAGTACCTCCTCAACCGTCTTTTTAGCGGTCTTTGCTGTTGCAATTCACGCGTGAGTGTGGATTGCCAGGTGGTTGTTATCATTATAACACATCTTCCGGCCGTTGCAATTCACGCGTGAGTGTGGATTGCCAGCACTCGTCGCTGCCCTGTGATGCACGGAGATCGTGTTGCAATTCACGCGTGAGTGTGGATTGCCAGTTATGCTAATAATCAGTTATATGATTATGTACAAGTTGCAATTCACGCGTGAGTGTGGATTGCCAGCAACAAAAATGCACTCGAATTGCTTGACGAGATGGTTGCAATTCACGCGTGAGTGTGGATTGCCAGTACCTGTTTTATCGCCCAAATATTCCGTTTCGTATGTTGCAATTCACGCGTGAGTGTGGATTGCCAGCGTCAAGCGTGATATTGAGTACATAAATACTCAAGTTGCAATTCACGCGTGAGTGAAAACAACATAACATCTTTACAAATCAACAAAAACGGTACTGCATCCGTAAGGATAACAGTACCGTTTATTTTTATTTTAACAACAACCCCCGCATCTCCTCCACCGAATACACCCGGTGCTGTGCCTTGGTCTCCCCGAGATTATGAAACTCATCAAACAGAATCCCGTTCGTTCCCGCGGCAATGCCCGAACCGACATCGATCTCACGGTCGCCGATCATGGCGCAGTCGTGCGGGTCGATGCCGTAGTGCTCCAGCAGATACAAAATGGACGCAGGCGAGGGCTTGAGCGCAAAGTGTTCTTTATCGTCGGAGGTCACCCAGCCATCAAAATAGCCGAGAATCCCCGCGCGTTCCATGTACGTCAGCGCAAGGTTGTTGCGGTGCGTGAACAGAAAATGCCGCACACCAGCCGCACGGGTATCCGCGAGCAGTTCCTTCATGCCGTCGTACAGGACAGCTTTTGGTGCAAAGTCGATATCATGCTCATACTGCGTGAACCGTGCACGCAGCTCGTCCGACGGCTCGATGTACTTGTGTGCCTCGCCGAAGTTGATCTTCAGCTTCGCCATCAGAATGTCGGGGTCTGCCGTCCGACCAAAGTCGGCAAGTGCCTGCAGATACGCCCCTTGTATGTGCGGATAGCTGTCAAACAGCGTTCCGTCAAAGTCCCAGATCAGATTGTGATACAGCATAGCTTATGCCGCCTTTCTTTTCCTGCAAAGAATATGGATCCCCTTTTTTGCCCAGTACCAGCCGTACCACAGCACAAACGGTGCGGTATAGCAGACCGCCGCGCGCAGAATCAGCTGAACGCCGATGTCCGTAATGCTGTGTTCGGCAATCTCCGCACTGATGAGCTGCAGAAACAGGCAGTGCGACAGATAAACGGTAAACGATGCGCGGCAGATCCACACAAGCGGGTTCCTGATCGCGGCACAATTCCCGTCGGCAATGCGGATGCAGAGTGTGAGCATCACGCAGATGGTGATACAGTCGGAGAACATCTTGATGACATTGCCGTCAAACAGCCAGATGCCTTTTGCGTGCTGTACCAGCATACCGATGCCGTAAAGTGCAACCGGAATCAGCATTGCAAACACAGAAGCGGTATGCCGTTTCAGCGCCTCACGGACGGTGTCATAGTACTTTCCTGCATACAGCCCGATTACCCAGAAGATCAGATACGACGGAAAGACGCGGTCACGGTATGCAAAGGCAATTCCCATCTGCGACAGGATCCCCTCGGAATACAGCATCCCGAGCGTGACGATGCCTGCGGTCAGAATCGCCGCAAACCACGGAATCCGCTTCGTCATCCACCGCCACAGCGGCATCAGCAGATAAAACTGCATGACCGTTACGACATAGTAAAACGGTGAGGAGAGATCCCCGACAAAGACATACCGCAGAAAAACGCCGATTCCCGGCTTGACCCAGCCGATCCGCAGAAAATACAGATAGTAAATGCCGACCCACAGGACATACGGCAGATATATTTTCAGAATCCGCCGCCGGATGTATTTTGCGTATCCGGACAGCGTCAGCGCACGGTCATCAAAGCCGAGTGCCATTTTGACAGCCCCGGTAAACAGAAAGCCCGGCACGACATAAGCCGCCAGCTTCCACGGCAGGTAGATGACAGCAAGCTGCACGGAGGTTTTCTCAAGCGAGGTAATGCCGATGGACAGCACATGAATCAGGATCACAAGCAGACACGCGATCGCATTGAAGCAATCGAGCTCTGCATAGGTCTTCTGTTTCGTCATCCGTCATCACATCCCCGCATCGCCGAAGAATTCCGCTTCCAGCATCGCGCAGAGTGCGTGATAAATCGGAAGATGATATTCTTGAATCTTGAAGGTTTCCGAGGACGGTGCCTGCACGGTCACGTCAGCCAATTCCGACAGCTTCGACGGCTTTTCGCCCGTCAGCGCAAGAACTTTGAGTCCCATTGCCCGTGCAACGGTTGCCGCATAGACGCAGTTTTTGGAGTTTCCCGAGGTGGAGATGGCAAGCAGAACATCACCGCGGCGGCCGAACCCGACCACCTGCTGTGCAAAGGTCATCGTCGGCTCAGTATCGTTGAGATATGCCGTTGTCAGGGCGTTATGTCCGCAGAGGGAGATCGCCGGAAGCGCACCCTCGAGGTTGGCTTTCAGCGCCTCACCGTCTTTGCCGTACGCAGAAAGTGCGGAATACAGCGCATCGGAAATCGGGCGGCGGATCAGAAAGCACTTCATCAGCTCACCGACGATGTGCTCGGCATCGGCACAGGAGCCGCCGTTGCCGCAGACCAGCAGTTTTCCGCCTGCGTAGTAAGCGTCTGCCATGATCTCAAACATGGAAAGAATGTGTTTGCCCTGTGCTTCCAATGCGGGATAGCGTTCAAGCAGCAGGTCGTAATGTGCGCGTACAGACTGTTTCATATGTTATTTCTCCTGATATATGTTCCTTTAGAAATTTCCGGTTGCAACGGACAGCGCGGCATAGTCACCGATGGTCTCTCCCAGCCCTGCCGGAACCACCTTACAGACATCACTTGCAAAACCGAGCGTTTCGTGTGCAATCACGTCCTCCATCGTCTCACGGAGCAGATGCGCGGAACGCATGAAGATACCGCCGAGGACGATCAGCTGCGGATTCAATAAATCAATGAGAATGGACAGCGTCTGACCGAGCTTGTTTGCACAGGTCTGATAGATACCAAGACACAGTTCGTCACCCGCATCCGCCAGATCGGCAATCAGCTTTGCCGTGATGTTGTCGTAGTTTTTCTCCGCCTCCAGCCAAAGACGCGGTTCCTCGCCGTTTGCCAGTGTCCGCTCCACAGCAATGCAGCCGAGCTGTGCAATGCCGCCGCCGGAGCAATAGCCCTCCGCCGAGCCGCGTTTGCCGTAGCCGATGGGCTGCGGATAGTCGGCATCTGCCGGGGTCAGACGGATGTGTCCGACCTCGCCCGCCATGTCGGAGGTGCCGGAGTACAGCCGTCCGCCGAGAATCAGTCCGGCACCAAGTCCCGTTCCAAATGTGCAGAAGACCATATTGTCGACGCACTTGCCCGTTTCGGGGTCGCGTCCCGCGCCGAATTTCCACTCGGCAACGGCACAGGCGTTGGCGTCGTTCTGCAGATACGTCTTCACGCCTGTCTTTTCTTCAAAATATTTGACAATCTCAATATGATCCCAGCCGGGCAGATTGGGCGGGGACAGAATCACGCCGGCGTTGGCATCGAGCGGTCCTCCGCAGGAAATACCGATGCCGGCAATGTCCGAAAAGGTCATGCCGTGTTTTTCAAGCAGGGATACGGAATGGGCATACAGCTCACCCATGACCTCATAGGGATCGCGTCCCTTGCCTGTTGCAAATTTTTCCTTGTCGATGAGCGTCAGGACACCGTCCGTGACCTCACCGATACAGACGGCACATTTGGTGCCGCCGATATCCAGTCCGATGTATTTCATGGTTGTTTTTCCTTTTATCAGTTGTGAATACGATAATCATAAAAGCAGAGAGACAACGACGGGCGTACCAGCATCCAAGCCTTCCCTGGTGAGGGAAGGTGTCGCGCGCCCATAGGGCGTGTGACGGATGAGTCGTTCTCCTGTTGCTTTTTCATGAGATGATACCAAAATTGCCATACATACAATGTTTGCATCTTGTAATCTTTCGTTGTGCTGCCTTGCCGGCGTGCAGACGACTCATCCGTCTTTTGATAAAAACGCTTCCGCATTTTTATCAAAATCCACCTTCCCTCACCAGGGAAGGCTTGGTTCGAGTGCGAACCGTCACCCTATCTGTCCCTATCTGTCAGAATCCCTCGATCTCCAGCATACCTGCCGTCTCCATGGCAGTCCTGTAAGCCTTGTAATCAACATCGATCAGATTCGTGTGGAAGTGGTTTTTGCCGCGCGTGACAGTTTCGCCGTCGGTGTATTCCCATTCCATGACGTAGAACTTCTTCTCGTCCTTTTCAATGTCGATGGTCAGAAGGCGATTGCTCTTTTCTGCCGAAAGTGCCGCGGATGCCTTGGCAACGACCGTACCGTCGGTAATATTGCGGACACGGTAGGAAACGGTAACGTCCTTTGTCGTATCGTTGATGCCGTACAGCGTCATTGCGGTATCGCTCTCCGGCTCGTCAAAGGCAAGCATGACGGGCTGCTGAGAGCGCTTGATGTAGTGATAAGCGAGCTTCTTGCAGTAGTTGTAATCGACAATCGCGTCGGTGATCTGCGGCCAGCCGTCGACGAGATTCCACCAGATGATGCCGTTGCGGCGTCCGCGCGTGATGCGGAAGCGCTCGATGAAGTACTTCTTTGCCTCCGCCTGCGAAATCTGGCTCATCAGGGCAAAGTCGTCGAGATTGTCGGGCATCTCCCCAAACAAGGTCTGAACCTGTTTTGCCATCAGTCCGATGCGGTAGGAATACGGGTCGGACATATCGGCACGCATACAAGCCGCGTGCACGAGCCATTCCTTGCCGGGGATGCCGTTTTCGTCAAAGATCGGCCACAGCGTTTCTTTGGTCATAAACTTTTCAAGGGATTTGGGCGACGGGCAGCCGTGATAGCCGGTTTCCGATGCAAAATGACAGACGGTATTTTTATAATACTCACCCTTGAAGTAGTCACGCGGTCCCCACAGGTGATCCTCGGAGATCGGCTCGCCCGTCTTGTATGCATAATCGTCCACGTAAGGAGAGGACGGCAGATACGGACGTGTGAAATCGTGGATGCGGAGCAGCTCGGGAATCAGCTTGCGTGTGATAACATTGTCGTTGGGGTCGCGCTTTGTGCCTGCCCAGCCGAACGCAAAGTCACATTCATTGTCACCTGCCCACAGAACGAGTGACGGATGGTTTCTGCACTGCTTGACCACAAATTCAATTTCGGGCGCGAGCATATCAAGGAACTTCTGCTCCTGCGGATACGCCGCACATCCCATGCCGAAGTCCTGCCAGACCATGATGCCGTGCTCGTCGCACAGATCAAAGAACTTCTGATTTTCGTAGACATTGCCGCCCCAAAGACGGATGATATTGCAACCGAGATCGACCGCCATGTCGATGGCAGGCTGAATGCGGTTCACATCATTGGAATGGAACGCATCGAGCGGAACCCAGTTGGTACCCATAGCAAAGACGCGCTTGCCGTTGATGATGAAGCAGAAATCGCCGTTGCCGTCCTTGTCGGTGGTAGAGGTGCGGGACAGCTCGACCGTGCGGATACCGGTGCGCATCGTGTGCGTATCGACGACCTGTCCGCAGTAGAGCAGCTCAACGGTCACGTCGTACAGATTCTGCTCGCCGGCATTCTTCGGCCACCACAGCTTCGGATTGGCCACGCGGATATCAAAGCGGTGGGAGGTATGCAGAATTTCGCGCTCGCCTTCAAAGGTGGAATCGCCGCAGACACCGCGGACACGGATCTTGAAGTCGTGCAGGAAATCCTTGTCAATCGTCAGATTGAAGAAGACGCAGAGGTTGGTCACGTCACTTCCGAGCCAGTTCGGATAAATGAACACATCGTCGATGCGGTCGGGCTTCTTCTGAATCAGCGAAACAGGCTTCCAGATGCCGGCGGACACAATGCGCGGCATGATATCCCAGCCGTACATCGATGCGGCCTTGCGGATATAGAGCGATTCGTAGTTATACTTCAGCGCGTTGGCAGACACGGGTACGGCATGCTCGCGGACAGCGATGGTCGCGGGAAGAATATGAACAACAAGGTCGTTTTCGCCGTCGATGAGATCCGGTACGGGAATCTCATAGGTTAAGAACATATTGGAGACTTTCTGCAAGAGCTTGCCGTTCAGATAAATTTCCGCGACGGTATCAATGCCCTCAAAGCGGAGCATCGTGTTTTCATCCGCTGTACCGTGATAGGTAAAGGTGCGGCAGTACCACAGATGCAGGTTTTCCAGCTTCTGCATCTCGAGCGTATTGGTGCCGAAGTACAGGTCGCCGATCAGACCTGCACGGTGCAGATCAAGCTCAAAATTGCCGGGGACAGTTCCCTCGACGGAGGAATAGATCAGACGCTTGGCATCGGCGGTCGTGGTAATGGCTTCTTTGATTTTCTTTACATTGCGGTTTTCGGCATAGAACATCGTCCATGTGCCGCAAAGGTCAAAACAGTTTTTCAGCATTTCTTGTATTCCTTTCTGTATGGATGGATTCTGTTGTCATATATCAGGAGAGCAGCAGGACGACCGGCATCAGCGTATACGCCGGCACATCAACGGTGACAGTACCGTTCTCCGGATTGCAGGTAAAGGACAGAGGCTTGCGTGTACCGTCACAGTCGAGCATCTCAATTCTCTGCGGTATTGTCTCGCAGCCGAGGACGATTTCTTCAATCGGATCCATGCCGAGATTGAACACGGCGCAGAACAGCGTTCCGTCAGCAGCGCCTGCCGCCGTGTCAACATTTGCCGCACGGAAGTACACTTCTTCATCCCCTGCGTAATAGACGGGACATTCTCCCGCCATGCGCAGGATATCGATCAGCTGCTGCTTGCGGGACAGGTTGAGGAAAGCAAAGGAGGTCGTCAGTCCGTAGGGGACATTCGGCGTTCCGGCGAAGACAAACGCATTGCCGCCGCGTGCGTTTTTGTATGCCGTTGCACCGGGGAACAGGTACTTCGGATTGACGCGGTCGACAGAGTGATACACGGCGGAGAGTGCTTTTACATCATCACTTTGCACAACCAGTTCACGGATGTGCTGCTGTACCGAGCATTCATTGCTTCTGAACGGCAGAATTTCATAGCTGGGCTGCGCTCCCGTCCAGTCGCGGACAGCAACACCGAGATCGTCGCCGTATCCGCGTCCGATCAGATGCGCTGCCGCATCTGAGGACAGCATGACCGCACCGGACAGTGCTTTTTCAAGCTGCCCGTCGGTATAAACGGCATCGGACGCACCGTCAAAGCAGACAATGCCCTGCGGCTCGGCAGAGAAGAACATCGGAAGTCCCAGACGCTCGAGCACGGTGGATGACCATCCCGCACTGCCGCCGGAAATCTTGCGGCGGTCAAACTGCGGCGTTCCCGTGACGGGAATACAGAAGCCGCGGTGGTGCAGATGCGGAACCAGCTCTGCCAGTGCTTCGTAAAAGCCGCGGTATTTGCCAAGCAGACGGCGATAGGAAGCACCGCACTCCGGCTCCCACGCATGCAGGCGCGTAATCCAATGCTTTGCACCGCGCGCACCCTCCAAAATCGTCCCGGTGAAGTGCGTATGCAGAGAGGCTGCTGACGTGGAATAGCGGTTCTGCGGACAGGTATCGGTTTCGGCCAGAATCACATCGACGCGGTCACGCAGCTTTGCAACCGATTCCGCGGCGTTTCGGAAGACATTGGAGAAATTGTGGTTGCACGGCTGGGTATAATGCCCGTTGTTCAGACGCACAACGCGCGGATTGCCCTCTCCTGCCAGAATCGCGGCGATTTCCGCGGCACATTCGACGTTGTTGCCGACACAGCAGAAGGTACCGGGCAGGGTCGGATCGACTTCGTCAATGCCTTCCCGCATCAGGCGTGCGCAGTCAAGCATCGCCTCATGCTGGGTATGGATGAAGATCTCGTTTGCGCGGTCACCGATCTCACCGGGATCGCCGAGCATTGCGCTGATTTCCTCGCGGGTAAAGGATGCGCCCTCACCCCACAGTTCGTTGAAGCGTGCGACGTGCAGGGGACATCCGCATCCGCCGAGACGTGCGGACAGCAAACGGAAGTCGTCGTCAAGCATAATTGTATCGGGCTTGTGCGATGCAATCACAGTAAATGCGTTTTTGATATATTCGCGGAAGCCCTCGTCATACGGGCAGACCACGCGGAGGGTATCGCCGCTGTCGATGCCGGTATACGACTGGAAGGGATACATTTCCGAGAGCACCCAGCCGTGTCCGATGCTTGCCTGCACCAGAACGCCGCTGCCAAGCCCCATAGCCGCAAGACGCGCACGGAACAAATCGTACTTTTTGCAAAGAAGTCCGACCTTGTCCACCGGCGGATTGCCCTCCGGAACAAGCGTCATCATAAATAACGCACATGTTGCGGTTCCGTTTTCATACTGGGCACGGATATCCTCACAGATTTCCTCGAGGTGGTCGGTATCCAGCGGCATGATCGTGTAATTATGCAGTTTCATCGTGAACATTCCTCCTGTTTTTCCGATGATATTTCATTATATATATAGTATCATACCGCATGAAAAAAATCAAGTATTATTTTCCGCAAACCCTTGCCAATTTTTCAATTCTGTGATATACTGAAACCAACAAAATTTTGTCAAAGGAGATACCCATTATGATCGCCAATCTCGTATCCGTACACGTCAAGCCCGAGTATATCGAGCAGTTCAAGGAAATCACCACCTACAATCACAACAATACCCGCAAGGAACCCGGCAATGTCCGCTTTGACGTGCTGTGGAACAAGGACGACCCGACCCGTTTCACGCTGTATGAGGTCTTCGCTGATGCGGATGCCGTGGCATTCCACAAGACGACCGAGCACTACAACAAGTGGCGCGAGACCGTCGCTGACTATATGGCAGAGCCGCGTTCCGCTGTTTCCAACACGCCCATTTGTTTTGACTGATCCAATGGAGAGCATACCATGACGCTCCTGAAGAATGAAATAGATCTGCGCGCCCTGCCGGATCTTTATACACATATCGACGGAACACCCGTCACTCCCGAAACGTGGGAGCGGCGCCGTGCCGAACTTCGCACGATTCTGTCCGAGCACGAATACGGTTATGCACCCGGCGGTGCAATCACCAACCAGATCGACGATCCTTCCGTCGTCACTGTCCGCCAGACCCGCAAGCCCGATACCAACATGTGT
Organism: Clostridia bacterium; assembly: GCA_017455975.1. GTDB lineage: Bacteria > Bacillota > Clostridia > Oscillospirales > CAG-272 > RGIG3925. The sequence goes on along the minus strand of JAFTLK010000013.1, from coordinate 14,943 downwards.
GCAGGCAAGGTCATCGGAGAGTGGTTTGATGTTTGCTTTCCGACACCGATGGGAGAATTTTCCTTCCCCGTCGGACTGTTCCGCCCGAAATATCCTGTCGGCAGACCGTCAAAGCGTCCGCAGACCGACGATCGGGTTCCGCTGGTGATTCACATCAACTTCCGTCCGCTCGTCCCCGACAGATTATTCCCGCTGGAAGAAATCACCGATCAGGGCTATGCCGCCATTCAAGTCTATTATGAGGATATCACCTCCGACAACGGCGATTATACCAACGGTCTTGCAGGACACTATCCCGAATACGGTACGGAAGAAGCGAACCGCACACCGACCGCATGGGGCAAAATCCGCATGTGGGCATATGCGCTTTCCCGTCTGATGGATGTTCTGCAGCGCCGCGACGATATTGATACCGACAAGATTTTTGTCGCAGGTCACTCCCGTCTTGGTAAAACCGCACTTGTCACCGCCGCGTTTGACGACCGCTTTGCCGGCGCCTGCTCCAACGACTCCGGCTGTTCCGGCGCCGCCATCACGCGCGACAAGGTCGGTGAGACCGTCGAGGTCATCTCGCGCGTCTTCCCGTTCTGGTTCTGCCCGAATTACCGTCAGTATGCGGATCATGAATATGACATGCCCTTTGACCAGCATTTTCTGACGGCACTGATCGCACCGCGTGCACTGTGCATCGGCTCTGCATGGGAAGATTCCTGGGCTGACCCGGCGAGAGAATTTATGAACGCCGCACTCATCGCTCAGCTGAATCAATTTTTGGATACCGGTGTCATCACCGATTTTGCCGATATGACGCAGGACAACGGCCTGCCGCTCGATCGATATCCCAATGCGGATGAGATATTCCGTCTTGGCGGCGGACGGGTTCACTATCACTGCCGCCCCGGAACTCACTATTTCTCACGTGAAGACTGGAACCGGTATCTGGCATACTTTGAACACCGTTTCTATCATTAAACTCTGCTATCACTGCAGCAGCAGCAACAAACAAGGGAAACCAATGAAAGGAAGGCTTTCTGAAACTGAAGCCCCGGTAAAGATCATGACCCTTCTGAAAAACGAAATCGATATCCGTGCTCTGCCGGATCTTTACACACACATCGACGGCACGCCCGTCACCCCCGAAACATGGGAAGCCCGCCGTGCCGAGCTTCGCACAATTCTGTCCGAGAATGAATACGGCTATGCACCCGGCGGTGCGATCACCAATCTGCTCGACGATCCGTCCGTCGTCACTGTCCGCGAAACCCGCAAGACCGAAACCAATATGTGTGCAGGTAAGGTCACGGGCGAGTGGTTTGACGTCTGCGTCCCGACACCGATGGGCGAATTTTCCTTCCCCGTCTGCCTGTTCCGTCCGAACCATCCCATCGGGATTCCGTCCGGTCGTCCGCTGAACCGCCAGAAGGTGCCGCTGGTCATCCACATCAACTTCCGTCCGCTCGTTCCGGACAAGTATTTCCCGCTTGAGGAAATCACCGATCAGGGCTTTGCCGCAGCGCAGGTCTACTATGAAGACATCACAACAGATAACGGCGACTACACAAACGGTCTTGCCGGCTGTTATCCGGAATACGGCACGGAAGAGAGCAACCGCACACCGACCGCATGGGGTAAGCTCCGCATGTGGTCCTATGCGCTCTCCCGTCTGATGGACGTACTGCAAAGACGCGATGATATTTACACCGACAAGATCTTTGTCGCGGGTCACTCCCGTCTTGGCAAGACCGCACTTGTCACAGCGGCATTCGACGACCGCTTTGCCGGCGCCTGCTCCAACGACTCCGGCTGCTCCGGTGCTGCCATCACGCGCAGCAAGGTCGGCGAGACCGTCGAGGTCATCTCGCGCGTCTTCCCGTTCTGGTTCTGCCCCAACTACCGCGCTTATGCCGACCGCGAATACGAAATGCCGTTTGACCAGCATTTCTTAACCGCGCTGACCGCGCCGCGCGCACTGTGCATCGGCTCGGCATGGGAGGACTCCTGGGCTGACCCGGCAAGAGAATTCATGAATGCTGCGATCATTGCACAGCTCAACCACTTCCTCGAAACCGGTGTCATCACCGACATGGCTGAGCTTACACAGGACAACGGTCTGCCGCTTGACCGCTATCCGAATGCCGGCGAAGCCTTCCGGCTTGGCGGCGGACGCGTCCACTACCACTGCCGCTTCGGCACGCACTACTTCTCCCGCGAGGACTGGAACCAGTATCTGGCATATTTCAAGCACCGTTTCTTCAAATAAAAACAACCACGCCCGTCACAGAAGTTCGTCTTCCGTGACGGGCGTTCGCGATTCAATCGATCAGATCAGTACCGGGAGCACCGATCAGTCATTGCAACCGCATCTGCGGCAGGGGTTATTGTTTTCGCATCCGTAATTGTTCCAGCCATTCGGTGCGGAGTGTCCGCATCCACAGCCGTTGTATCCGTTAGCCGCAGGCGCAGCAGAAAAGAATCAGAAGCAGCAGGATGATAACCCACCACATATTGTCGCCGTCGAAAAGATTGCAAAGGCAGCTCATAATTGACCTCCGGAATAAAAATCGGGTTGTCGGTTTACAAGGGCGGCGGCGTTTTCCGCTCACCCTCTACCATTCTATGCAGGCTCCGGAAAACGGTCACAGAAATTCAGACGGCATGACAAGTGAGCGACAGACTTACTTTGCTGTAACAAGCGCACCTGCCGAAGAGGTCATCGGGACGTGGTAAACACCGTCTGCATCGGGCAGGAGAACCTCTGCGGAACTGCCGCGATAGACAGTGACAACGCGGTCATAGGCGCGGAAGGTGACTTCGTAGGACTTATTGTCGACATCCTGTGCATCGTCTGCTGCGGCAATCATCAGCGCGTAACCGTCATCTGCATCTTTGCCGACCATCTGGCCGACGACGATCGGCTGAGGTGCGGTGACATCAAAGAAGATACCGGTGGAGAGGGATTCCTTCGGTTCGTATGCGAGCATCCGCAGATCGGGATGGTTTTCGCCGAAGCCGATGAAGTGCGTCGAGGTACGGCGGTACTTCATGTAGGTATCCGCAAAGCCCTTGATTTCCAGGTTGACCGCTTTCAGCTTTTCATACTGTTCGGTCTTTTCGCCGTTTTCGTCGACGACCTGATTATGCCACCAGCCTGCGGTCCAGCACGCCCAGATGATGGATTCGGTACCGAATGCCATTGCGGTATATGCCTGGAAACGGAGCTGATTTTCGGTGATCCAGACGGCGGGCTTATTGGAGTTGACCTGAAGCACGATCCACATCGAGCGTCCGGTATCGCGTGCGGCATCGGCGACAATGCGCAGATTCTCATATGCACCGGCAACAGACGCGGAATACATATAGTAGTCATAGCAGATATAATCGGTGCCGACATTCTCGCAGTACTTTGCGATGTGTTCGGCATAGGTGGGGGTACCGAGCTGATTGACGGTCTGCTCGTCGTTGTTCTGCGAAACAGACGCATAGTTGGGATACAGGTTCAGATATGCAAACTGTCCCGGGAAATGCCGTTCGGTGTAGTCCATGACACGGCCGTAATACGGGAAGTCGAGTGCGGACGGTTCGTCACCTGTGTCAATACCGACAATCGCGGGGTGATCGACGAACTTTGCGACACCTGCGTCGTACTTGTCCCATGTATTGACCTTGTGCATCGTACCTGCGCGATCACCGTCGCCGCCCCACCAGCCGGGGATGACATCGTTGACGATCGCGCCGACGCCGTACTTGGCAAACAGGTCGAGCGCCTCATAGTCGGACTGCATACACATGACAACGTCGATGCCTGCGTCAGCAAGATCCTTGATGTGGGCTTCCGTGCGTGCATACGGACGAAGGATGTACGTACCGAGGAAGAATTTGGATCGGTCAAGTCTGTTTTTCATAATGATAATTCCTCACTTTCGTGATGTTATGTTATCCGGGCACGTATCGTCCCGGAAATGTGCGTTTCTATTGCGTTCACGGACAGTCGAGGACTTTGCCTATCATGACAAGTACCTTGTCACGGACAGTCGGGGACTTTGCCTATCATGACAAGTACCTTGTCACGGACAGTCGAGGACGCCTGTCCCTACAATATATACAAATATATAACCGCCATGCCGCAGATCATTTTAAGACGGCGTTTTTTGTGTGCGCAGATCGTTTTCGGGAATGGTTCCGGTGATGCGCGCCCAGACATCGAGCGCCCAGCGCCCCTCCCGTCCCTCTCTGACGGCAGAGCCGTTGACGACGGCATACGGCATACCGTTTTTGCAGACCATGATCTCGGCATCGGTATAAATGCCGTCCATCACATTGTCGCTGTTGCGGTGCATGACCTTGCCGTCCGCGCGGGTGTTGATATAAACCACCGTTTCGCCGAGCGTCAGGCGGTAGGAGGTCTTTGCCTCCTCCGATGCCATGTTGTAAGCAATGTTCTCAATTTCCTCAAGCACCGGTGTGATTGATTCATCGAGCAGCAGCACCGAGATGAACTTTGCGTGTCCTTCCGTATCGGTGTTGACGGTATAACGCTTGTACGGTTTTTCAAGCTCGCCTCTTCCCTGTCCGAGATCGATCCATCCCTCGTGAATTTCGGTGGTATGCGGCGTCAGCATCCGGTGGCAGTTCTGCTCCTCTGCGTGCAGGACATAGCTGACACGTCCGCAGTCATAGCATTCGATGTCGTCATAGATGACAATCGCGCCGTCGACCCAGACAAAATGGCGGTGATGCTTGCGGAAATACCGGCTCATCGGACCGGTTGCATCTGCCGCGACATAACGGAAGCCGGGTGCATCGACGAAGTTATACAGGCGGCCGGGGTTATGTGCGTGGTTTTTGTAGTTGTCACGGACATCCTGTCCTCTGCCCTCGAACAGCACGGTATTGTGTGCCGACGAATCCGTATAATACGGAACATAGCGGGGGTTTGAATAAGAGAGGGGACTGCCGGTGTCGAAGATTTCATTGACGCCATCCCGGTACAGCACAAAGTGTCCGGCATCGGCGTGAGCATGGTTCCAGGTATCGCCGCACTTGACAGCAAGCATCGTGCCGTCCTTGTCCCAGCTGTCGCGGAAGATCGCCCATCCGACACGGTCATAGCAGGCCGAGGTCGTCTCGGGCAGGCAGGCAGGACGGTCGTAGACATTCTCATACGCGCGCAGGCGCAGCAGCGGCTCGGCATTCTGCCGGCTGTAATTCTGTGCCAGCCAGCGCAGACCGGGATGGTCGATACCGTAAGCCAGCAGATGCAGCGGTGCATGGAGATAGCCATAGCCGTCGGCATCGCCGAAATCGATATAGTAATCGCGCTCCCCTTTGGTGGAAGCATATGAGGTATTTACAAGAAAGTCGGCACAGTCCATAAGATACGGCGTATCGTCAAACGGATGCCGACCGGTGATGGCGCAGTATGCAATGGCAAACTGCAGATATTCGTGCAGAAGATAGTCAAGATATGTGACCCCTTCATAAAACGCACCGCGGTCAAAGGATGCAGGCTTTGCGTTCATCGGGTTGCCGGGATAGGCAAACCATGCGGCAAGTCCGTCGACTGCCATCTGCACAAGCGCCGGTGCTTCGGCAATACCGTATCTGACAAGATCCTCCTGCATGACGATACCGGCAAACGCACCGGATGCGACGCAGACAGGCCACCAGTTATGCCCCATCGTATCAAAGGCATGAATCTTATGTCCGGGTGCAACCCATTCACGGATCAGCGGCTCGATGCCGCGTTCCCATGTCAGACGCGCAATGGTTTCGCGGTCGTCCGGAGGGATATGATCGGCAAACAGCGAATAGCTGACCGCCATCTGTTCACACAGCGAAGCGGTTCTGAGATCAGCGCGCGGGAAATCATCGCTTTCCCATCGCGGATCGTCCAGCGCGGCAAGCATCTGCTTGTGTACACGTGCAGAATAATCCTCACCGCCGTGATATTCATACGCAAACGCCAGCGCACCGATGGAATCGGTGGTTTCTGCTTCCCTGAGAACCGCATCAACCAGCGCGCGTACATGTTCATCGGTCTCGGCACGCTGACGGATCTCGGCAAATTGCTCATATCGGAAAAACACCTGATTGATCATGATATGTCCACTCCTCTGAAATTCGTTTAAGAGCGATACTGCAGAAGCGATGCGATCGCCTTTGTCGTATCGGGCACAAACATCGGATCGCCGTTGTCTGTGGTCATCTTGCCGGGATAGGCAAAGTTCACGACTTCAAAGTCGCCGATGCGGAAGATCAGGTCGAGGTTATCGGTAAAGTCCGCAAGGCTCAGATTGGTTGCAATGCCGTTTTTGAGATTCTTATACAGATCCGGCGCATGTGCCAGCGTCGTGATCTTATTGATCGAGGTCATCATGGACACCGCCATATCACGCAGGATGCCCATTCTGGAAACATCGCGGTCCTCATATCCGGCATATCGCAGCACCTGCATCGCCGTCTCACCGGACAGCCACTGGGAACCGGCCTTGAGCGAGATGGTCAGCGACTCAACCGGATCCTCATATTCCATGTCACACGGAACCTTAAAGGACAGACCGCCGAGATTATCAATGATGGACACCATGGTGGGAATGCTGACCACACCGTAGTAGTCAATGGCAAAGCCGGTCATTGCGCTGACCTTACCGAGGAAAAAGTCAAGCCCCTTATCCACAAAGACCGAGCCGAGCGATGTATGTACGCCGTCGACAAACACGCGCGTATTGCCGGACAGCGCCGTCAGCACAAGACGGCGATCCTCCCGGTCGACACGACCGACAATCACGGCATCGGCAGAAATGTCGCGCGTCATCGCATAGGTCAGCTGCTGCGCAACACCTTCGTCCTGCGTGCCGGACAAAGCCTTTGCAAGGAAATCGGACATAGATTCATGGTAATCGTCAAATACATCCGCCTGATAGTCAAGTCCGATCAGCACAAAGTTGAAGGACGTTCCCTGGATGGTGGAGGTACTGTCGTCGTCGCTTTCCTCAAACGGATTGAACACGCCGACGGTCTCCGGAGCCGTTTCCGTTTCGGCTTCTGTTTCCGCGGAAAAGCCCCCTGCAAAATTCTCCATGGCAAAATCGGCGAGAAAATAAGCAAGGGATGCAAATATGAGCAGCGATACAAAGAATGTGATCGCAAAATTTCTGAGCGAAGGAAGCATTGGCACTCTCTCCTTTTCTGTTATGTAATCTATTATAATACAATCATCGGAAATTTTCAATATATGATATGTGAATTTTTTTGTGTATTGCGGCCCGTCCGCATCCGATTTTCGCAAAAGGGGCCCGAAATGTTTGCATCCTGTGCACAAATTGCGAGGAAATTGTGAATAATTTTGAAAAAGACTTTCTTTTATTCAAAAAATCTGCTATAATATTGATTGCTTCCAAAAAAGCAATCTGCCGCTGCTGCGGCACGCAATTCAGAAAGGAGAACACTTCTGTTTATCCGGAAGTGATGATTGATAGTATGGCCAAAGATAAAAAGAATCCGAAGGACAGTGGGGTCTGCGAGGATCCGCTGGCCTGCAGGCGCGGCAAAATCGGCGGTGAAGCCGTCCTTGAGGGCATCATGATGAAGGCGGGCGGAAATTATTCCATCGCACTCCGTCAGCCGGACAAAAAGATCCGCATTTCCGCTCACAAGTATACGACCGTGCGCGACAAGCACAAGCTGCTCCGGCTGCCGATCATCCGCGGTGTCATCAATATGGTTGAGAGCTTTATCCTCTCCTACAAGGTGCTCGGCGTTTCGGCCGACGCGCTGGGACTGGAGGACGAGGAACCGACCAAATTCGAAAAATGGCTTGAAAAGACCTTCGGCAAGAGCATCATGGATTTTGTGATGGTCATTGCTGCCGTTCTCGGCGTTGCGCTCGGCTTCGGACTTTTCTTCTATCTGCCGATGCTGGTCACAAAGGGTCTGGATGCCCTGTCCGGCGGCAATCTCGGCTGGTTCAAGAACGTCATTGAGGGCTGTATGCGCATCGGCATCTTTGTACTGTATGTCTGGGCGGTATCGTTTATGAGCGACATCCGGCGCACCTTCCAGTACCACGGTGCCGAACACAAGACCATCTTCTGCTACGAGCAGGGGCTGGAGCTGAATGTGGAAAATGTCCGTGCACAGAAGCGCTTCCATCCGCGCTGCGGTACCAGCTTTATTTTTGTTGTGCTGATCGTCTCGATCATCTTCGCATCGTTCATCACCTGGGACGCACTCTGGATGCGTCTGCTCATCAAGCTGCCGATGCTGCCGCTGATCGTCGGTCTGTCCTTTGAATTCATCATGTATGCCGGCAAGCACGACAATCTCTTTACAAAGATTCTCTCCGCGCCCGGCCTCTGGATGCAGCGCATGACGACCAAGGAGCCGGACGACGATCAGATCGAAATTGCGATCGCTGCCGTCAAGTATACGCTCCGCGATGAATACCCCGACTTCGAAACCTATGCTGTTCCGGGCGAGAATTACCGCATTGTCGGAGCAGCACCCAAAACCGAAGAATCCGAATCCACCACCGAACCCGACGGAGATGCGGCTGACACCGAAGCACCTGCCGCTCCCGCAGAACCGTGATTATGATGACCTATGCTGAGTTGAGACGCACCCTGCGTGCGACATTATCCGAGGCCGGAAAACTGACCGGTCTCCCCATTGATACGGTATATGAAGCCGATGAGATCCTGCGTCTGGTCGCAGGTCTTGACCGTGCCGCCATTCTTCTGCGCGGTGCAGAGGAAGCCGACGAGACACATGCCATGCGCTGTATTGCAGCAGCACGCGGACGCGGCGAGGGCATTCCGCTTGCCTATCTGCTCGGCGTCTCGCCGTTCTGCGGCGAGGACTTCTTCTGTGCGCCCGGCTGTCTGATCCCGCGCGCAGATACCGAGATTCTCGTCGAAGAAGCCGTTTCCCGTCTGCCGCATGGCGGCGTGCTGTGGGATCTTTGTACGGGCTCCGGCTGTGTGCCGATCTCCGTGCTGATGCAGCGCGGTGACATTCCGATGGCCTACGGCATGGAGCTGTACCCGTCTGCCGCTGCGACGGCAGAACGCAATGCCGCCCGTTTTTCCGATGCGCTGAAGAACCGTTTCACGCTCGTCCGCGGCGATGTCCTGCTCGGTGAGATCCCGCAGGGCGCACCCGCGCCGGCCGTCATTACGGCAAATCCACCGTACATTTCCACTGCGGTCATCGATACCCTCGATGTGCAGGTGCAGATGGAACCGCGCACAGCACTTGACGGCGGCGAGGACGGTATGCGCTATTACCGCGCGATTCTTGCCGGCTACCTGCCGCATCTGGCACCCGACGGCTGCATCATCTTTGAGATCGGTTATGACCAGAAGCGCGCCATCCGCGCACTGGCACAGGAATACGACTGTACCTGCATCATCCGCCGCGACTACGACGGCAACGACCGTGTCGCGGTCATCAAGCCGCATCCGGCGGATTGATCCCGATCCCGTCATGCGGTATCTGATTCCGATCCTGCTTGCAGCGGCGGCACTCTGCGTCCTGTACCTGTTCGGCGGCGGGCTGTGCCTGCTCCGTCTGACGACCGGCATTCCATGTCCGGGCTGCGGCATGACGCGCGCACTGCTCTCCGCACTGCGTGGGGACTTCGCCGCGGCACTGGCGTTTCATCCGCTGTGGTGGACGCTGCCCCTGCTCGCCCTGCTGCTTTTCCGCTCTGTCTTCCCTGCTGCCGTCTCGCGCGTGCTGTCCCGTCTGCACATCTCCGAGGCGGCATATCTGCGTGCGGAACAGATCACCGCGGTGCTCCTGACCGCCGCCTGTCTGCTCGTCTGGATTCTCCGGCTTGCCGGCGGCTGGGACGGCATACATCCGTGATGCGGCGCATATGATCTTTATCAATCCCAAGCCCTCATATCCTAAAGGAAAGGAAGCATGCACCGTCCCCGGTGTGTGCTGTCAAAGTCACAATGAAAAAAAACGTTCTCTGTCTCTTCGGCGGAAGATCCACCGAATACAAGGTCTCCCTGCGCTCCGTCTGCACCGTGCTTGACGCACTGGACAAAGAAAAATACAACATCGTCCGCGTCGGCATCACCGAGGACGGCCGCTGGTATCACTACACCGGCACAAACGAAGCCATTCTCGCCGACCGATGGCATGCGGATGACGCAAATCTGCGCCGCGCCATGCTGTCCTCCTCCTGGGGCGATCACAAGCTGTACATTGAATGCGAAACGGAAAACACCTTTGACACGGTCACCATTGACGCAGTCATCCCTGTCGTGCACGGCGCGTACTGCGAGGACGGTACCCTGCAGGGTCTTCTGTCCATGACCGGCATTCCGTATGTCGGCCCGCACTGTGCCGCATCGGCGGTCGCCATGGATAAGGTATTCACCAAGCTCATTCTCAACAATTTCGGCATTCCGCAGGCAAAGTGCGCCGTCTTCACGCGCACGCGCATCGATACCGATCCCATAGGTGCCTGTGACGAGGCAGAGGCCGTCAGCGCATATCCGCTGTTTGTCAAGCCTGCCAATGCCGGTTCGTCCATCGGTGTTTCCAAGGCGGACGACCGCACAGCCCTCATCGCAGCCCTCCGTCTCGCCGCATCGTATGACGACAAGGTACTGGTCGAGGAATGCATCATCGGCCGTGAGGTCGAATGCGCAGTGCTCGGCAACGAGCAACCGGCGGCAGCCATTCCCGGTGAGATCAATGCAGGCGCCGCATTCTATGACTATGACGCAAAATACATCACCGATACCTCCTCCGACTACATTCCCGCACGCATTTCCGAGGCGGCGCTGGAGGCTGTCCGCGCATATGCTGTACAGATCTATGAGATCCTCGGCTGCCGCGGTCTTTCGCGCGTCGACTTCTTCGTCACAGCGGATGAGCAGATCATCTTCAACGAAATCAACACACTCCCCGGCTTCACCTCCATCAGCATGTATCCCAAGCTCTGGAACCATATGGGCAAGTCCACCACCGCCCTGCTGGACGAACTGATCGCACTTGCCGAGGCTGCAGGGAAATAAGCGATGATGCAGGAAATTTCCCGCCGCCCCATCGGCATTTTTGACAGCGGACTCGGCGGTTTGTCTGCCGTCCGGGAGATCCGGACGCTTCTGCCCCGCGAAACGCTGGTATATTTCGGCGACACCGGCCGTGTTCCTTACGGTACCCGTTCCACACAAACCATCCGCCGGTATGCCGCACAGGATATCCGGTTTCTGCTCTCCCACGCAGACTGCAAGGCGGTCGTTGTTGCCTGCGGCACGGTCTCGGCCAATGCGCTGGATGTGTTATGTGCAGAAAACGACATCCCGATCATCGGTGTTATTGACCCGGCTGTGACAGCCGCACAGCACGCAACAAAAAACGGACGCATCGGTGTCATTGCAACGCCGTCGACCATCGCCTCCGGAGCATATGAACGTGCACTTCACCGTGTCGATCCGACCATCTCGGTCACAAGCGCGGCATGCGCACTGTTTGTGCCGCTCGTTGAAAACGGTTTTGTCGATGCGGATGACCCAATCCCGCGTCTGACGGCAGAACGGTATCTGGAACCGATCCGTGCATCGGGCGCCGATACACTGATCCTTGGATGCACGCATTATCCGCTGCTCGCGCCGGTCATCTCGCGCGTGCTTCCCGATGTCACGCTGATCGACACGGGACGTGAGGCGGCGCACAGGCTGCATGCGCTTCTCACAGAACGCAATCTGCACACCGCATCCGACACCCCCGGCAGCTCCTCGTTTTTCGTCAGCGACGAGCCGCAGGGCTTTGCCAATGCCGCCGCACGCTTTCTCGGCATATCACCGGAGGAAGGTCTTCCGGCGGTCAGCCGTATCAACATTGAAGAATATTGACCTGTCACCGTCCCGGAACCGTCCGTGTTCCGGGCATTTTTCTCTCTTTTCCCACACGATTTTTATACTTTTTTCATAAATTATCTTGACAAAGCATTTGTTTTGCGTTACAATATAGTCAACCGAACAGCACACTTTGCCACATCCGTGCTGTAAATCATTTTCAAAGGAGATACCAACCATGAAGAAGATGTTCAAGCTGCTGACGCTCGTTCTTTCTGTTATGATGATCGCAACCTGTGCGGTCAACGCAGGACAGTATGACGATGTTTTCGCAAACCTTTCCTTCTCCGAATTCGCGCTCTACGAGCAGGGTACACTCGATGCTGTCCAGATGCGTGCATTTGCTGTTGATCCCAACGGCAAGTACTACTACGGCGGTCTGCTCAACGGCGGTACCCCCACTGTTTATCAGTTCGACGCTGCAACCGGCGACGAAGTCTGCACCTACCAGTTTGACCCGTCCGAAGATCCCGGCGCATACATCAAGGCACTTGCAGCCGATGACCGCGGATACGTTTACATGGGCGTTGCGAATGCAGCCAACAACGGTGCTGTTTACTTTGCGATCTGCTCCGAAGACGGTCTCGAGGAGATCAAGTGGGTCAAGATCGAAATCGAAGGTAAGGTCGGTGTCAACGGCGCATGCGTCCGTGAAGTCAACGGCAATTACTACCTGTATTTCATCACCAACTACGAATCCGACAGACTGTACTGCTACGATGTAACCGATGTCAACAACCCCAAGATTTTTGACGCATTCGGTTCTGACGGCTTTACCACCGGCGGCGGTTACCTCGATCTGACCTCCGGCTTCGGCATGCAGGATGCCAACAACATTGCAATCGACGAAATGGGTTACATTTACATCTGCGCTACCACCGGCGTCGGTTCCAAGGGCGACACCATTTTCAAGGTTTCCGCTGACGGTACCGGTATCGTTGCACAGGCATCCGTTTCCGAATGCTTCGGCGTTACCATTCTCGGCCAGGGCTACCTCGCAACCTGTACCTATGAAGGCGCAGATTCCAAGGTTCACATCCTCAACCAGCAGGATCTGACCCCTGTTACCGTTGTCGGCTATGACAACGCAAACAACTTCACACAGCTCGGTATGATCGGCAACCGCCTCTACATGGCTGACCAGGGTCCGGACGCTGTCCTCGTTTCTTCTGAAATCAACTTCCCGGCTCCCGTTGAACCCGAAGTTCCCGCAGAAGATGCAGGTACTGATACCGCTCCCGAGGCGCCTGTCACCGCTGACGCAGGTCTCGCTGCAGCTTCCATCCTGCTCGCAGCAGCTGCTGCTGTTGCTCTCAAGGCAAGAAAGCACTGAGATCGTTTCTGATCTCTCACGACCGTTCGTGATATCATACGAAAACTACGCCTCCATGTGGCAGGGGGCGTAGTTTTTTTGCGGTTTCGTCATACTTTTTTTATATTTTCATGGTATAATAAGGAAAAACCTCTGCAAAGGAGACATCCCGATGGCCACATTTCCCCGTTTCACCTTTTCCGGCGATATCATGATCCACATGTCCGATGCGGGCCGCGTCTGCCGTGCGGCGGACCTGATGCGGTTTATGCAGGAATCCGCCACACGTCAGCTGGAGGCGCTCGGTCCGAACCTCGATACGCTGCAGTCGCTCGGACGCGCGTTCATTTTAAGCCGGATTTCCATTGACTTTCCGGAACCGGTGCATACGTTTGAGACGGTGCGCTGTACCACATGGCCGTGCTCGTCCAGCCGGGGAGCGGCGTTTGACCGTTATTTTGAGATCTTCTGCGGTGACGACGATACCCGTATTGCCGCACGTGCCGCATCCCAGTGGGCATTTCTCGACTACAAAAATCAGCGGCTTCTGCGCGTGGAGGATATCGACATTCCGTTCGCCCGCGACGAAACACTGACCCCCTCCCTGCCCCTGCGCTTCCGGATTCCCAAGGAAGCCCAACTGACACCCGTCGGCGAGAAGACCGTGCGCTATTCCGACATTGATACCAACCGTCATCTGAACAACACGCATTACTGCGATCTGTACTGCGATCATCTTCCCATGGACGGAAAACGCATCGCCGCCCTCTCTGTCGCATTTCAGAAAGAAGCGCCGCTCGGCGAGACGGTTCACGTTTTCCGAACAGAAACACCGGACGAAAACGGAATCTATTACTTCCGCACGGTACGCCAGTCCGACGGTGCTGTCAATACCGAGGCGATGGTACAGCTGACCGAGCTGTGATATTCCGACAATAATACTGCCGTTTCATACCTGTCCTGCAAGTGCGAAACGGCAATTCTTTCTTTTGTATCTTTCACATTTCGCCCGCTGGGCGAAATATATCACTCGCGTAAGCGAATATCACCTGCCAAAGGCAGATATCACATTTCCGCGTATGCGGAAATATTTCACTCGGGGGTGCTGCAAGTTGAAAACTTGCGGCAGCCCCGTTATACACCTCCGTTCTCCGTCCGCGCAATGACCTCATCCTTGACGTTTTCCGCCAGATTGACAAAATAATCGGAATATCCCGCGACACGGACAAGCAGTGTGCGATAGTTTTCGGGATGCGCTCTTGCGTCGAGCAGGTCTTTTTTGTCAATGACGTTGAACTGAATTTCAAAGCAGTCGTTTTCCATGAATGTGCGGATAAAGCTGCACACGGCGGCATTTCCATTCGGCGCGGTGACAAAGTTCTTTGCAAAACGGTAGTTGGTCGCAATACCGCCGATGCCCTTGCTCTGATCGAGCTTGGCAATCGAATGCATGACCGCCGTCGGTCCGTTTTTGTCCATACCGCCGACAGCCCCCAGATGCTCGGACAGCGCCATTCCCGCATGACGTCCGTCGGGCGTGGCATCGGTGATATAACCCATCTGTCCGTGCACGACATACGCAAAGTAGCTCGGATGTGTCGTGCCGCCGATGGACGAGGTGTATTTTTTGACCTCGCCGTCAACGAAGTTATAAATCTCGACCGCAAGCGCGTCCACCGATTCTTCGTTGTTGCCGAATTTTGCCGTGCGGTTGAGGATATACTGGCGCATTGCCTCATCGTCTGCAAAGTCGGT
>JAFTLK010000184.1 GCA_017455975.1 Clostridia bacterium | reverse complement strand
CGATGATTTCTTCTTCGACAAACTGTTCCAGCAGATCATACAGCGTGCCGGAACCGATATTTACTCTGCCCTCGGTCATTTTACGCACAGTTTCCAGAATGTCCATCCCGCGGCATTCTTCTTTCATACACAGGAGGATGTAAAACATCTGCTCTGTCAGCGTTTTGAATTTGGCTCTTGCCATGCCCGCACCTCCGTTTCTCAATAATCGAGTTTTCTTAACGTCATTATAATCTCGAATATCGAGTTTGTCAAGGCATTACACATGATATTCACAATTTTTTTACACACAAACGCAGTTTTCCCTTGACATCTTTTGCCTCTCGTGATATACTTATTACAGTAACCGTAATAGTGAGGTCATAGTGTATGCGAGACAATGTACGGGGCGGTGCGCTGACAGAGGTGACTTTCTTTGTACTGCTTTCCTTGTATGAGCCCAGGCACGGATATGCCATCATGCAGTTTATTGAAGAAAAAACAAACGGGCGGCTGGTACTCGGTGCAGGCTCCCTGTACGGTGCCATCGAAAGCCTGTGCAAAAAGGGCTGGATTGCACTTTATGACGATTCCGATGTCCGGCGCAGGGAATATATTGTCACAGCCCTTGGCAGGCAGATTGCAGAACAGGAGCTGCGCCGGCTCAGAGAACTGACACAGATCGCCGGTGAGATCACAGGAGGATAAACAGATGACCAAAAATGTAACCCGTTTTTTCGGCGGCTTCACGGAATGGCAGGCACGGTGGCTGAATCGAATGGCAGATGACGGCTGGCGGATGATCCGAACGGGAAAGCTGACCTATGTATTTGAGCGCTGTGCACCGGGGCAATACCGGTATGCCGTGGAATTTATTGCAGACAAATCGCAGAGAAATGCAGAAAAATACAAGGCCTTTTTGGAGGACTGCGGGTATAAAGTCTGGTACAAAAACGCAAACCTCAATTATTCTATCGGCAAGGTACATTGGCGTCCGTGGGCAGAGGCCGGCGGTCAGATCAGCACCAACCGAACGACATTCAACAAAGAGCTTCTGATTGTGGAAAAGGAGAACGACGGCAAGCCCTTTGAACTGCACACCACCCCCCCCGACAAAATCGCCTTTTTGAAAAAATGGCGGAATGTATGGCTTTCCTATACCGCATTCTTTGCGTTCATGGGTGCCGCATTTCTGTTTCAGACACCGATTGCTTCCGCCGTCTTCGGCATCATCGCTCTGCTTTCGCTGATTCCGGTCATTCTGTATCAGGTACGCATCGAAAAAATCAGAACGTCCGAACATCTGCAGGAATAAACCTCCCATCTGCCCGATAAGTGGAAATTGCGGCGGTATCGCTTTTGTGCGATACCGCCGCATCTGTCATTTCTTCATCGTCTTGGTTTTGTCAAACGCCGGATTGAACGCAAAGAAATTCTTTGCGTCCAGCCGCTCCTGTGTGCGTACCAGAAGCTCGCCGAACCGCTGGTAATGCACAATTTCCCGTGCGCGCAGGAATCTTATGACATCGTTGACATCGGGGTCATCCGAGATGCGCAGAATGTTGTCGTAGGTGGTGCGGGCTTTCATTTCGGCAGCCATATCCTCATGCAAATCGGTGATGGGATCCCCCTTGACCTGCATCGATGCCGCCGTCCACGGAAAGCCTGCCGCAGCCTGCGGATAAACACCGGTCGTGTGATCGACCAGATATGCCTCAAAGCCGCCGGCCACTGCCTGCTCCGGTGTCAGATTGCGCGTCAGCTGGTGCACGATGGAGCCGATCATCTCAAGGTGCCCAAGCTCCTCCGTGCCAATATCGGTTAATGCGCCCTTGGCATCGTCATACGGCATGGAATACCGCTGTGACAGATACCGCAGGGATGCACCGAGCTCGCCGTCGGGACCGCCGTACTGGCTGATGATTGCCGATGCAAGCCGAGGATTGGTATTTTTGATACGGACGGGATACTGCAAATGCTTTTCGTAGCTCCACATGGATCATCGACCTCCCTTCCCGCAGTGCGATGCGGTGACATCACAGTTCGCCTCCGGCTCCCATGGCCACGGACCGTCAAGGTAACGCCACATTCCGCCGTCAACATCGCAGGGCTTGATGCCGCGGAAGGGATAGGCGTCACCGTCCGCATCGGCATACATCTGCGAAAACAGCGCAAGTGCCTGTGTGTCATCCGGATGGGTATCCAGATACAGGCGCAGG